>JBBQHW010000067.1:0-13979 GCA_038324335.1 Holophagales bacterium
TATTCCGCGGGCCAGATCTTCAAAGCCTGGTCGCCCTTTCTCATCCTCATGGTCGTCATGGGGATCTGGGGCACGCCAATCTTCAAGAACTACGCCGAAAAGACTCACCATTGGTTCCTGGCGGTGCCCAAGTGGCCGGGACTGGACGGTGTCGTGTTCAAGACTGCGCCCATCGTGGCCAAGCCCACCCTTTATGCCGCCAGCTACAAGTGGCAATGGTTCACCGCCCCCGGCACCGCCATGTTTATCACCTCCCTGATCTCCATGGCCATCCTGGGCATCAGCCCCGCCACCGGCGGCCGGGTGTTCCTGAAGACCTTCAAGCAGCTCCGCTTCGCCCTCATCACGCTGGCTTCGGTGATCGGACTGGGCTTCCTGGCCAACTATTCGGGCATGTCCTTCACCCTGGGCCTGGCCTTCGCCGTCCTCACGGGCATGGCCTTCCCCATCTTCTCCCCCATCATCGGCCTGGTGGGCGTGTTCCTCACCGGCTCCGTCACCTCCTCGGCGGCCCTCTTTGGCAAGCTTCAGCAGGTCACCGCCGTACATTTGGGGTTGAACCCGGTCCTGACCACTTCAGCCAACCTCTTCGGCGGTGTCATGGGCAAGTTGATCTCCCCCCAGTCCATCGCCGTGGCCTGCGCCGCGGTGGGCCTCGTGGGCAGGGAGACGGACATCTTCAGGAAGACCTTGAAGTATTCGATGATCCTCCTGGTCATCGTCATCGCCCTGGTGCTCCTGCAGGCCTTCGTCATTCCCTGGATTCTCCCGACCGCGCCGGCAGTCAGCTGATCGCAACCACCAAACTCGCACCAACACGGAGGTAAATGACATGACAACCCTGGCTCTAGAGACCCTCAAAGGCCTTATCGACTCCACGCCCAACGTGGCGGTCCTGCTCAACCTGCCCCACTACTACACCCAGCGGGCCCTGCCCGAGAAGGGCGTGGACAGCGAAGTGGTCTTCGAAGCCCCGCGCTCGCAGATGATGATCCGCACCGCCGTCAAGGGCACCACCATTGGCACTCACTTCCACACGGTCTGTGACGAATACGTGATCGTGGTGGGCGGCAAGGGCGAGATTCTGGTCAATGGCGAGTGGAAGCCCGTGAAGACGGGTGACGTCCATGTCTGCCCCCGGGGCATCGCCCATGACACCCGGGCCCTGGAGGAGAACCTCCAGTACCTGTCGATCTTCACCCCGCATCTCCCCGTCGGCACCGACATCAATTGGCTCTAGGCACACTTCCAGGAGGACCGCCATGACCGCACTGCTCCCCAACATCGACCCCGATGGACTGATGGAATTCTCCGTGGTCTACACGGACCGCGCCCTCAACCACATGTCCAAGCGCTTTCAGCAGGTGATGAAGGACATGAACCGCATCCTCAAGCTGGTCTACCATGCCGAGGCCGCCGTGCTGGTGCCCGGCAGCGGCACCTTCGGCATGGAGGCCGTGGCCCGGCAGTTCGCCACGGGCAAGAAGGCGCTGGTGATCCGCGATGGCTTCTTCAGCTACCGCTGGTCGCAGATCTTCGACATGGGCGGCATTCCCGCCTCCCATACGGTGCTCAAGGCGCACCGCACCGGCACGGGCTCCCAGTCGCCCTGGGTGCCTACCCCCATCGCCGAAGTGGTGGCCGCCATCGCCGCCGAGAAGCCCAGCCTGGTGATCGCCCCCCACGTGGAGACCGCCTCCGGCATCATGCTCCCCGATGACTACATGAAGGCGGTGGCGCAGGCGACCCATGCCGTGGGCGGCCTCTTCGTGCTGGACTGCGTCGCCTCCGGCTGCATGTGGGTGGACATGGAGGCCATCGGTGTGGACGTGCTCGTGACCGCGCCCCAGAAGGGCTGGAGCGGCAGCCCCTGCTGCGCCATGGTCATGCTTTCCGAGAAGGCCAAGGGCGTCATGGAAGGCACCACCAGCACCAGCTTCGCCTGCGACCTCAAGAAGTGGTCCCAGATCATGGACGCCTTCTTGAAGGGCGGCCACGCCTACCATGCCACCATGCCCACGGATTCCCTGGCCCGGGTGTGCGCGGTGATGCAGGAGATGGAGGCCTACGGCTTCGAGAAGCTGCGGACCGAGCAGGCGGAACTGGGCGCCAAGGCCCGCGCCCTGCTGGAAAGCTGCGGCCTGCCCAGCGTGGCCGCGGAGGGCTTCAAGGCCCCCGGCGTGGTGGTGAGCTACACCACGGACCCGGACATCCAGTCCGGGACGAAATTCCTCGCCGCCGGCCTGCAGGTAGCCTCGGGCGTGCCGCTGCAGTGCGACGAACCGGCCGATTTCATGACCTTCCGGATCGGCCTGTTCGGCTTGGACAAGCTGCACAACGTGGACCGCACCGTGGACTTCCTGGGCACGGCGCTGGCCGAGATCGGTCTGCGGGAGGGAGTCGCTGCCCGCTAGTCATACCCAGCCCCAAAGAAACGCCCGGCCATGC
Organism: Holophagales bacterium; assembly: GCA_038324335.1. Taxonomy (GTDB): domain Bacteria; phylum Acidobacteriota; class Holophagae; order Holophagales; family Holophagaceae; genus Geothrix. The sequence continues at coordinate 2,449 of JBBQHW010000067.1, forward strand.
CGGGCGTTTCTTTGGGGCTCCACGAGAGAGGCCCTACTTGCCGATGACGCCGGCCTCTGGACTGCTGGCGCTGGCGTAGAGGCGCTTGGGCATGCGGCCGCTCTGGAAGGCCAGGCGGCCCGCCTGCACGGCCAGATCCATGGCCTGGGCCATCTTGGTGGGCTCGCCAGCCTCGGCCACGGCGGTGTTGAGCAGCACGCCATCCGCGCCCAGCTCCATGGCCAGGGCGGCGTCGGAGGCGGTGCCCACGCCGGCGTCCACGATCATGGGCAGGCCGTAGGCTGCCACCACTTCCTTGATGAGCAGCAGGGTCATGGGGTTCTGCACGCCCAGGCCCGAACCGATGGCGCTGCCCAGGGGCATCACGGCGGCACAGCCGATGTCGCAGAGTTTCTTCGCCAGGATGGGATCGGCATTCACGTAGGGAAGGACGATGAAGCCCTCCTTCACTAGGATCTTCGCGGCTTCCAGGGTCTCTTCGTTGTCCGGGTAGAGGCTCTTGGCATCGCCGATGACCTCGAGCTTCACCCAGGAAGTGCCGAGGGCCTCGCGGGCCAGGCGCGCCACCCGCAGGGCGTCCTCGCGGGTATAGCAGCCGGCGGTGTTGGGCAGCAGGGCGATATCCTTGGGGATCCAGTTGAGGATGTTGTCCTCACCCTTGGCCTCCAGGTCGAAGCGGCGCACGGCGAGCGTGATCATCTCCACCCGCGCGGCCCGGTAACAGGCCTGCATGGTGGCGAAATCCTTGTACTTCCCTGTGCCGAGAACGAGGCGGTTATTGAAGGTCTTGCCGGCGATGACGAGGGACATGGGCGCTCCGAAGCACCAGTCTAGCTCCGCTGGCGCCACCTGGCTCAGGGGGGTGGCAAGCCCGGGCAGACCAAAGCCAGGCTTCGCTCCCCGGTGGGACTCCGGTGGACCACCCGGACCGGGACCGTCGCATAGGGATCGCGGTTGCGGATGAAGATCAAGCCGCGGCGGGTTCGCCCCGGGCCCAGCGAGTCCGGCGACCAGGCCGCCTCGCGGAAGAAGTCGCCCAGGCGGTGATTGCTCCGCGACGCAATGAGGGCGTTGGGGATGCCAATGCCCAGGCCAATGACGGCCATGGAGCCGAAGATGGCCTGGCCGTAGCGGTCTCCCCCGCTAGCCAGGCTGAGGATGACGGGAAGCAGCGGAAGGAGCACGTAGCCGAAGGTTCTCTGGCTCACCAGGCTCAGGACGGCCTCGTGGGAAAGAAGGATGGCATCGTCGGGGAGCTCCAACCGCACCAGTTTTACTGCGGCATCCGACGTGTTCTCCACGGTCAGGACGGCCACCCGAAGGTGCGAGTTCAGCGCCTTGCGCTCGTAGCGCGAATTGTCTCCCCAGGGCTGAAGGGCCAGGTGGCCTGACAACCCGGTGCCATGCACCGTGGCCGGGGGTGCGAGCAGCGTCACGGGTCGATAGATCCGGGCACAACCGAAACCGCCCAAGAACATCAGCAGGGAACAGAGGAACGCCTTCATGAAGCCTCCTGTGGTGCGAATCGAGGCAGGCCAGCCAGATATGCGGGGGGTGGATTCTGATACCAGTGTCTGCAAAAGCACGGCCCACTCAACCGATGGAAGGGTGGGGAATCCCGGGCTCATCCGCCGGCTCCCGAAGACCATACGCAACAGTATGGTAGCCTTGTCTGGTCACCTGTCAGGACCGCCATGTCCGCTCCAAAAAAGAAGGCTGGACCCGCCGCCCCCCTCTCGCGGGAGGCCTGGATGCGGGCGGCCTCGAACCTCATCGCGCAGGAAGGCGTGCAGGCCGTGGCCGTGGAACCCTTGGCCCAGATGCTGGGCGTTACCAAGGGCAGCTTCTATTGGCATTTCAAGAATCGGGACGAGCTCATCCACGCGGCCCTGGAGGCCTGGGAGCAGGACCAGAGCGCGGACGTGGTGAGCCGCTACGGCGGCATCGCGGATCCCCGGCGGCGCCTGCGGGTGCTGCTCTTCGCCGCCTTCGAGGACCTAGAAAACGGCAAATTCTTCGCGGCCCTGGGGGTGTCCAGCGAGGACCCGCGCGTCTTGCCTTTCCTGCGCCGCGCCACCACGCGGCGGCTCGCCTTCGGCATCGAGGCCTTCCGGGCCCTGGGCCTGACCGAGGCGGAGGCCCGGGAACGGGCCCTGCTGGCCTACGCGGCCTATGCAGGCTACTTCCAGTTGCTGCGCACCACGCCCGAGGCCGTAGCGGCCGTGACGGATCTCAGCGGCTACGTGAAGCGCCTGGCCGATGTCTTGATTCCAGGGAAGCCAACCCGCCGGACTTGACAGGCCCCAGGAGGGGCGTTTCATGAAGGTCTATGCCTATCTCCCAATTGACCAGTCGATGGAGGTTCCATGGCGAAGCTGCTCATCGTCCCCGGCCATCAGGCCCTCGGTGAGGGCCACTGGCAGACCCTCTGGCTGGGCGCCATGTCCGATGCGCATCGGGTCGAGCTCTCCGGCTGGAAGCGGCCGAACAAGGGCGAGTGGGTGGAGGCCCTGGACGATGCCATCGCGGACAGCGCAGCGCCACCCATCCTCGTGGGGCATGCCCTGGGATGCATCGCCATCCTCCACTGGGCCGCCGAACACCAGCGGGAGATCCGCGGGGCCCTGCTGGTGGCGCCCCTCGATGCGGAGCGAGCCAAGGTCCAGGACCAGTGCCACTCGTTCATACCCATCCCCCGGCAGACTCTCGCCTTCCCCGCCATCGTGGTGGCCTCCAGCGATGATCCCTTCATGCGCCAGGAACGGGCCCGGAGTCTGGCGGCGGAATGGGGGGCGCGCTTTGTGGCCCTGGGTGCCTGCGGGCAGGTGAATCAGGCCTCGGGCCACGGCCCCTGGCCCCGGGGCCAGGCTCTGCTGGCGGAGTTGCGCTAGGCCCCCCGGCCATGGGAAGGTGGAGCTTCCGATGGAGGAGCGGTTCCCATTAGTACCGACGGCGAGGGTGATGAGCCCGATGACCTGGCGCGAAAGGGGCGAATCGCCGAAGGGAACGCGGATCATCGACGCGCCCCCTGGACGACGAGGCGAAAGCCCGGCGGCTGTCGTGCCGGTCACCCGGCGCGGAGGGCCTGAGGCGCAGCGGCGGGATTCCCCCCACCGCGTTCCTGAGGGCACCGTCGGCACGCCGAGGTAGCCATGAACGCAACCCCCGCAGATCCCCGAAGCTGGCTCGCCGCCCGCCTGCTGTCGCTCTGCATGACAGAGACCACCTCGGGCCGCGAGGACACGGGCCTGCCCGAACTGCGGCACTTGCTGGAAGAACTGGGCGCCACCGTGGTGGAGCAGCCCGTGGCGGCAGGCCGCACCAACCTGCTGGCCCTGTGGGGAAGGCCCAAGGTGCTCTTCTCCACCCACCTGGACACGGTGCCGCCCTACCTGCCGCCGCGCCGCGAGGGCGAGGTGCTCTACGGTCGCGGAACCTGCGACGCCAAGGGCCAGATCATCGCTCAGTTGGCCGCCGTGAAGTCCTTGCTGGACGAAGGCCACTCGGGCCTGGCCTGGCTGGGGGTGGTGGGCGAGGAGACCGACAGCGCCGGGGCGACCGCGGCCCTGGGTCTGGCGGATCGCCTCCAGGATTTGAAGGCCCTCATCAACGGCGAGCCCACGGAGCTGAAGCTGGCCACGGGCCAGCGTGGCGTCCAGCACCTCTGCCTGCATTGCCAGGGTCGAGCCGCCCACAGCGGCAGTCCCGAGCTGGGCCACAACGCCACCTGGCCCCTGGTGGATTGGCTGCAGCGGCTGCGGGAGCAACCGCGCCCCGTGGATCCCACCCTTGGGCCCGAGCTGTGGAACCTGGGCCTCCTCCAAGGTGGAGAAGCCCTCAATTCCGTTCCCGCCAGGGCCGAAGCCCACCTGTTGGCCCGCGTGGTGCCCGGCAGCACCCTGCTCGCCGAAGTTCGCCGGCTGGCGCCAGCGGAAGGCACCGTGGACCTGCGGCTGGACGAGCCCGCCGACCTTTACCCCATCCTCCCGGGCTTCGACCACTCGCCCATGCCCTTCGGGTCGGACGCGCCGGCGCTGCGAGCCCTGGTGCCGGACCGTACGGTGGTGCTGGCAGGTCCCGGCAGCATCAAGGTCGCCCACACCCTCGACGAGCACCTGACCCTGGCCGACCTCGAGGCCGGAGTGTATCTGAACCGGCGCCTGGCCCTGCATTTCCTGGGAGACTGAACCATGACCGCAAAAATCTCCGTGACTGTTTTGGGCGCCACCGGCGTCGTCGGGCAGCGCTTCGTGCGCCGCCTCGCCAACCATCCCCTCTTCCGCGTGGAGCACCTGGCTGCCAGCGAGCGCAGCGCGGGCAAGCGCTACCGCGACGCTTGCGCCTGGCGCCTGGACGGCGAACCCTACGGCGGCCTGGGCGACCAGGTCATGGTCGAGGGCACGCCGGAGTTCGCCCTGTCGCCCGTGGTGTTCAGCGCGCTGGATACGGCGCCGGCCTCGGAACTGGAGCCCGCCTTCGCCAAGGCCGGTGCCATGGTGTTCTCCAACGCCGCGGCCTTCCGCATGTCGCCGGAGGTGCCGTTGCTGGTGCCCGAGGTGAACGCGGATCATCTCGGCCTGCTGGATCTCCAGCGCCACCACCACGGGTGGAGCGGTGGCATCGTCTGCAACGCGAACTGCACTGCCACGGTGCTGGTCATGGCCTTGGCGCCGCTGCACGCGGCCTTCGGCGTGGAGGCGGTGCTGATGACCTCCATGCAGGCCATTAGTGGCGCGGGCTACCCCGGCGTGGCCAGCCTGGACATCCTGGGCAACGTGATCCCCTTCATCCGCAACGAGGAAGCCAAGGTCGAAGAGGAGACGCCCAAGATGCTGGGCCGCTTCACGGCCCAGGGCGTGGAGCTGGCACCCATGCTGGTGAGCGCACTGTGCAACCGGGTGCCGGTCCTCGAAGGCCACACGGAGACCGTGAGCGTGAAACTGAAGGGGAGCCCCTCCCTCGAGGCCGTCCGCGAAGCCTTCCTCAACTGGAGGCCCGAGCCCCAGCGCCTGGGCCTGTTCTCGGCTCCGGCCGTGCCCGTGCATGTCCACACCCTGGAGGATCGCCCGCAGGTGCGCCGCGACGTGGAGCGGGACGAGGGCATGAGCGTCCACGTGGGGCGTTTGCGCCCCTGCCCCATCCTCGGCCTCAAGTTCGTCCTGCTTGGCCACAACACTGAGCGCGGGGCGGCCGGTGGCAGCATTTTGAATGCGGAACTGGCCCATGCGAAGGGATACATCCGATGAACCGCTCCATGACTCGCCCCTTGCACGTGTTGTCTGGCAGCCCGCGATCGGACAGGCCATCTAGGCCTGTCCTCCTGCTCCCCGCTGCGCGGGATCGCAGAGCGGGGCCCCCCCGAGCGGGGGCGGCCGGTGGCAGCATCTTGAATGCGGAACTGGCCCACGCGAAGGGGTACATTCGATGATCGTCCTCAAGTTCGGCGGCAGCAGTGTGGCGGATGCCGTCTGCATGCGGCAGGTGGCGGGGCTGGTGCAGGCGGCGTTGCCCAAGGCGCCGCTGGTGGTGCTGTCGGCCATGGGCAAGACCACCAATGGCCTCTACGACGCCGCCAAGGCTGCGGAGGCCGGCGACCTGGCCGCGGCCATGGAGCGCCAGCGCGCCCTCATGGCGGCTCATCGCCAGGCCGCGGGGGATCTGTTTGCTGGGGCCGTGCCGGAGAGCTTGGATACGGCGCTGACAGAGCTGTTCGGCGAACTGGAGCTGCTGCTGCGAGGCGTGGCACTGCTGCGGGAATTGAGCCCGCGCAGCATGGACGCCATAGCCTCCCTCGGCGAGCGCCTGTCCACGCGCATCTTCGCGGCCTTCGTGGGCATGGCCTGGGTGGATGCCCGCACGGTACTGCGCACGGATGCCATCTTCGGCGAGGCGGTCCCTGATCAGAAAACCATCCGGACGCTGGCCACTGCGCACCTGCAGCCCCTGCTGGGCGCTGGCCGCGCGGTGGTCACCCAGGGCTACATCGGGGCCACGGAAGATGGCCTCACGACGACCCTGGGCCGCGGCGGCAGCGACTATTCGGCGGCCCTCTTCGGTGCCGCGTTGGGCGCGGAGGAAGTGCAGATCTGGACCGACGTGGAGGGCGTGCTCACCTGCGATCCGCGCATCGTCCCGGAGGCCCTGCCCATCCCGGAGCTGAGCTTCGCGGAGGCGGCCGAGTTGGCCGCCTTTGGCGCCAAGGTGCTGCACCCCGCCACCATCCAGCCCGCCGTGGAAGCGCGCATCCCCGTCACCGTGCGCCACACCCAGAAGCCCGAGGGCCGCTTCACTACGATCTCGGCCGAGGTGCGGACGGGCCGGCCCATCACGGCCCTGGCCAGCCGTGGGCCCGTGACCGTGCTCACGGTGAGCAGCACGCGCATGCTGGCCCAGAGCGGCTTCCTGGCGCGGCTCTTCGAGGTGTTCGGCCGTCGGGGCGTGAGCGTGGACCTGGTGGCAACCGCCGAAGTGAGCGTGTCCCTCACGGTGGAGGCGGACGTGCCACTGCAGCCCCTCATGCAGGATCTGGCTGCCTTCGCCACGGTGGAAGTCCACGAGGGCCGGGCCATCATCGCCGCGGTGGGCGAGCGCCTGAAGTCTACGCCGGGCCTGGGGGCGCAGCTGCTCACGGCCCTGGGCGACATCAACGTGGAGATGATCAGCATGGGCGCCAACGAGATCAACCTCAGCCTGGTGGTGAAGCAGGAGAGCACCGCCGAGGCCCTGCGCCGCATGCACCGCGTGCTGGTGGGAGGGAAGGCGTGACCGCGCAACCCTCCCTTCGCCTCGGCCTCTTCGGGCGGGGCCGCCTGGGCGTCGCCATTGCGGCGGAGGCCGGGAACGCCCTGGCCTGGCACATCGACAAGGGCGAGGCGCCGACGGGGCCCGTGGACGTGGCCATCGACGCCAGCGTGGCGGAAGCCGTGGAAGAGCACCTGGCCTGGGCCCTGGAAACGGGTACGGACCTGGTGATCGGAGCCACAGGCTGGGCGCTGCCCGACCTGGAAGGCAGGGTGGCCGGGCGCATCGGCGTGCTCACCTCCTCGAACTTCTCGCTGACGGTGGCGCTCATGGCCCGCCTGGCCACCGTCATGGGGCGCTTCGCGGCCCTGGATCCCGCCCGGGATCCCTACCTCTTCGAGCACCACCATCGCCTGAAAGCCGACGCGCCCTCGGGCACTGCCAAGACCCTGGCGGGGGCGGTACTGCGCGGCTGTCCCCGCAAGACGGAATGGACCCTGGGCACGCCGGAGCCCCACCAGTTGAACATCGGCGTGGTGCGGGCCGGGGCCGAGTTCGGCACCCACACCGTGGGCCTCGACGCTCCGGCGGAAGTGCTGGAACTCACCCACACCGCGCGTTCCCGGGCCCCCTTCGCCCAGGGCGCCCTCGCGGCGGCCCGGTGGTTGCACGGGCGCAAGGGCGTCTTCAGCATGGATGACCTGGCTGCGGACCTGCTTGATCCCCTGTTCACCCGTTTTAATGAAGGGGGACCGACCGCTCGCGGTGCTCGCTCTTCGTCCCCCCTCAAACTCCCCCCCAGGGCCTCTGGGCAAAGCCCCGATGCCCCGTCTTCCGGAGGCAAGCCATGACCCTGGAACTTTCGGGCCTCGCCGTTGCGCTGGCCACCCCCTTCACCACTGACGGCGAGGTGGATCTCCCCGCCTTCCGGAAGCTGGTGCGTCACGTGGTGGGCGGCGGCGTGAACACGCTCATACCCCTGGGCACCACCGGGGAGGCCTCCACCCTCCTGGAGGAAGAACGGGATGCCATCATCGCGGCCTGTCTGGAGGAGAGCGGTGGCCATCCGGTGGTGGTGGGCACGGGCCACAACGCCACCCGCCAGGCTGCGGCCATGACGAAGCGCGCGCAGCAGCTGGGCGCCGCCGGGGCCCTGGTGGTGACGCCCTACTACAACAAACCCACACCCGACGGTCTCGTGGCCCACTACGCGGCCATCGCCGAGGCCGCGCCGGGCCTGCCGCTCATCGCCTACAACGTGCCGGGCCGCACCGGGCTGAACGTGACACCCACCATGCTGGCGCGGCTCTGGGAAAATCCCCAGGTGGTGGCGGTGAAGGAGAGCAGCGGGAGCCTCGCCCAGATCGCCGAGGTGGCCCGCCTGCTGCCGCGCGGCAAGACCCTGCTGTCCGGGGACGACAACCTGGCCCTGGCCGCCATCGCCGTGGGCGCCACAGGCCTGGTCTCGGTGCTGGGCAACGTGCTGCCCCGGGAAACCGCCACCATGATCAGCGCGGCCCTCCAGGGGAACGGCGCCGAGGCCTTGCGCCTGCATCAGCAACTGTTGCCCCTCATGGACGCGCTCTTCGTGGAGAGCAATCCCATCCCCCTAAAGGCGGCGCTCAAGCTGCTGGGCCTGGGCGAGGATGTGGTCCGCCTGCCGCTGGTATCAGCATCGGCGGCCACGCGCACCCGCGTGGCCGAGGCCCTCTGCCTGTCCGCCGAGGGCACCATTCCGGGAGTGAACTGATGGTCGTCGACTTGGATTCCATCCGCACCTTCTTCAGCCGGCCGCCGGAAGTTCTGGCGTTGGATCCGGCGGCGCCGGCCATGCACCAGGTGCTGCTGGTGGCACTGGAAACCGGCACGATCCGCGCCGCCGAGCGCCACGAGGACGGCAACTGGCACGCCAACACCTGGGTAAAGCAGGCCATCCTCTGCGGCTTCCGCCGCACGAACCTGGTGGAGATGGCGGGCCCCGGCTATCCCATGTTCGACAAGACCGCCTACCCGCCCCGCCACTTCGGGCTGGAGGACGCCGTGCGCCTGGTGCCCGGGGGTTCCGCCGTGCGCCGGGGCGCCCACATCGCCCGCAGCGTGGTGCTCATGCCACCGGCCTACGTGAACGTGGGCGCCTTCGTGGACGAAGGCACCATGGTGGACAGCCACGCCCTGGTGGGCAGCTGTGCGCAGATCGGCAAGCGCGTGCACCTGTCCGCCGCGGCCCAGGTGGGCGGTGTGCTGGAACCTGCCGGCGCCCGGCCTGTGATCGTGGAGGATGACGCCTTCGTGGGGGGCCTCGTGGGGCTGTTCGAAGGCATCGTGGTGCGCCGCCGCGCCGTGCTGGCCTCGGGCGTCATCATCACCGGCAGCACCGTGATCTACGATCTGGTAAATGGCTGCGAGCTGCGCCAGGAAGTGCCCGAAGGCGCCGTGGTGGTGCCCGGGTCGCGCCCGGCCTCGGGCGACTACGCCCGGGCCCAGGGCCTCCAGCTCTCGGCCCCCTGCATCGTGAAGTACCGGGACGAGAAGACCGACGCGGCCACGGCGCTGGAGCAGGCCCTCCGATGAAGGTGGCGGAACGCCTGTCCCTGCTGAAGCCCTCGCCGATCCGCGCCATCACGGATGGTACGCCCGCAGGGGCGATTCCGCTGGGGCTGGGAGAGCCCACCTGGGATCTGCCGGAAGTGGCCCGGAAGGCCTTGCTGCGCGAACCTGGGCCCTGCGCCTACGTGCCCCACGCGGGGCTCCCGGAGCTGCGCCAGGCCGTGGCCGCCTTCCACAACGCCCACCTGGACGAAGTGCTCATCACCACGGGTTCTCAGGGGGCGCTGTTCGCCTTGTTCCAGGCCTGGGTGAACCCCGGCACCAAGGTGCTGGTGCCGGATCCGGGCTTCGTGGCCTATCCCGCTCTGGCCCGCATGGCGGGGGCCGAGCCGGTGCCCTACCGCCTCTCGCCGGACCGCTTCCGCCTGGATGCGGATGAACTCCTGAAGGTGTTGGCAGCCACGCCGGAGGCTTCCGCCGTGATCCTCAACCTGCCCTCTAATCCCACCGGCGGCGGCGGCGACCTTGCTTCGCTCAAGCGCGTGGCCGATGCCTGCACGACCCGGGGCATCCTGCTCATCTCCGACGAGGTCTACCGCGACCTGCACTTCGGCGTGCGCGCCCCCAGCCTGCGCGATGTCACCAACCGGGGCGTGGTGACCAGTTCCGTGAGCAAGGGCTGGGGCGGCCCGGGCCTGCGCGTGGGCTGGGCCGTGGGCGACCCCGCCTGGCTGGTGCCCGCCCGCACGGTGCACGGCTACGCCGTCACCGGCACGGCCACGCCCGCCCAGTGGGCCGCGCTGGCCCTCATCGAGAACTCCGACACGGTGCTGGCGGAGGCCCGCGCCGCCGTGCTGCTGCGCTGGGAGGCCCTGGCCGCGGCCCTCCGCGAGGAACTGGGCCAGGCGGTGACGCCGCCTGACGGCACCTTCTACCACTTCCTGCCCCTGCCCCCTTCAGCCCATGCCGACCCCTTGGCCTTCGCCCTGAAGCTGCGCGACGAAGCCAAGGTCGTCCTCATCCCCGGCCTCGCTTTCGGCGAAGGCGGCCGCAGCCACGCCCGCCTCAGCTTTGCCGCCACGCCCGAGCAGTTGAAGGAAGGCGTGCGACGGCTGGCGCCCTACTGGAACACCTGAGCAGGCCATCGCCTGAACGTTGCACCCTCCCCCAAACCCATGGCCTTCATGCCAACCTCAGCGCCAACCCCTGCGCCAACCCCAGCGCCAACCCCAGCGCATTGCCTCATTCAGACCCTGGACGATCGGCGCCTGGCCCTGCTCCAGGTGCTGGACGGGCTGGCGCCGGAGGTGCTCCAGGCCCGACTGCGTCCCGGGGCCTGGTCGGTCCTCGAGATCCTGGAGCACCTGGTGGTGGCCGAGCGCCTCATCCTGCAGGGTCTGCCGAACCCGGCGGATCTCGTGGACCGCCCGCGCCACCTCCAGCACCGGATCAAGTACACCTTGGTCATGCTGGTGCTGAAGCTCGCCATTCCCGTGAAGGTGCCGTCGAAGCGCATGCTCCCCATGGGCCAGCGCGCCCTGGCCGACCTGAGGGAGGAATGGGACCAGCACCTGCGCTGGCTGAAGGCCTTCGAGACCGGGCAGAGCGCCGGGGCACACCGGCGAGCCTGCTTCGTGCACCCTGTGGCCGGACCGATCACCCTGGTCCAGGCGCTCCGGATGGACCTGCTCCACGTGGGGATCCACGCCGGCCAGGTCGCGAAGATCGTGCACACCCACCGCCGCTGATCGTACGCCGTCCCCCCTGACCTCCTCCCTTCCGCTGGGCCCGCCATGACTTCGCTCTTCGCCTTCGACGACGCCACCTGCCGCCAACTCGCGGAGGCCCATGGCACGCCTTGCTTTGCCTACTCCAGCGCGATAGCGGCGGAGCAATTCACCACGCTGCGCGCGGTGCTGCCCCCCCGGGTGCGGCTCGCCTACGCCATGAAAGCCAATCCCCACCCGGGCCTGCTGGCACGCTTCGCCGCGCTGGGGGCCAGCTTTGATTGCGCGTCCATCGGTGAATTGAACCGGGTGGAAGCCCTGGCGCTGCCGCCCGGGCGCACTTTCTTCGCCGGTCCTGGCAAGCGGGAAGCGGAACTGCGCAAGGCCCTGGCCATGGGCGTGCGCATCCAGGCCGAAGGCTTCGAGGATCTGGCGCGCATCGAGGCCCTGGTGGACCGCGAGGTGGCCGTGAACCTGCGGGTGCATCCGGCCTTCGCCATCGATGAGGGCAACCGC
>JBBQHW010000068.1:0-13959 GCA_038324335.1 Holophagales bacterium
GGGCTTCCCGGGGGCTGAGGGCTGCGGCCGTGGCCCACCGGAGATGCCGCTTGAAGGAGCTCAGGCGGCCCGGGCTCAACCGGTAGACATGCCGACTCCACTGCCAGGCGCGGCGCGCGGCTTTCCAATAGACCCGGACCACGGGGGGCTCCATGAAGGGATTCGATGTATCAGACAACCTTATTGTGAATGTTTCCAGGGATCCGGTTTAGGTCCCTAAAAATTCAACCGGCTCTCGCTATCATAGGTCCATTGTCTGCGGGCTTCCCGTTCCAGTGCCGCGCGTGAGCCGGAACACCTTTCCTTCAATCCTGGAGTTTTGCTTGAAGCGCGGATCCTTCCTGATGCCCCTGGCCTTCGCCTTGCTGACCAGCTGCGGCCATGGCCCTGTGGGCGAGACCAGCAACATCGAGATCCGCGCCCTGAACATGGCCCTCGCCACCAAGGCCCAGCAGCTCAAGCTGACCTACCTCGATACCTACTCCTGCCTCCTCGCCGATAACGGCCGACCCCTGGTCTTTTTCTACATGCCCGATGGTGAGCATCTCTCGGAACTCGGCTACCTGCGCTGGGTGGATTCGCGGCTCGCCCCCTACATCAAGCTCAACTCCGTGACCTGCGCCGGCATGGTGGGGGATTCCATCACCCGGCGCACCTACGTGGCCCTGGTCGAGAAGGGGACCAAGGAAGCCACCTGGAATGACCTGCTGGGGATCAAGGCCTACAACATGGGCGTGGATGGCGAGACTTCCGCGGACGTCCTCAAGCGCCTGGATACCCTGGTCCACCCGGACATCGACTGCTACTTCCTCATGATCGGCAACAATGATCTCCATGCGGGAACCCCCATTCCCGACATCGTCGCAAATGTGGAAACCATCGTTCGGTATCTGAAGAGCCAGAGCGGCAAGCCCGTGGTCATTCAGGCCGTGATGCCCCTCCTTACGCACTAGCCTAATTCCACATCCACGGGACCTCGCCCACATGCCCACTGCCCGCCCCAAGCTACTCGTCCTCGGACTGGCCGGTTGTTCCTTGCTCCCGGCCGCCGTGCCCATGGTGCCAAGCCTCCACCTGAGCGCGGCCACGGCCCAGGGGGATTTTCGCGATGAGATGGGCTCCAAGGTCGGGGTTGGCGCGGGTCTTTCGCTCACCATGCCCCTGACCACGACCTTGTCCTTTCGACCCAAACTGTCCTTCCAGTCCTTTCCGACCTTGAACAGCCAGTACTCCTACAAATCCACCCGGTACTCAGACCGCGGCAACGAAGAGGCCCGCTGGAGCGCCTGGTCTTATGGCGCGGATTGCCTCTATCGCCCGAATGGTCCCCAAGGCAACCTCTACTTCGTGGCAGGGGCCTACCTGAAGGTCTGGAAGCTGCATGATTTCGGCACCTATACCACCCAGGATTCGCTGAACGCCACCCGGTCCTATACCGTGGACGACACCAGTTCCAAAAATGAACCAGCCCTGACCATGGGCGTAGGCTATACCCTCAACCGGCACCTCAGCGTCGAAGCTCGATCGGTGTTCGCCAGCTACCGCAGCCTCAGCTACAACACGCTGGAAATGGTCTTCGTGCTGAGTTATTAAGATGGGATAGGCTAGAGCCATGCGCGGCCGGCTGGTTCCCCATGTGCTGGGCTTTCTGCTCCTGGCATCGGGCCTGTCCGCCCAGGGGCCCTTGCCCATGGACGCCCTGGCACCGCAGCACCGGGCCGCGGTGCAAGACATCCTCGACCGCCTGGACTTCACCTTTCAGATCAAGACCACGCCTCGGAAAGTGCGTCTGGCGACGGTGGAGAAACTCTACGACCGGCCCCGGCTCTGCGCGGCCATGTGGCGCCATTGCCGGTTCGTGCCCAGGTTCTACACCTTCGAGTTGCCTCCCGCTGCCTTCACCGTCGACGACCTTCGCGGCCTGCATGGCACCATGACCCTCATCTACAAACGGCCCGGCTACCGGATCTACCTGGCCGACGGCCGGGTAGAGCGGGGCCGGATGAACAATCCCATGGCGGTGGGCGCGAAGATGGTGACGGCCTACCGCTATCACGAGGGGCCCCATGGCTTGGAGGGCCACCTCCAGACCTGGACTTCCCTGGACAGCGCCCTGCTGGGTTTCCTCAGCCGTCCCTTCCGGAAGTACATCCAGAAGCGCCAGGAAGAGTTCATCGCCTACATCTTCTACAACATCGCCCAGGGCAGCGAGATCGCGGAGAGCCACCCGCAGGAGTTCAGCGAACCCCTTGTGCGCGAAGGGGATCCCGTCGCCCTGGCCGAATTCGAGGCCGCCTTCGGTCGGAACCACAAGCGCTGAACAGGGTTCATTCCAACTTGCATTCAAAGATGAATGATCCACCACGGAGGCACGGAGGCACGGAGGCCTCCGTGCCACCTCCGTGTCTTCCGTGTCTCCGTGGTGAATTTCCCATCTTTCACCGCAAAGTGACTTCAGCCCGCCCCTTCCATCAACGCCTCTTCCTCCCGCTGGGCCTTGCGGGTAGCCCAGAAGGCCCACAGGGCGCCCAGGGCGCCGGTGGCGGCGCCCACGAAGGTCAGCAGGACCATGCTGCCGAAGGAGAAGAAGCCCAGGCGGGCCAGTTCGACCAGCATGGGCGAGAGGCCGCCCAGTCCCCGCGAGAGCGGCAGCCAAAGGCTGAACAACCCCAGCAGGGCCAGCAGGCTTCCCGCCAGGCCCAGGAAGGCGCCTTCGAGCAGGAGCGGCGTACGGATGAAGCCCTCGGAAGCGCCGACCAGACGCATGATCGTGATCTCCTCCTCCCGGGCCAGGATGCTCATGCGGATCACGTTGCCCGTGGCGAAGCCAGCGGCCAGCAGCAGGACGAGGCCCAGGGTGCCGAGGGCGGAACGCAGCATCCGCGCCATGCGCTGGATATTCTCAAGGCGCTCCTGGTCCACCAACACGTCGCCCACGCCGGGCATCCCTCGCAGGCTTTCGCCCACTTCCACGGCCCGGTTGCCCACGGCAAGATCCTGGCGGAGGGTCAGCTCGAGGCTGTCGGGCAGCGCATCCTGGCCCGCCCCTTCCAGCAGCATGCCGGCTTCCCGGGTGGCGGAGAGGAACCGCTTGCGGTTCTCTTCGGCGGAGACCCGCCGTACTTCCCGGAACCGGGGATCCCGCTTCAGCCGCAGTTCGGTTTCATCCAGGGAGCGCCCTTCCGCGGCGTAGGCGACCACCTTGGCCATGCCCTCCAGGCGCCCCACGAAGCGGTCCAGGCTTTCCACCAGCAGCAGGCCGCCGCCCGCCAGCAAGAGACCCGAAGCCAGGGTGAGGACCGCGAGGACGTACTGGCCCCGGTGCCGGTAGAGGTCGCGGAGCACGTCCTGCAGCAGCAGGCCGATGAGGCGCAGGCTCGTCACGAGGCGTTCCCGTCCACGGCCACGCCCTTGAATGCGGCCGAGGCGGGCGACACCGTATAGATCTTGGCGGCCGTGCCTCCGACCGGCGACTTCCAGACGAAGATCGTGCCATAGGCCGTGGTGCCGTTCCCCCGCAGACCCACCAGCCAGTCCTTGGTGCCGGCGTGGGCGATGACCCGGAGATCCGCTTGGTCCGTGGCGCTGCCCAGGGTCTTGGTGGGCGCCTGATCGTAGCCCTGGCCGAACATGCCACTGGTGAAGACCTGGATCGGCGCCGTCGTGGCGCCGGCATCGGTATTGTGCCGGGCCACGAACAGGTAGCCGTTGCCCGTGTCGAGGGCGAGGGAACCGTACTGCCCGAGGAGGGTGGCAGGACCGATGAGCGTGCTGGTGGCCGTGAAGCCCGCGGCCGTTCCCTTGCGGAGGCGGGGGCCGGAGTAGGTGACGATGGTGCCCACGGTGTCCCCGGCGAGCAGGAAGGCGTAGACCGAACCGGCCGCCGCGGCCACGCCGGTCCCGCCGGTATCGCCACTGGCCTGCAGCGCTTGGAGGGTGATCGAGGCGCTCTGCAACTGGGTGCTGGCGCTGGTCACGACCCAGATCTGGGTGCCGCTGGTGCCGTTCTCGGTGACATAGAGGGTGTCGTTCTGGGTATCAAGAGCGGCCTGGCCGAAGGTCGAGGTGGCGAGGCGGCCCGTGCTGGCCAGGCTGAAGGAGACGACGTCCAGGTTGGCTACGACCCCGCTCTGAGTGCGGATATTGCGCACGCGCACGATGTTCCCCGCCTCCGACACCAGGTAGAGATAGCCCCGCTGCCGGTCGAAGCAGAGCCCACCCCAGGCCAGGCTGGCGATCTTGTCGCCAAAGACCGTGGACGTGATCTCCTTGCTGGGGGCGACCGTGGTGGCGCTGCCGTCGTACAGGGCGCTCAGATCTGTCCAGACGAACACCGAGGCCGAGGTGGAATCATAGGCATAGAGCGCCGCCCCGGTGGTGCCACCCGTCTTTTCGGCCTCCTTGCACCCGGAGCCCAGCAGCAGGATCGAGGCCACGAGGGCCAGGAGAAAACGTGAAGTCATCGGCAAGCCTATTTGACGGCGAAGAGGCCCTTGAGTTGGGCGTTGAGCGTGCGGACCATGTCGGCGGCGCAGCCCGCGTCCACTGCACTGCGGCTGATGGCCAACGCCAGCCCCTTTACGGCTTCGGGACCGTCGCCCGCGATGATCGCCTGGGTGGCCCGCGATTGCAGCCGGTCCACCGCCTCGTGCTGGGCCTCGGGCAGCACCCCCTTGGCGACCTGGGCGATGCGCTGGGTGAAGTTCATGAGCTTGGCCATGCGCTGGGGATCATCGACCCGCGGTGCGGGTTTCAACACCACGACGGGCAATTCTCCCCCCGTGAACCCGCCGCCCACCGTCTCCGGAATGGCCTCCTCGCTTTCGGGAAAGCCCTGCGGGTGGGGCAAGGGGGGGGGCGCCTGGCGCCGCACGATGGCGGTGTCGTCCTCCTGGAACCCGGTGCCCGATGAGGACGGGGGGGCCGGGGCCGGTCCCGAGTCCATTCCCAGCATGGTCGACACGGGCGTGAGTTCATGGACGGGCGCGACGACCGGCGCCTCCACCTTGGGGGGCTTGCCGGAACGCAGGCCTTTCAACACCACGTGCCCGGCCATGACCAGGCCGTAGAGGTCCTTGGCGACGGTCAGCACCGGTTTCTGGAGCAGTTCGGCCAGTTCCACCACGTTGCAGTAGCCGGTGGCCAGTTCCAGGATGCGCGTCTCGCGGGGATTCACGTCGTGGACCCTATCCCCGGGCAGCAGGGTCGAGGCCGGGTAGAGTTCCACCGAGGGCACCTTCTGGCTGATGACGCGCCATTCGTCCATGCGCCGACCCAGCTCCATGAGGATGGAGGCATTGGGCTTGGTGATGGTGATGGGCACGGCCGGCAGCACTTCTTCGAACCGGTAGCTCCCCTCGAGCCAAAGCGCCACTTCCATGAGGGCCTCCAGCCCCTCGCCGGAATGGGTGACCGCGTGGATGATGCGGCCTTCTTTCAGGTAGATGCGGGCCTTGGCGGATTCCTGGTGCACGTGGAAGCAGCCCGATTTCCCACCCTGGCTCACGAGCTGGATGATGTCGGGCAGCGGCGCCTCGCGCATGGAGCCTTGGATCACACCCTGGGACATGGGCTGTTCCTCTCTCGGGAAGGTGAATCGGATGCTCAACCTTACCATGGACAACTTCCTTAACAGCCTTCCCCCGAGAGGTGTCCTGAGCGATGCTGGTGATCCATGACCAGCCACCCCGACTCCCCGTTCGCCACCATCGAAGCAGCCATCGAGACGATCCGGCAGGGCCGCATGGTCGTGGTGGTGGATGACGAGGACCGGGAGAACGAGGGCGATCTCACCCTGGCCGCCGAATGCGTGACGCCCGAGATCATCGCCTTCATGGCCACTCATGGCCGGGGCCTCATCTGCGCGGCCCTTGAGGGCCCGCTGCTGGACCGGTTGCAGATCCCGCTCATGGTCCGGGACAACACCAGCCCTTTCGAAACGGCCTTCTGCGTCTCCGTCGAAGCCCGGGAGGGCACCACCACCGGCATCAGTGCCCATGACCGCTCGCGCACCATCCAGGCCCTCATCGACCCGGAGGCCAAGCCCCAGCACTTCGTGAAGCCCGGCCATGTCTTCCCCCTGCGCGCCCGGCCGGGCGGGGTGCTCACCCGCACGGGCCAGACCGAGGCCAGCGTGGACCTGGCCCGGCTGGCGGGGCTCCATCCCAGCGGCGTCATCTGCGAGATCATGAAGGACGATGGCACCATGGCCCGGGTGCCCGACCTGGTGCCCTTCTGCCAGAAGCATGGCCTGCCTTTGGTGACCGTGGCGGATCTGGTGGCCTATCGCCTCCGCCAGGAACCCCTGGTTAAGGCCCTGGAAGTCCGCACCATGCCCAGCCTCTGGGGGGCGCTCAGGGTCCACCGCTTCCAGAGCCTGCTGGACGGGGGCAGCCACCTGGCCTTCGTGCTGGGCGACCTGGCTGGCGACGAGCCACCCCTGGTCCGCGTCCATGTGGAAACGCTCCCCGACGATCTGCACGGCTTCGAAACCGGCCTGTTCCAGAAGGCCATGGGCGTCCTCGCCAAGGAGGGCCGCGGTGCGCTGGTGTACCTCCGCCGGCACGCGCACACGCCGGGCGTGGCGGACGAAGGTCCGGTCCAGCCCCAGGCCATGAGCGACCGCGATTTCGGCGTGGGCGCCCAGATCCTGCGGCAACTGGGCATTGGAAAAATGCGTCTCCTCAGCCGACACGAAACGAAGTACATTGGCCTCCGTGGCTTCGGCCTCGACCTCTGCGCCCACGTGCCTCTGGAACCTTCTGCGGATCACCCGCCCATGGATCAGCGTTGATCGACGCCAATTTCCTGACCCAGTCGCCCCTGTTCAGGAACCTGGACGAGTCGGAGCGCGTCCAGATCCTGATCATCGGGCAGGTCCGATCGTTCAAGGCCGGGGAAGTGCTGTTCCGGGAAGGGGACGCCGGTGATGGCCTGTACATCGTCATGAAGGGCTCCGTCCGGATTTCCAAACAGAGCGCCTCGGGCGAAGAGGCCCTGGCCGTGCTGGAACCGCCGGCCTTCTTCGGCGAGATGGCCCTCATCGACCACTCGACCCGGGCGGCCGATGCCATCGCCAACGAAGACACCGACCTGTTCTTCATTCCGCTCCAGGAACTCCGGTCCGTGATCGACGCCTACCACAAGATCGCCTTGAAGATCCTCTACGCCCTCTGTGAAGTGCTGGCCCAGCGCCTGCGAGAGACCAACGAACGCTATATGAGCATCTTCACCATCGCCCAGTGGGGGGGTTCCAATCCCCAAGGCCCCATCCCCGTTCCCTGACCTTTATCAAGGAGTCCTCATGTCCGAACTCGTAGCCCACATCACCGACGCCGAATTTCCCCAGGCCATCGCCCAGGGCGTCACCCTCGTGGATTTCTGGGCCCCCTGGTGCGGACCCTGCAAAATGATCGCCCCCGTCCTCGACGAACTCGCCAGCGAGATGGCGGGCAAGGCCAAGTTCGTGAAGATGAACGTGGACGAGAACCCCGGGGTGGCGGGCCAATTCGGCATCATGAGCATCCCCACGCTCATCGTGTTCAAGGACGGCAAGCCCGTGAACAAGCTCATCGGCGGCCAGCCCAAGCCCCAGCTCAAGGCCTTCGTCGAGGGTGCGTTCTGAGCAGTCTTCAGTCCTGACTCTTCAGTCTTCAGGAAACGCCGGGGGGACCCGGCGTTTTTTTATTCCGGGTCGAAGGCGCCTGGGCCCTGGGCTGTGGGCCCTGGGCTGTGGGAAAAGATCACTGTTGCGGCCTGGGGCCGCTCCGATTTCTGAATTTGAGTCGCTCAAATCCATAACGGCGGATGGTCTAGGCTGCCCACAGCCTTGAGCCCACAGCCTACTTCCTCCGCAGCACCATCCGGATCTGGTTGCCCTTTTCGTTGAAATGCACTTCATCCATCACCAGCAGGATGAGGGGCATGCCCCGGCCGCAGTGGGAGGACATGTCGGAGTCCTTGGGCAGGGGCTTCATTTGGCTGGCATCGAAGCCGCGGCCCTCATCGCTGATCTCCAGTTCGAACCGCTCGGTATCCATGGCGAGGCGCACCTCGATGAGGCGTCCGGCGTAGGCCGGATCCGCCATGCGCGCGGCGCGCAGCAGCGCATAGGGATCCTCCTCCGCGAAGAGGTCGCTCTTCAGGCTGGATTCCAGCTCGAGGTTGCCATGCTCGAGGGCGTTGGCCAGGGCCTCATGGATGGCCATGGCCAGGACGTCCATGTTGTTCGGGGAGGCGAAGCCCATGGGTACCAGGCGGTCCGTCAGGTGTCGCACGAGGCTGGGCACATCGAGTTCATCCGAACGGAAGAGGAAGTGCCGCCGTTCGTTGACCAGCCCCCGCAACCCATCGTCGGCCAGGCGGAAGTCGCGGTGCATGTCCACCAGGTGGAAGACGCTTTGCACCAGCTCGCGGATGGCGAGGGGTTTCATGAACAGGTTCGAGGCCCCCAGGTGCATGGCCCGGACCGCATATTCCACCGAGGCCTGGCCGGTCATCAGCACCACCGGGAGGTGTGGCTGCGCGGACTTCACACGGTGGATGACGTCGAAGCCATCCAGCCCCTTCATGTTGATGTCGCTGATGACCAGGTCGAAGGCCGGGGCGGAGGGATTCTGGAGCAGCTCGATGGCCTGGACGGCGTCTGGATACGCGTGCACCTCCATCCCGTAGTGGGCGAGCGCCGACTGCATCATGTCCAGCACGCCCTGGTCGTCGTCGATCACCAGGATGTGCGCGGCCCGTCGGTTCATGGAGGCTCCGCCTTTCGCGAGATTCTAGCGGACCGGGGGAAGGTGTGGGGCGATCAGTACCCAGGTTCGATCCAGGGCCCCGGCCAAGGGCTCCGGCAGGAGCAGGACGGTTCCGGGCCTGAGGGGCGCATGGGCGAGGGTGGCCAGGAGGCTGGCCTCCAGCCCGGCCAGTTCCACCACCGCGATACGCCCGGCAGCCACCAGGGGTGCCACGAGATCCTCGAAATTCGAGAACCCCGGCCCGATGAGCGTGGGCAGGCCGGCGCGGAGCGGCTCCAGGGGATTGTGCCCCCCAGGCGCGGCCCAGCCCCCGGCCACCAGGGCCACGGTACCTTCCGCGTAGGCCGCGGGGAGCTCGCCCAGGGTATCCAGGAGGAGGGCCTCAAGCGCCTGCCAGTTCCCTGCATCTGGCCAGGGCGATGACGCTCGACAGAAGGCGATCCCACGGCTGGTGAAGAGACTTGCCACGGCCTCGAAACGTCGAGGCTGTCTGGGCGCGAGAATCAGGCGCAGCTCCGGAAACTGCCGCCGTGCCGCGGTCCAGACCTCCAGCAAGCGCTCCTCCTCGCCGGCCACGGTATTGCCCACCACCAGCACGGGAGCGCCGGCCCAGTCGGTCCGCAGCCCCGCCCAGCCAGAATGCAGGGGCCGCGGCGGGGGCAGGTCGGCCTTGAGGTTGCCGCCGAGCGCCACCGCGGGCGCCCCCAGGCGGCGGAAGGCCGCGGCACTGGCCTCGTCCCGCGCGGCAACCTGGGTGAGCCGCGAGGCCGCTCGTCGCAGCCAGGCCCCGCCACGGCCAAGCGATTTTTCGGTCAACCGGCCGTTCACCACCAGCCGCGGAATGCCCCGTTCCTCCAGCGCCTGCAACAGGCCAGGCCAGAGTTCCGTCTCCAGGGCGATGAAGGCGCCGGGGGGACGCAGCAGGAAGGATTCCAGTCCGGCGGCATCATCCAGCGGAAAGGCGCCGCCACTGAGTTGCCCCGAACCGGCGTCCCAGTCCGGCAGGCGCCGCTCCAGCAGATCCAGGCCCGCGAGCGTGCCCGTGGTCACATGGACGCGATGGCCCGCCCCACGCAGCCGCCCGATGAGACCATCCGCCAGTACCAGTTCGCCCACGCTCACCGCATGCAGCCAGATCCAGCGGCCCCTGGGCAGCTCCGGCGCCTGCGCCTCCAGGCGGATGCGCCAACCCTTCGGCAGGCCCCGGGCACAGGCCCGGGCCGCGGCACCGGCCAGGGAGACGGCCAGTCGGTAGCTGAGATCGAGAGCATTCACGCATCCACGCTCTCATAAATCTGAAGGGCTGGCAGATCAAAAGCTGGGTCCACAGATTCCACAGATTCCACAGATTCTGTGTTCCTGGGTTGGCACCAACTCTTTGAAAAAGCCTGAAGCCACGAAGGGCGCGACTAGGAGGAAAGTAGGACCAAGCACCACCACGCAGATTCTCACTCCATTCGCGGTATTCATGGCCGGCATTTCTGACTGGCTGGATTCCACAACAACCGCTGACAGGCACAGGCGCCGTTTTTAATCTGTGAGAATCTGTGAAATCTGTGGACCATGGCCCTATGGACCGACCCGCCCCCCTGGACATCCTCATCGTCACCGGCCCCCTGGGCGCAGGGAAGACCACCGTCGTCAACCGGCTGCTGAAGGCCGAGGTGGCTGCGGGCCGCCGCGTGGCGGTGCTCATCAACGAGTTCGGCGCCATCAGTGTGGACGGCACCCTGGTGGACGCCGAGCGGCCGGAACTGGCGGGCCTCGAGAACCTGGTGAATGGCTGCGTCTGCTGCAGCCTGCGCGATGACGTCATCGCCACGCTCCAGGCCTGGTGCGACCGGCCCGAGGCGGAGCGGCCCCAGCGCGTGGTGCTGGAGACCACGGGCCTCGCCGACCCCACGGACCTGTTGGACCTGGAGCTGGAACCGGTCCTGGCCGGACGCCTGCGGTTGGCGGGCCTCCTCACGGTCATCTCCTGCCTCAGCCCCGTGGACCACCTGCAGACCAGGCCCCTCGTCCACCGCCAGGCGGCCCTGGCCAGCCTCATCCATCTCAGCAAGGCAGACCTGGATCCTTCGGCTGCCATCGCTTGGGAGGGTGAGCTGCGCGCGGCCTTCCGGCACATTCCCCTGGTACCCACGCGCCACGGGGAGGCCCCGGCCGGCAGCCCGGACCCCTGGCTGGGCGACGTGCGGCCCCGGCCCGAGGGCTGGGAGGCCATCGGCGGCCCCAGCTTCGCCGCCGCCCGCTCCCTCACCCTGCACTGGGATTTTCCCGTGGATCCCGCGGCCCTGGAGGCCCTGCTGCTGGCGCCTCCCGCCGTCGGCGAGGTGCTGCGGGCCAAGGGCGTCTGCGCCTTCGTGGGCTGGGCCGCACGCAATGATGGCAGCGCTACCTGGGCCTTCCAACTGGCGGACGGCCGCCTGGAAATCTCCCCCCTGCCCCTGCGGGCCGACGGCACCGCTTCCACCTGCGCGGCGGTGGTCATCGGCATCGACCTGGACCACGGCCAATGGAAACAGGATCTGCGCAACCTCGAGCGGCCGCCCCAGGGACAGCGCCATAAAGTGGTTCTCTGACGCGGATCTGGTTCCGCAGGACCCAGATCCGCGCTCACCTTGGTATCATCGCCTTTCCCCCGCATTCGGGAGCGCAAGGAGCAGGTGTGGATCAGGTGCTCGACCTCATGGCCAAGGAGCTCAAGCTCCCCCGAACTGGCGTTGCCGCCATCGTGTCGCTGCTGGAGGAGGGCAATACCGTGCCCTTCATCGCCCGCTACCGCAAGGAGGCGACCGGCTCCCTGGACGAAGTGGCCATCCGGGCCGTGGAGGACCGCCACGCCTACTACAAGGACCTGCTGGACCGCCGCCGGACCGTGCTGAAATCCATCAACGAGCAGGGCAAGCTCACACCGGAACTGAAGACCCAGATCGAGACCACCTGGATCAAGGCGGAACTTGAGGATCTCTACCTGCCCTACAAGCCCAAGAAGCGCACCAAGGCCACCACGGCCCGGGAACGCGGCCTGGAACCCCTGCTGGATTCCCTCCTGGCCGACGACAGCGGCGCTGATCCTTTCATGATCTCGGAGCCCTTCATCAAAGACGAGGACGGCCTGCGGTCGCCTTCGGAATGCATGGAGGGCGCAGGCCACATCCTTGCGGAACGGCTCGCCGAGGATGCCGCCATCCGGGCCTGGCTGCGCCTGGAATTCCACGAACACGGCGTGCTGCGCTCGGAACTCCGCGAGGAGCGCAAGGCCGACCAGGCCTCGCTGCGCTTCAAGCCCTACTTCGACTTCTCCGAGCCCATCCGCAAGATCCCCAGCCACCGCCTGCTGGCCCTGCGCCGGGGCGAGAAGGAAGACATCCTCACCGTGAAGCTGCTGGTGGACCGGGAGACCTACGTCACCCAACTGGTCTCCAAGGTCCAGGTGAACCCGAACAGCGGCTACCGCCGCTTCCTCCACGACGTGACCGGCGATGCCTTCGATCGGCTGCTGGCGCCGGCCATCGAATCCGAAGTCCGCTACGAGGCCAAGAAGAAGGCCGATGGCGAGGCCATCAAGGTCTTCCAGACCAACCTCGACCACCTGCTGCTGGCGCCCCCCGCGGGCCAGCGCTGCACCCTGGGCGTGGATCCCGGCATCCGCACGGGCTGCAAGCTGGTGGTCATCAACCGGCTGGGGCAGCTGGTCCAGAACGACGTCATCTACCCCCTGGA
Organism: Holophagales bacterium; assembly: GCA_038324335.1. Taxonomy (GTDB): domain Bacteria; phylum Acidobacteriota; class Holophagae; order Holophagales; family Holophagaceae; genus Geothrix. The sequence goes on from JBBQHW010000068.1 coordinate 12,480, forward strand.
ACCCAAGCGGGATTTGGAGGGCAGCCGCGCCCTGTTGGAGAAGCTCTGCAGCGAGAACCCCGTCGAGGCCATCGCCATCGGCAACGGCACCGGCGGCCGCGAGGTGGAGGCCTTCATCCGCGAATGGCTGAAGGAGACGAACCGCACCGGCCTCATCTGCGTGTGCGTGAGCGAGGCCGGCGCCTCGGTCTATTCCGCCAGTGACATCGCCCGGGAGGAGTTCCCCGAGCACGACGTCACGGTGCGGGGCGCCGTGAGCATCGCGCGGCGCTTCCAGGATCCCCTGGCCGAGCTGGTGAAGGTCGATCCCAAGAGCATCGGCGTGGGCCAGTACCAGCACGACGTGAACCAGACCGCCCTCAAGAAGGGCCTGGATGACGTGGTCGAAAGCTGCGTGAACCGCGTGGGCGTGGATCTCAACAGCGCCTCCTACAAGCTGCTGGCCTACGTGGCCGGCATCGGCGAAGGGTTGGCCAAGAGCATCGTGGCCCACCGCTTCGAGCATGGCGCCTTCAAGCGCCGGGAACAGCTGGTGGAAGTGAGCCGCTTCGGCACCAAGGCCTTCCAGCAGGCTGCGGGTTTCCTCCGCATTCCCGATGGCGAGGATCCCCTGGACGCCTCCGCGGTGCACCCAGAAAGCTACCCCGTGGTGCAGCGCATCTGCCAGCTGGCGGGCCTCACCGTGCCCCAACTCATCGGCAATGACGCCGCCCTCGACGCCCTCGATCCCAAGCTCCTCGTGGATGACCAGTTCGGCGTGGAGACGGTGAAGGACATCCTGGCCGAGCTGAAGAAGCCCAACCGGGATCCCCGCCACCGCTTCGAGGCGGTCCAGTTCCGCGAGGGCATCAACCGGCCCAGCGACCTGGAACTCGGCATGGAGCTGCAGGGCATCGTCACGAACGTCACCGACTTCGGCGCCTTCGTGGATGTGGGTGTCCACCAGGATGGCCTGGTGCACCTTTCGGAGATCGCCCACCGCTACGTGAAGAACCCCGCCGAGGCGCTCAGCGTGGGCCAGGCCGTGAAGGTGAAGGTGCTGGCCGTGGATCTCGAAGCCAAGCGCATCGCCCTGTCCATCAAGGCCCTGCTCGCCGCCCCCGAAGGCGTGGAGCGAGCCCAGCCCCAGCACCGCCGCCGCCCCCAGAACCGCCCCGAGGGCGGCCAGCCCAGGCCGCCCTCAGGTGCGCGCCCGCCCCGGCCTGAGGGCCCTCGCCCACCCAGGCCCGAAGGCTCGCGGCCGCCCCGGCCTGAAGGTCCACGACCACCCCGGCCGGAAGGTTCGCGGCCACCCCGACCTGAAGGTTCGCGTCCTCCCAGGCCCGAGGGGCCACGCCCACCCAGGCCCGAGGGGCCACGCCCACCCAGGCCCGAGGGGCCACGGCCACCGCGTCCCCAGGAAGCCCGCCCGCCCCAGAGTTCGGAGCCCGCCGTTCCCGCCAGTGGCACGTCCCTCAGCGATCTGATCGCCAAGTTCAAT
>JBBQHW010000069.1:0-13677 GCA_038324335.1 Holophagales bacterium
GTGGTGAAGGCCATCCGGCTGCCCGAAACGCTGCTGGAGCAACTCCAGACCCGGGCCAAGGCCGAAGGCCTCTCCCTGAACGCGCTGCTTCAGATGGCCCTCGCCGAATACCTCGTGCGCCACCGGGGCGCCTGAGGCCGCAAAGTCCAATCAAAGATCACCGCCAAATTTTCTCTAGCTCGCGAACGCCAAAGGCGATCGCGAGCAACCTCCGATTGATCCCCATGTTCGCCCTCGGCATTTCCGATTTCAGCGTTGGTGAAGGCGTCTATCCGGCGCGGCAGCTCCTGTCGCTGGCGCGCCAGCTGGGCTACCGCGACCTGGTCTGCTGGGACCGGGGGATGGCGGGCTATCCGAAGCTGCGCGACACCCTGGAGTGGATCCACAAGTCCCGGGAACTCGAAGGCCTGCCGCCGGATCCCCAGTGGACGGGCTTTCGCCTGCACCTGGGCTGCCGCTTCACCTGGCGGGGCCACGCGGTGGGCGCGCTGCCCTTCACCGATGCGGGCTATCAAGCCCTGAATCGCCTGCTCACGGCCCAGGCCCACGCGGACCATGACCCGCCCATCGCCATCCCGGGCCTCGGGGAGGCTGAACCACCCCGGGACTGCATTCTGCTGGCGGACGACCTCGCGGGCCTGGACGCCCTGCTGAGCGAGGGGTTCTACGCCGCGCTGCTGGCCCATCCCCGGCGCGCCCAGGAGGCCCGGAAGGCCCTCGCCGCGGGCCTGGAGGTGATCGCCCCCCAGGTGCTGCGCTTCCGCACCGCCGAGGGCCTGGAGATGCACCGGCTCAAGCGGGCCATCGACCAGCAGGCCACGTTCGTCCGCACCGAGGCCCGGTGGGAGGCCAGCGAGGCCGCCGTGCCGCGCCCAGACTGGGAGGCCCGCTTCCCCTGCTGTGACCCCGCCGTGGAAAAGGCCACCGCCGCGGCGCTGGAGCGCCTCTCAGGCTGGAACATCCACTGGGGCCAGTGGGAGGTGGCGCGCCCCTTCGGCCATGGCGAAAGCCAGGACGACGCCGACCTCAATGCCCTCCTGCGCCAGCGCGTACGCGCTGGCGCCGAGGCACGCTTCCCCAATGCTCAAGGTGGCCTGCGCGGCGACATCCTCGCCCGCATGGAACAGGAACTGGCGCTCATCGCCTTCAAGGGCTTCGCCCGCTACTTCCTGCTGGTGCAGGACATCGTCCAGGCCCTGAAACACCAGGGCCTGCCCACGCGCATCTGCGGCCGGGGCAGCGGCGCCGCCTCGCTGGTGAGCTACGCCCTGCACCTCAGCAACGTGGATCCCGTGGACACCAACCTCATGTTCGAGCGCTTCCTCACCCGGGAGCGCAAGGATCCCCCCGACATGGACATCGACTTCGCCTGGGACGAACGCGACAAGGTCATCCAGGCCGTCTTCGAGCGCTACGGCCGCGCGCGCGTGGCCATGGTGTCCAACCACGCCTACTTCAAGGCCAAGGGCGCCCTGCGGGCCGTGGCCCAGGCCCACGGGCGGCCTGACAGCGAGCTGAAGCAGCTGGCTCGCCTCGTGCGCGGTTGGGAAGGAGGCCTGAATCGCGCCTCGGAGAACCCCGCCTGGGACGTGATCCTGCGCCAGGCCAAGGCCCTGCAGGGCCACTTCCACCAGTTCTCCGTGCATCCCGGCGGCACCATCGTCACGCCGGGGCCCCTGTGGGAGCACGCGGCCTTCCAGCCCGCGCCGGCGAAAGAAGGCGTGTCCACCACCACCTGGGACAAGGATGGCGTGGAGAACTACGGCCTGGTGAAGATCGACCTGCTGGGCAACCGCAGCCTCGCCGTCATCCGCGATGCCTACAACGTGCTGGGGGAGCGCGTGCCCAAGGATCCCGGCACCCACGCGCGGAAGGATCCCGCCACCCAGGCCCTGCTGGCCCGGGGCGACAGCATCGGCGTCTTCTACGTGGAGAGCCCCGCCACGCGCCAGCTCCAGCAGCGGGTGGGGAAGGGCGACTTCGAGACCCTGGTGATCCACAGCAGCCTCATCCGCCCCGCCGCCAACCGCTGGGTGGACCGCTACGTGAAACGCGCTCGCGGCGAGGAGGCCTGGGAGCCCAGCGATCCCGTCTTCTCGCACCTGCTGTCCGAAAGCTTCGGCGTGCTGGTCTACCAGGAGGACGTCCTCAAAGTCTGCGTGGAACTGGCGGGCTGGAGCCACTTCGAGGCCGACCAGCTCCGCAAGCTACTGGGCAAGCCCGACTGCGAGGCCAAGCTGCCCTTCTTCGAGGTGCGCTTCCGGACCGGAGCGGCGGCGCGCGGCGTGCGCCAGGCCACCGTGGACGAGGCCTGGGACATGATCCGCACCTTCACGGGCTACTCCTTCTGCAAGCCGCATTCCGCCAGCTACGCCCAGGTGAGCTTCGAGAGCGCCTGGATCAAGACCCACCACCCGGCCGTGTTCTTCGCCTCCGTCATCACCAACCAGGGCGGCTACTACCCGGCCATCGCCTACCTGGGTGACGCGCGGCGCCACCGGCTGGTGGTGCGGGGCCCCGATGCGAACCAGTCCGCCTGGCCCTTCCGGGCCGAGGGCGAGCAGGCCCTGCGCGTGGGCCTCATGCAGGTGCATGGGGCGATGAAGAAGGAGGTCGAGGAACTGCTGGAGAACCGCGCGCAAGAGGGTCCCTTCGAGCACCTGGACGACCTGCTGGGCCGGGTGAAGCTCTCGGTCACCACGGCGGAGGCGCTGTGCGCCGCCGGGGCCTTCGACCACTGGGCCCCGGACGGCGATCGCACGCGCCTCATGTGGGCCCGCCTGGGCGGTGTGCCCCCGGGCGTGCGCCCGCGCCCCACGGACCTCTTCGACCGCGCCGACCTGGAGATGGCCACCATGGGCCTCACCCTGGATCTGCATCCCGCCGCCCTGGCCCGGGTGCGCAAGGGCGGCGGCCCCGATCGTGCCGCCGATGTTCTGAAGCCCAACAAGCACCTCAAATTCTGGGCGCTCGTGGTGGCCGACAAGGACGTGGGCACTGAAACTGGGGAGCACATGCAGTTCATCACCTTCGAGGACGAGACCGGCCTCTGCGAAGCCGTGGCCTTCCCGGATGTGATCCGCAAGCGCCAGCGCCCCTTCCGCGTGGGCGAGGTCGTCTGCGTGGGCGGCCATTCCACCCGGCAGGATGGACTGGCCGTCCTCGAAGTGTCGTGAGCACGGCGCGGGACCTCTGGAGTTCCTTTTCAAGATAAAAGCTGAAACCACAGATGACACAGATTGCACAGATGGGCGCCGGCCCAACCTGCATGGGCCCGCCGAAGGCGGCCTCCGGCCCTGCCGGAGGTCCGTGGGGGCGCCGGTACCGCGCCCCCCAAAGCGCGACCCCGGCGCCCCCACGGACGCCCATGCCAGCGAATCGCCCCTCCCAGAACAGGCCCGTTATCGTGTCTTTAATCTGTGTGAATCGGTGGAATCTGTGGACCAAATGCCCTTTCTGCGACATCTGCGGTTGAGCGCCTTCAAGGCTGAGCGAGGCCGACAATAGGATTCCCTATTACACTTCGCTGAACGCCCGAAGCCAATGTTTGTCATGACGAGGAGCCAGCCATGAGCATCCTGCCGCAGACCGAGCCTGAAGGGATCCTGTTGCGCAGCGATGCGGGCGGCGTGGCGACGCTGACCTTGAACCGGCCCAGCCAGTTCAATGCGCTGTCCACGGAGCTGCTGGCCGAACTGCAGGACACGCTTGCTGCCATCGCGCAGGACGCAGCGGTGCGGGTGGTGGTACTCGCCGGCGCCGGCAAGGCCTTCTGCGCGGGCCACGACCTCAAGCAGATGCGCGCCAATCACGCCAAGGCCTACATGCAGGAGCTGTTCGCCCAGTGCGGCGAGGTCATGATGACCCTCGTGCGGATGCCGCAGCCCGTGATCGCCCGCGTGCACGGGACCGCCACCGCGGCTGGTTGCCAGCTCGTCGCCATGTGTGATCTGGCCGTCGCCGCAGAGAACGCCCGGTTCGCGGTATCGGGAATCAACGTGGGCCTCTTCTGCGCCACCCCCTCCGTGGCCCTGGGGCGCAACCTGGGCCGCAAGCAGGCCATGGAGATGCTGCTGACCGGTGATTTCATCGATGCGGCCGAAGCCCAACGGCGCGGCCTGGTGAATCGCGTGGTGCCCCTGGAACAGCTCGATGCCGAGGTGAAAAAACTCACCGACTCCATCTGCGGCAAATCGGCCGCCGCTGTCGCCATGGGCAAGCAGACGTTCTACCGCCAGTTGGAATTGGGCCTCGACGCCGCCTATGAACTCGCCACCGAGACCATGGCCTGCAACATGATGTGCACCGACGCCGCCGAAGGCATCGACGCCTTCATGCAGAAGCGCGCGCCCGAATGGAAGGGCCGCTGAAGTGGGGGCGGGGGTTCATGGAAAAGAAAAAGGCGGAACACCGGTGGTTCCTTGTACTGGTTTTCCTGCGGCCTGGGCATAGGTTCATAGGCTAGCTTCACCGCGCCATTATCGGTTTCCCTGGCGCTCCTACTGGATGCTAGGCGAACTGGACGGGCCCTGCGGTGGCTTGGGGGCGGGGAGGATCAGTTCGCCGGTGGAACGCATGAGGAGGGTGTAGACCATGTTGGGCACCAGCTTGCCGTAGACGGATTGGCCATGCATGGCCTTCACGCCGGACTGCTTGGCCAGTTCCTCGTTGTTGGCCACGGTCCAGAAGCGCGTCCAGAGATCCTGCTCGAAAGGGCTGGGGGCTGTGCGGCCTGCATAGAGCGCCGGGGGCACGCCGTTCCGATCCAGGACGTAGCCGTCATCGGGCTTCACGCGGTTGGTGAAGATGCGCCGGAAGAGCAGCAGGGCCTTGCCCTTCAGGGGATCGGCCGTCTCCACGAAGTGGTCCTCGAACTTGATGATGAGGGTATCCACGTAGACTTCGTCGCCCTTGATCTCGAAGACCCGCTGGGCGCCCACCACGCCCCCCTGCGGATCCAGTTCCGTGAAGCGGAGCTTGTTGAGAGTCTCGCCCGCGGCATCCTTGGATTGCTCGATCACCTCCAGCTGCGCACGGCGTTCGGTGTGTTCCAGCAGCTTCAGGTAGGTCCTGAGCCGCAGGGACTCCGCCTCCGCCTTGGCTACCTTGGCTTCCAGTTCCCGCCGGGGCGCCAGCACCATGCGGTCCACCAGGTACACGCTGCCCGCGCCCACGCCCACCACCAGGATGGACCAGAAGAAGAAGCGGAAGGGGAAGGGGCGCCGGGGCCGTCGGGCCGGGTTGGGATTGCTCATGGGAGCCTCCGAGCACCAAAGTCGGCTCCCGTTCAGGATACGCCCGGGGCGTTAGCTTCCGGTTCAGCCTTCTTCGCGGTCCCTGCGGTCGCATCCCGCTGGGTGAGATACAGCCGCAGGTCGAACTCCAGCTGGAAGTAGGCCGGCTCCATGTGGGTGCAGAGCTGGTAGAAGGCCTTGTTGTGTTCGTACTCTTTCAGGTGGGCCAGCTCGTGGACGAGGATCATCTTCAGGAAGGCAGCGGGCGCGTCGCGGAACACGGAAGCCACGCGGATCTCGCGGCTGGCCTTGAGGCGGCTGCCCTGCACCCGCGATACCGCCGTGAGCGTGCCCAGGGCATGGCTCAGCAGCTGGAGCCGCGGGTCGTAGAGCACCTTGTGGAGGGGCGCCGTGCTCTTCAGGAAGCGAGCCTTCAACTCCAGGGCCGCCTGGAAGAGGGCCTTGTCGTTGCGCACCGCGTGCGCCTCCGCGTAGCGGCTGGCGAGATACGGCCCCAGCTGATCCTGAGCCAGCAGTTCGCGCACCCGGGCCTGCACGGCGGGACTGTAGTCCTCCAGGTACGGGAGGGGCAGGCAGGGCTCGGGCGTGGCGGTGGGGGGCATCATGGCTTGAGCAGCCGGATGCCATCGGCGTCGATGGTGATGCGCCGGGCCTTGTAGAGGGCGCCGAGGGTCTGCTTGAACACCTTCTTGCTGATGCCGAACAGGGTGTAGATCTGCTCCGGGGCGCTCTTGTCGGTGACAGGCAGGAAGCTACCGCGGCGCGTCAAAGTGTCGAGCAGGGCCTGGGCCACGGCATCTACCTTGGCGTAGCCCGGCGCGCTCAGCGAGAGGCTCAGCTTGCGGTCGGCGCGGGGGGCTTTCACCCAGCCAGCTTTCGTCTCGCCGCGGCTGACGGGGCCGAACAGGTCGGTGTCGTGCACCATGCCCCAGTAGCGGTGGTTGACGATGACGCGCACGCCCAGATCCGTGCGGTCTCCGATCACGAGGGTGACCTGGTCGCCCTCCTGGAATTCGTCGGCCTCGTCCACCAGGAAATCCGCCAGGCGGGTGGAGGCGGCCAGGTGGCCCGCTGCGTCCGCAAAGAGGAGCACCAGCACCTTATGGCCGGGCTTCACCAGGCGCCGCACCTCGTGCTTCACTTCTTTCCAGGGCATGAAGAGGGGTTTCGGCAGACCCCAGTCCAGGTAGGCCCCGGCGGGGTTCACGGACAGCACCTTCAGGAAGGCCACCTCGCCGCCCAGGGCCAAGGGCAGGCGCAGGTGCGCCACGAGGCGGCCCTCGTCTTCCCGGTAGGCGAAGACCCGCAGGACCTGACCCGGTTCAAGGGCCGGGGGGAGTTGTTCCAGAGGCAGCAGAACGGGCCCCTCGGGACCACCCTCCAGGAACGCGCCCTCTGGCCCCAGGCGCAGGACCTTCAGATCGTTCAGGGTCCCGAGGTCGACCGTCATCCTGCTGGGCTCAGAGGGGCCAAATGGAGACGAGCACCAGGGGCGTGGTGCCAAAGGATGCGCGCACCCCCAGCTGCGAGTCCACGTCCTCCGCGTCGAAGCGGAGGCAGTCCCTGGATTCGAGCTCAATATCGTGGGAGTCCACCTGGACGGGCCCCCAGGGCGCGAAGAGCAGGGTGGTGGGGGCCACGGTGATGGCAGTGGCCTCGGTGCCCAGGTTGAGCCATTCGAGCGTGACCTTCACTCGGCTGGGATCGCTAATGACGCCGAAATCCACGCAGGGCCCCTGGATGAGCGTGGCATTCACGGTGGCATCGCCGGAGAAGGCCACCACCTGGCCGGGGTGCTTCAGGCGCTGACGGCTGCCTTCGATGTCCAGGATGAGCCCTGGGCCCTCCAGCAGGGTCAGCAGCCGCGCACGGCCAGGGAAGCGGGAGAAGGGCCCGGAGGCTTCCACCTGTGCCGAACTCACCCGCCACAGGAAGGGCTCCGCCAGGTTCGCCCCGGGCGGCTCCATGGCGATCTCGGTGGTGCTGCCGCCCCCATCCTTCCAGGGCATGACGCGGTAGTCGGAGGGTCGGAGCTGCAACATGACTACATCTTCTCATGGAGCGGGGCCCTAGGGTTCCGTGAGGCCAGCACCGCCAAGGCGGCGTTGAGAAGGAACACATAGCCTACAAAGGCGGCATTCTCGAAGTTGTAGGTTTGTACCGACAGGAAGCTGATTCCGAAGCCGAAGGCGCTGACGGCATAGGCAATCCAGCTCTCGGAATGGGGATGGCGATAGGACTTGATGAGGGTGGGTATGCTCGCCAACACGTCGGCCACCAGCGAGCACAGCAGGGCCAGGTTGGGCTTGTGAGTCATGGCCCAGAGGATGATGCCCAGGATCGCCGCAGCCATCAGCCAGTAGTCGCGCGGTTCGCTTTTCCAGTAGGCCTTCTTGTTCAAGAAGGAGGCAGCGACGATCAGCAATGGCGTGAAGCCGGCGACAAAGGACGCCCAGGACACGCTCTCAGTGCCCTGCGCCCTTTGCGCCGCAAAGATGACCAGCGGGAAGATGCCCCAAAGCAGCCAGGTGATGCGGTTGGGCTGGGCTTTGCCGAGAATGGTTTCGTACAGGTAATAGAAACCGCCCAGCGAGCCGATGATGGCACCGATGATCGCGCAATATTCGGGAAGCATGAGTGCCTGACTAAAGCAGCTAATCGGCCCAAGGCTGCAAGCACGGCTGCTGAGTTGTTGGGGACACTAGCGCGCAGCGCTAGGGCCCGAATTGAGCGGAGGGTTAGGCGCTATTCTGCACGTGTTCGCAGGAACCGAAAGAAAACGCCCTGCATAATGCCGAGAAGAATGCCCAACATCGAAGCAGCAAATTTAGCGCCTATGACATTGATGGGTTGGTCAAGGAAGCGGGTCGTGATCATGAAGCCCAGGATGGTGCTCATGCCGCCAGCCAGATAGGACAATCGTTCTGCGTGATGCCATACCCGGATTGCAATGACCTTGTTGGAATCTTCCTTGGGACGAAGTGCCTGCCTAATGACTGAGACAGGATAGATAACAAGCAAGGCCGCGGTGACAGAATGGAGCCATCGTCTTCTGAAATGTGACTCTTGTAGTCAGGCCCCAAGGCCGGCACCTGACCCAACCACCCTACTTGATCGGTGTTCATCAGCTTGTATCGGTGTTCATCGGTGGTTTCCTTTGCTTTTCATTCAGCATCAGCACTCGGCCATCTCCCATTCCCCTGAGATGATGGGCCTGGAGCCCATCGATGCCGCTGTCCCTGTTCGACCACCTGCCACCCAACGGCGACACGTCGCCTGATGCCCTGCTGGGGGCCTTCCTGGCCTATGCGGAGTCCAAGGGGCTGGCTCTTTATCCCGCCCAGGAGGAGGCCGTTCTCGAACTCTTCGAGGGGAAGAACGTCATCCTCAACACGCCCACAGGCTCGGGCAAGTCGCTGGTGGCGTCGGCCCTTCACTTCGGGGCCCTGGCGGCGGGAAGGCGCTCGGTCTACACCTGCCCCATCAAGGCCCTGGTGAACGAGAAGTGGATGGCCCTCTGCCAGGAGTTCGGGCCTGAGAATGTGGGCCTCTCCACGGGGGACGCCACCGTGAACCGCGATGCGCCCATCCTCTGCTGCACCGCGGAGATCCTGGCCAACATGGCCCTCGGCGAAGGGGCCGAAGCCAACGTGCTGGACGTGGTCATGGACGAGTTCCACTACTACTCGGATCGCGAGCGGGGCTTTGCCTGGCAGGTGCCTCTGCTGGCCATGCCCCAGACGCGCTTCCTGCTCATGAGCGCAACGCTCGGCGACACCAGCTTCTTCGAGACAGAGCTGACGCGGCTCAACGGGCGGCCCACGGTCACCGTCAAGGGCACGGAGAGACCCGTGCCGCTGGCCTTCACCTACGCGGAGCTGCCCCTCAGCAGCACCCTGGAGAACCTGCTGGCCGAAGGCAAGGCGCCCATCTACCTGGTGCACTTCACGCAGGCCGAGGCGGCCACCAGCGCCCAGGACTTCACGAGCCTCGCCGTCACCACCCGAGAGGAGAAGACAGCCCTCGCCCTTGAGATCGGCGACTTCAAGTTCAACAGCCCCTACGGCCCCGACCTGAAGCGCTGGCTGCGCATGGGCATCGGCCTGCACCACGCGGGTCTGCTGCCCAAGTACCGCATCCTCATGGAGCGTCTGGCGCAGAAGGGCCTGCTCAAGGTCATCTGCGGCACGGATACGCTGGGCGTGGGCATCAACGTGCCCATCCGCACGGTGCTCTTCACCAAACTCTGCAAGTACGGCGGCCAGAAGACCAGCATCCTCAGCGCCCGGGATTTCCACCAGATCTCAGGCCGGGCGGGCCGCAAGGGCTTCGACACCGTGGGCTACGTGGTGGCCCAGGCGCCGGAGCACGTCATCGAGAACCTGCGCCTGGCCCAGAAGCCCGGGCGGAAGTTCGTGAAGCGCCCGGCGCCCGAAAAGAACTACGCCCACTGGGACAAGACCACCTTCGAGAAGCTGCAGGCGGCCGCCCCGGAGCGCCTGGTGAGCCGCTTCCAGGTGAATCACGGCATGCTGCTCCACGTGCTGGCCCGCCGGGGCGACGGCTGCCAGGCCATGCGCGGCCTCATCCACGACTGCCACGAAACGGACCACCAGAAGGCCGCCCACTTCCGCCGGGGCTGGCAACTCTTCAAGACGCTGGTGGTGCGCGGCATTGTGGAGTTCGTGCCGCCCGATGACCCCTCCTGGGGAAGCGCTGGCGCGCAGGGCCGCAAGGTGCGCGTGAACGCCGACCTGCAGGCGGACTTCGGCATGGACGAAACGCTCAGCCTCTACCTGCTGGACACGCTGCCCCTGCTCGACGTGGACTCGCCCACCTATGCCTTGGACCTCATCACCCTGGTGGAGAGCATCCTCGAGAATCCCGACTTCATCCTGCGCTGCCAGCTGCACAAGCTGAAGGGGCAGGCCGTGGCCGAGATGAAGCTGGCGGGCATGGAGTACGAGGAGCGCATGGCTGAGCTGGAGAAGCTGGAATACCCCAAGCCCCTGCGCGACTTCATCTACAGCACCTTCAACGAGTTCTCGGACAAGCATCCCTGGGTGGGCCAGGAGAACATCCGCCCCAAATCCATCGTGCGGGAGATGTTCGAAAGCCACCTCAGCTTCGCCGACTACGTGCGCACCTACGAGCTGCAGCGCGGCGAAGGTCTGCTGCTCCGCCACATCAACAGCGCCTTCAAGGTGCTCTCGAAAACCGTGCCCGACGCCTTCAAGACCGACGAGGTGCGCGAGATGGAGGCCTACCTCGCCGCCATGCTCAAGCAGGTGGACTCCAGCCTGCTGGATGCCTGGGAGCGCATGCAGAACCCGGACTTCAGCCGCAATGAGATCGCCCTGGCCATCCCCGGCGCCGAGGAGGCCGCGAAGGACGTCACCCGGGACCGGAAGGCCTTCACGGCCGCCCTCCGCGCGCGCCTCTTCGCCCTCCTCCACGCCTGCGCCACCGAGGACTGGGAAGAAGCCGAAGCCGTGCTTGGTGAAGCCGCGGGGGAAGGCGTGGCGCCCGAAGATGGCGAGGGCGAGCCCTGGACCGCGGAGCGCCTCAAGGTCACCTTCAGCACCTACAGGGCCACCCACCAGGGGCCCCGTCTCGATCCCGAGGGCCGCAACCAGCGCCACACCTATGTGCAGCCCAAGCCCGGCGACCCCCGCCGGCTACTCGTCCAGCAGATGCTCGTGGATGCCGAAGAGAGCAATGATTGGGCCCTGGAGGTGGAGGTGGATCTCGACGCCAGCCGCGAGGCCGGGCAGGCCGTGCTCCAGCTGGTGAGATGCGGCGAGTTTCGGTAAGCGAGGAAAAGCTAATGGAAGCGGGGGTTCGCGGAGAAGCGGAGGAGAGCTGAGAAAAGCCAAGACAAGGAAATCTGTTCTCTGCCTTCCTCAGCGTCCGCTCTCCTCCGCTTTCGCGAAGCGTTCTTTCCCTGGAGCTGGCCTCGAATCGCCTCGCCCCTGAAATGGCACCAGTCGTCCCAAGCCACGTACCGAGGCAGAGGGTTCCGGTGCAGGATGCCTACTGGAGGTGTTCCATGCGTTCCTGCATCCTTGCTCTATTTTCCGCCCCCTTGCTCATGGCCCAGGCTCCGGCCCTGGTCCTTCCCAGTGCCAGTCCCCGGGCCCAGATCAGCCAGCGGGTGGGGCTGACGGATATCGAAGTGACCTACCACCGCCCGGCGGTGAAGGGCCGCAAGGTCTGGGGCGGGCTCGTGCCTTTCGGCCAGGTCTGGCGGGCCGGGGCTGACGAGAACACCGTGGTCGCCTTCGACACCCCCGTCAGCGTGGGCGGCACCACCCTGCCCGCGGGTCGCTACGGCCTCCACATGCTGCCCACCGAGGGGGCCTGGACCGTGATCTTCAGCAGCCAGGCCCATGCCTGGGGCAGCTTCAGCTACGACGCCAAGGAGGATCTGGCCCGAGTGCAGGTGCAGCCGGTGGCCACGGAGCCCACGGAACGGCTGGCCTACACCTTCGACGAACCCAGCGACCAAGGCGTCACCCTGTCGTTGCGCTGGGAACAGCTGCGCGTGCCCATTCCCCTCCAGGTGGATACCAAACAGGTGGTGGTGGCCAGCCTGCGCGATCAGCTGCGGGGCCTGCCGCGCTTCTTCGCCGAGGGCTGGAACGCGGCCGGGGGCTGGTGCCTGCGTCAGGATGTGAACCTGCCCGAGGCCGAGGCCTGGATCGACCGCTCCCTGGCCATGCGGCCGACCTATCCGGCCCTGCGCAACAAGGCCCAGCTGCTGGAGAAGAGGGGGGATGCCGCGGGTGCCGAGGCCATGCAGAAGAAGGCCATGGCCATTGCCACCGAGGCCGAGATCAACAATCAGGGCTACACCCTGCTGGGCCAGAAGAAGGTGGACGAGGCCATTGCCCTTCTCCAGCAGAACGTCAAGCTGCACCCGGAGTCCTGGAATGCCTATGACAGCCTCGCGGAAGCCTACGCCTTGAAGGGCGACAAGGCCCAGGCCACGGCCCTCTACCGGAAGGCCTACGACATGACCAAGGCCGAGGACCAGCGCGCCCGCATCCAGGGAGAACTCGCCAAGCTCAAGTAGGCGGCCGAACCTCGTGGCACAACCGGAGCACCGGTTTGCTATGCTCCGCCCCATGAAGACTGCTGCCCTAGCCCAGTAGGCGGGCCCACCCTTCCTCATTTGGCGCCTTTCGCGCTTTTCGCGGTCCCCTGCTGTTAGCTCTTGAGATGCCCCCGACGGAACCCGGCCCCAATGCTAGGATCCCCGCATGGATTCCCACCGGCGCTCAGGGTTTCGACGGTTGCCTCCCGCGCTGGCGGTGCAGCTGCTGCTGGCCCTGCTGGTGGACGGGGCATGTTCCCGCGCGCCACGCCCGGTGCCGGAGCGGCGGGTAGCGACCTCTGCGCCGGTCAAGGCCCTCCCACGCCTGGGCTTCACCCTGCAGGCGGGGGCCTTCGCCAAGGCGGAGAACGCGGCCCGGTTTTCGGAAACGCTGTCGGCTCAGGGCCTGGAAGCCACCTACTATGCTTCCGGCGACGGCCTCTACCGGGTGCGCTTCGGGGACTTTGCCAGCAAGGACAAGGCCCGGGCCAAGGGCGAAGCCCTGAGGGGCGCCGGCATCATCGAGGCCTTTTGGGTGGTGGCGCCGGACGGCTCGGCTCCGGGGGCCTCGGGAAAAGTCCGGCTGCGGCCCAAGGACGAGGGGGGCCTGCGGTCCAGCCTGGTGGAGACGGCCCGGGGCTACCTGGGCGTGCCCTACCTCTTCGGTGGCACCACGGAGCGGGGCTTCGACTGCAGTGGCCTCACGGGGGCCGTTTACCGACTGAATGGCCTGCGGCTGCCCCGTTCTTCCCAGGCGCAGTTCGAAGCAGGCGGCCCCGTGGACCTGGAGTCGATCCGGGCGGGGGACCTGCTCTTCTTCGCCACCGGGAGTGGGGGACGGGTGAGTCACGTGGGGGTCTACGTGGGGCAGGGGGCCTTCATCCATGCCCCCCGGTCCGGCCAGGGCATCCGCCAGGACGACCTTTCCGACCGTTACTACAGGAAGGCCTACCTGGGAGCCCGGAGCTATCTGTAGAAATCTCAGTTCGGGAAGGCCTCAGCGACCGGTCCCCGGGAACAATCTGCACCTTCCATCGATTTTTTGAAAATAGATTGCAGAATTGCCCTACACTGGCAGTTGCCCGTCAATCGTACGGGCAGAAAAAAGCATTGCCACCTCGCCTGGAAGGGACAATGCATCTGAATCCAGGACGAAAAAAGCAGGAAGACATCATGGCTCAAGGCACCGTCAAGTGGTTCAACGCCGAAAAGGGTTTCGGATTCATCACCCCTGATGACGGAGGCGCGGACCTGTTCGTGCACCACTCCGCGATCGAAACCACGGGTTTCCGCACCCTGGACGAGAATCAGCGCGTCAGCTTCAAC
>JBBQHW010000070.1:0-13317 GCA_038324335.1 Holophagales bacterium
CAAAACCCTCAAAGGCTTCCTTTATCTTCTATCCGGTTTTCAAAGACGCCCCCGTGCTCCTCAGCACAGCCCGAAAAGGCTCATTCCCGCCCCTCCAGCACCCCGCAGCCTCAACCACGCAGGAGATCCAGACTACCAGCCAACGCCTCCGATGCAAGAAATAATTTCCTTGGGCGGCCTCAAAGGCCCCAGGAGCCTGTCACTGAGCCTCCCTGGCAGCCCGCCAGAGTAGGATTACCCCCTCGGGAGGCGGCGTGATCCACATCATCGGAGCGGGGCTGGCTGGTTCGGAAGCCGCCTGGCAACTGGCCTCTCGTGGGCATCAGGTCCACATCACGGAGATGCGCCCGAAGTGGACCACCCCCGCCCACACCACCGCACAGGCCGCGGAAATGGTCTGCTCGAACTCCTTCAAGAGCGATGACCCGGCCTCGGCCACCGGCATCCTCAAGGCCGAGCTGAGGCGCATGGATTCATTGATCCTGCGCTGTGCCGAAGCCGCCCGCGTGCCGGCCGGAAACAGCCTCGCCGTCGATCGCGGGGCCTTCTCTGCCGCTGTGACGGCCGCCTTGCAGTCCCATCCGAACATCACCTGGATCGAGGCCCAGGCTGCGGCGCCCGCTCTGGAGCATCCCACCATCCTGGCCACGGGGCCCCTCACGACCGATCCCCTCGCAGACTGGCTGGCAGGCATCACGGGCCGGGGCCGCCTGCACTTCTACGATGCCATCGCGCCCATCGTGGAGCGCGACAGCATCGATATGGAGATCGCCTGGATGGCAGCCCGTTATGACAAGGGCGCCGCGGACTTCATCAACTGCCCGCTCGGCAAGGTGCAGTACGAACAATTCCTGGATGCCCTCCTTGCCGCCGAGCGCGTTCCCCTGCGCGACGTGGACACGCCCTACTTCGAGGCCTGCCTTCCCATCGAGGTCATGGCTGACCGCGGCCGCGAGACCCTGCGCCACGGGCCCATGAAACCCGTGGGACTGGATGATCCCAGGACGGGACGGTGGCCCCACGCCGTCGTCCAGCTGCGCCAGGACACGGTCGCGGGCGAACACTTCAACCTGGTCGGTTGCCAGACCCGCCTCAAATGGGGCCCCCAGAAGGAAGTCTTCAGGCTCATCCCGGGGCTCGCCAATGCCGAATTCGTGCGCTTCGGCAGCCTCCACCGCAACACCTACGTGCAGGCGCCGTTGGTACTCGATGCGACACTTGCTGTCAAAACTGTTTCCAACCTGTGGATTGCCGGACAACTCTCCGGCCTGGAGGGCTACCTCGAATCCGCCGCTGGTGGCCTGGCCGCAGCCTTCTCGGCGGACCGTGCGGTACGAGGAATGCCCGCCCTGCCCTTCCCGGTGGAGACCGTCCTTGGCAGCCTCCTGCACTACCTGGCTAATGCCTCCAGCAAGGACTTCGGTCCCACCAACGCCATGCTGGGGTTGCTGCCCGCCCTGCCGGAGGGCGAACTGGATATCCGGGGACTGAAGCGCTCAGGGGGGACCAGGGCCGTCAGGACCGCCAAGGGCGAAGTCCATCGAAAGCGCGCCCTCGCTGCACTGGAGACCCACCTTCGCTCTGCAGGCAGATGACGCTACGGCCCAGAGATGGACCACGCGGAGTTCAGGCCAGGTAGTCGAAGAGGTTCGTCTTGGCGATTTTCGCCATGGAGCTCAAGGTGACGGACTGCGCGGTCTGATCACTGGCGTATTCGACGGCGACCTTGGGATAATCCGTCTCCTGCTGGGAGTTCTGAAGACCCTGCAGACTGACGTTGAATCCGGATAGCGTGTCCTTGAGGGCCAAAAGCCCCGCCTGCCTGCCACCCAGTTCAGCCAGGACCTGATTCAGGTTATCGAGCACGGATTTCAGGTTGTCGGAGGCGGTTTGGATCAGGGGCGTGTTGTTGGTGGTCAGGCCGACGCGGAGGTCTGCCAAGGCCTGGAAGAAATTGGAGGGCGAACCCGCGCCGCCCTTCTCGAAGACCTGGTCGCCGGGGATGTTGGTGGCCACCGATTGGGTTGCGGTCACGTCGAGGTTGATGTGCCCCTGGTCACCATTGTAGGCCGGGAGGGCCGGTGGGACCGCGTCCGTGAAGGGCACCGTCGTCGTCAATTTGCCGGCAAAGAGGTACTTCCCCTGGCTCTGGGTGTTGCCGATGGACACCAGGTTGGTCCGGATCGTGTCGATTTCCGTCACCATGGTGGCGCGGTCTGCCGCGCTGGCGGGTCCGAGTGCCCCCGCGGCCAGCTCCTGAAGCCGCATATTGGCATTGACGGCGGCGTTCACCGCATCCTCCGTGGGCGAAAGGTAGGAGGTGGCCGAGTCAATCTGCTTGAGGAACTGGGTGTTCGCCTGGATGGAATTCCCGAGATCGACGATCGACGCCGCCGCGGCGGGATCATCCCCGGGATTGACGAGCCGGTTGCCCGAACTGATCCGGGTCTGGTTGTTGGCCAAGCGCTCGTTGGTCCTCTGGAGATCCAGGAGGGACTGGCGGTTCAGCGTGCTGGGGACGGTGCGGATGGACATGGCTCACCTGCTTTCAGATTCATTTCCCGAAGTTGTTCACCAACTCATCGGTGAGCTGGTTGATCACGCTGATGAACCGCGCGGAGGCCTGGTAGCCGCGCTGGAGGGTCATCATGCTGGTCGCCTCCTCATCCAGGCTCACACCGGAAACGGAATCCCGCTGCGCCTGCAGCGCCGTCACCAGGTTCTGCTGGGTGGTGGTCTGGGCATCCCATTTCTGCACCGCGGTGCCCACGTCGCTGATGAGGCTGCCCACCGCAGTGCTGTAGGGTCCCGAATCGCCGACGCCATCCCCGTTAGTGTCTACGGTGGCCGTGGCCAGTTGGAGCTTGGCGATGGCGTTGGCGTTGGCATTGTCTCCCACGACCCCGGCGACCCCGGCCGCGGCGATGAGGGATGGATTGCCGGAAACCGCGGCATTGACGGACAAGGCGTTGACCATGCCCTTGTAGAAGCTGGCGGCCGTGATCGCCGGGGGAAGGCCGTTGGCCCCATTGGCCACACCACTCTGGAAGAAGTCGTTGCCGGTGGTGACGCCATTGGCGGCGATGCCAGTCCGGTGCAGCAGGTTCACCCGCCCGGCGACGCCCGCCGCGATCTGATCCAGCTGCCGCTGGTAGCCCGCGAGGATGTTGTCCCGGAGATCCAGCTTGCCGCCGAGTTGGCCGTTCTTGATGCTGCCCGTGACGTCCACAACCGAAGCGCCCATGACCGACTGGACAATGAGGTGGTTGTCCAGAGCCGCCCCTCCGGCCGTGGTCTGGAGCTTGTACGAACTGCTGCCACTGACGAGCACGGCGGAACCCGAATCCAGGGTGATCTGGTAGTCGCCGTTGTTGCCTTCAGACACATTGATGCCCACCAGGGCGGCGAGGTTCTCGGTGACGGTCTTGCGCTGATCCACCGCATCGCTGTCGGAACCCTTGGGGACCGCGGTACTGATGCGCTGGTTCAACTGGGCGATCTGGTCGGTCAACGCATTTATCTCGGTCACCAGGCTACCCACAGCCTGGTCATCACTGTTCCGCTGATCGGCCAACACGCGATACTGCGCCTGCATCCCCGTGATCATGGTCTGGGCCTGGCCCACCAGATTCGTGCGGAGGGCGCCGCTCTCGGGCTGGGAGGAGAGCGCCTGGAAACCCTGGAAAAAATTCTGAATCTGGGCCGCAATGCCACTGGTGCTGGTATCGCCGAGGGTGGTTGACACCGCAGTGAGACCTGTCAATCGTTCACTGGCTCCCGTCTGGCGCGCCGTTTCCTGATAGATCTGGAGATCCAGGAACTTGTCCCGAACGCCCTGGACCGAGGTCAGGGAGACCCCCGTGCCGAAGTAGACCTGCCCCTCGGATTGGCCCTGGTTGGAAGTAAGATTCGCCCGCTGACGGGTATAACCCGGCGTGTTCACGTTGGCGATGTTGTGGCCCACCACGTCGAGGGCCGACTGCTGGGCCTTGAGTCCCGATAGTCCAACGTAGAGGCCAGCATAGAGTCCGGGCATGGCTACACTCTCCCCCGAAGACGAGGCGCCAGGGCCGGAGCCCCGGCAGGAATGCCATCCCGACCGTAGCCTTGGGAATCAGACAAGCCGAGGAGGGCCGCGCGTAGCGGCGCCTGCAGGCCCGAGATCAAGGTTTGGAGGGAAGTGATGCGCCGCTTGAGCGCCTGGGCCCCGGTGGGATCAGCAGGCCACCCCACGAGTTCCGACCAACGGATGCCGGAGAGCAGGGCCGTTGGATCCTCGCCCTTGACCAGCCTCGCCTCCAGGGCGTCGAGCAGTTCGGGCACGGCATGCAGCATGGAAGACCTCCTCCCCAGTCTTCCGGCAAGGCTCAAGCCAACAGGTCCAGGTGTGGCTCGGCACCGTCTGCCGGGGAACCCTCCGCCTCACCGGGAAGAGCCTCCGACGACCCGGTCCCATGGTTCTGCCGGGTGCCCTGGTCCTGCGGCCCATGTTCGCTCAACTTGAGCGCGTCGGATTGCATCACTTCGGGCACATCGAGCTGGGCTTCAGCCAGCTTGGCATTAAAGGCCTGCCGGCGGGCCTGTTCCCGCTGCACCTGGAAGCCCCCCTCCATGGCGGCCCTCACCGTCTCGACTGCGGCGGTCTGGAGGATCTGGCGTTGTCCAAGGGGGCTGATCATGTCCTCACGACGAGGGCCTGGGGGCTAGGAATGGCGTCCTTGCGCCATGTGTTCCTTGATGAGCCCTTCGGCCACTGCCTCTCCATCGGGGTTGTAGGCATCGGCATCCAGCTGGCTTTTGATGGCCTCGACCTTCTCCGTGCGAATGTCCGGCACCACCGCCAGGGCCTCCTGGGCCACGGCCACGAGCCGGGCAGCGGAGGAAACCTGGACAGCGTCCGAGACGGAAGCCAGTGCGGCAGGACCCGATGCAGGCGTGGCGGATGATTTGGATCCGGATACGCTCTGGGTGCTTCCAACGCCACCCGGTTTGCCACTGACACGCATATTCACCTCGACAGGAGACCCATCGGCAGTTTGCCAAGATCTCTCAATCTGCACGAACTTCTTTTTTGGGATCGTTTTTTTCTGACTTGCTCCAGCTTGCCTTCAATCGTTCGGCCAGGCCCCATCCGCGGCCCCCTGATACGGCCCTGTCCACCACGGCCTGGTCCAGCAAGTACTCGTAGGTGGACCGGGACTGCCCTGAATCCCCCAGGAGACCCGAGGGCTTGACCGTCTTGCGCATGGTCTGGAAGAGCAGCCCCATGAGTAGGCCCTCGAACTGCCGCGCCGCCTTGTCGGTCTTTTCGGCCGGGTCGGGCAGAGCCTGGGTCCCCTGGGCCTGGCTCAGAGCATCGACGGTAGGTAGCCCCAGGGCGATCACAGGACCCTCAACTCCGCCTGGAGGGCGCCAGCTTCTTTGATGGCCTGGAGAATGGCGACCAGATCCCTCGGGCTCACGCCCATGCTGTTCAGCATCTCGGCGAGCTTGCCCACGCTGACCCCGGGTTCGACGCTGATGGTCTTGGGCTTCTCCTCGACGGCGGTCACGTCCTTCTTGGTGGCGGTGACGGTCTTGCCCTTGCTGAAGGGGGCCGGTTGGCTCACCAGGGGGGTGGAGGTGACCAGGATGCTCAGGCCGCCCTGGACGATGGTCACGGCCCCGATGCGGACCTCTGAGCCCATGATTACGGTGCCCGTGCGTTCGTTCACCACCACCCTGGCCTTGGGTTGCAGTTGCACGCTCAGGTTCTCCAGCCGGGCCACCAGCTCCACCGCGCGGCCTTGGTATTCCTTGGGGATCACCAGCTCGACGGTACGTGAATCCAGGGGCTGGGCCAGCTTCTCGCCCAGTTCCTCATTGATGGCATGGACGACCCGGATGGCCGTGGTGAAGTCCTCCTCCATCAGGCTGTAGCGGAGGGTCCCGCGGGAATTGAAGTTGCCGCCGATCTCGCGCTCGATGAGGGCGCCTTCGGGCACGCGACCCACGGTGGGGTGGTTCTTCGTGACGGAGGCACCCCCTGCCGAGGCGCTGAAGCCGCCCACCAGCAGGGGCCCCTGGGCCACCGCGTAGGTCAGGTTGTCGGGGCCCTGCAGGGCGGTCATCAGCAGGATGCCCCCGGCCAGGGACTTCGCATCCCCCGTGCTGGACACGGTCACGTCGATGCGCGAGCCCGTGCGGCCGAAGGGCGGCAACTCTGCCGTTACCATCACCGCGGCCACGTTCTTCACCTTCACGGTGGCGGGATTGACCGTCAGCCCCTGACGGGACATGAGGTTGGTGAGGGACTGCACGGTGAACTTAGTCTGATCCTTGTCGCCGGTTCCATCCAGACCCACGACCATGCCGTAGCCCAGCAACTGGTTGGCTCGCACACCTTGGAGGCGGGCCACTTCCTTGAGGCGGACTTCGATCTTCTTCTCAGGCTTGGCGAGGTCCGCGCCAAAGAGCGCCATGGTCGCGAGAAACAGGGCTGCGATGCGCATGGAAGACTCCTAGAAGGGCCAGATGAAATTGAGCAGGCGGCTGATGTAGCCGGGCTTCAGGGTCTCGTCCACCACGCCGTCGCCGCCATAGCCGATGCGCAACTCAGCCACCTGGCCCGAGGCGATGCTGTTGGCGGCATCCAGCCGATTGGGATCGATCATCCCGGCCACGTAGAGGCGCTGGGTCTCGTTATTCAACTGGATGTCGCGGAAGCCTTCGACGATGAGGTTGCCATTGCCGATCACCTTCACGACCCGGGCGGTGACCGTGGTGGAGAAGGTGGCGCTGCGGCCCGTGGTGCCGTTGCCCGCAAACTTGTTGGTATTGGCCGTGGTCTTGTCGCTAGTGGAGCTGCCGATGCCAAAGCCCGAAAGCAACCCGAACAGGTTGGGACTGCTGTACTTGTTGCTCCCATCCCGCTTGGTGGTCACATCGGCCTTGCTGATGGCGCTGGTGCTTTCGGTAATCCGCAAGGTCACCACGTCGTTCACCCGGTAGGCCCGCAGATCCGCCATGAAGGGCCGGTCGCGCCAGAGGCTGCCTTCGCTGAGGGCCTGGGTGGTCGGTGCCTCCTCGATGAGGGGGATGGCCGGCTTCTTCAACAGGTTGGGATCGTGGCGTTTGGGGATGGAGCAGCCAATCCCCACAGCCAGAAGGACGATGGGCAGCATTTTCCTCATTGGACACCTCCGCACCCAGAGTGGGCGAGGATGGTGCCAAGCCTTCAGGGGAGGGCCACCAGAATGCGATCATGCCCTGCAAAATCTTGATGAACCATGGCTTTACCCCAACCACTGCCAAGGGCCCGCCGGCACAACTCGCCCCCCTGGCCCGCCCCGATCTCCAGGAGGCAGGCAGGAGCACGACGCGCCTTGGCCTGGGACAGCAGCGCCGCGGACAGGGCCAGACCCCGGTCCGGGGCAAAGAGGGCAGAACCCGGCTCGAAAGCCAGTTCCCGCTGCAGCCCTAGCTGATCGGCAGGATCCACGTAGGGCAGGTTCGCCACCACCAGGCCCGGTGGATCCGACAGGGGCTCCAGCAGGCTGCCCTCGCTGAAGCTGACTTCGGCACCCAGGGACCGGGCGTTCTCCCGGGCCACGGCCAGGGCCCCGGCACTCAGCTCCGTCGCCAGCACCCGCCAATCCGTTTCCAGGGCGAGGCTGATGGCGATGATGCCACTGCCCGTGCCCACGTCCACGCAGCGGTCTACCTTCAGCCGCCGCCCCACATCCAGGGCCGCCTCCACCAGCAGCTCCGTCTCGGGGCGAGGGATCAGAGTGGCGGGCGTCACCTTGAAGCGACGGTCGCGGAACAGGCTCCAGCCCAGGATGTAGGCCCAGGGTTCACCCGTCTGGCGTCGTCGGACCCAGCTACTGACGCGCCGACGGGTTCGGGCCGGCACGAGGTCGTCCCCATGGGTGGCCAGCCAACTGCGGGACAGGCCCAGGCCCTCCTCGAACCACCGCAGGCACTCTGCATGGGCCTCCTCGGGATCCAGATGGAGGGCCAAGGCCGAAGCCAGGTCGAGGCGGAACTGGTGGTAGGTCTGGACCATGCCACCAGCCTAGCGCGGGAGAAGCAGGCCTCGAACTTCAATCCTGGTAAAGCCGCGGCCCAGCTTCCGCCGGGCCGCGACGCGGGGGTCCGGGGGTGTGTGCGCAGCACGGAACTCCCGGAGAACATCAGGCCATCAACGCCTTGGCGCGTTGCTGGCTCTCCTGGGCGACGATCTCGTGCAGGCTGCCGCCGTGGCTGTCCATGGTGACCACGAGGGGGAAGTCCTCCACCTCGATGATCCAGAAGGCCTCAGGGCTGCCGAATTCCTCCAGCATCTTCACGTCCACCACGCGCTTCACCCGCGCGGCCAGCAGGCTGCCCGCGCCACCCGTGGCGTGCAGGTAGACGGCGCCGGTCTTCTGGAGGCCCTCGCTGGTCTTCTTGCCCATGCCGCCTTTGCCGATGACGCCGCGCACCTGGTAGGTCTCGATGACGTCTGCCTGGTAGGGCTCTTCGCGGATGCTGGTGGTGGGCCCCGCCGCCACGAAGGACCAGGTGCCATCCTCGTTCTTCTTCACCACGGGACCGCAGTGGTAGATGACCATGTTCTCGAGGATGGGCTTCAGCCACTCGGGCTTCTGCTCCTTCATGAACTTGTGGCCCATGTCGCGGCTGAGGACGACGCGGCCGTTCAGCAGCACTTCGTCGCCCACCTTGAGTTGCCGGGCCTGGTCTTCGGTGATGGGAGTGGTGAGTCGGATCATGGGAGCCTCACAGGTCGTAGGAAGGCTGGCCGCTGGCCGGGAAGGTGAGCGTGCCGCGCCGGCTGCTCCAGCACATGTAGCTGATGCTCACGTAGAAGCTGGCAGGGTGCCGGTACATCTCCTCGACCATGATGCCCAGCACCGTGGTGTTGCCGCCGTAGCCCATGGGACCGATGCCCAGGGTGTTGAGATCCCGGGTGACCTCCTCCTCGAAGGCAGCCATCTTGGGATCGGCATTGGCGACGCCCAGCTTGCGGAGGATCAGCTCCTTGCTCTTTTCATAACTGGTGACGCGGTCGCCGCCGATGGCCACGCCGAGGATGCCCGGGCTGCAGCCCTGGCCCTGGGCCTTCACCACGGCGTCGATGATGCACTTGCGCACGCCCTTGATGTCGCGGCCCGCGCCGATGGCGGCGTCGGGCAGGCGGTACTGGGCGCCGACATTCTCGCAGCCGCCGCCCTTCTGCATGACGGAGATCTCGATCCCGGGCCGGTCCCACTCCTCGAAGTGGAAGGCCGGGTGGTGCTCGTGGAAGGGATCCATGTTGGTGCCAGTGTTCTTGCCGCTCAGGGACTCAACGCAGTTGGGGCGCAGCCAGGAGCGCTTCGTGGCCTCCGCCACCGCGGCGCGGATCTGGGCCTTGGCGGCGCGCTGGCTCAGGCCGTAGGGGTGGCGCACCCAGAAGATGATGGAGCCCGTGTCCTGGCAGAGCGGCGTCACCTGACCATCCGCCAGGTTGATGTTGCGCACCATGTCGTTGAGGGTGTTGTAGGCTCGGCTGCCTTCCTCCTCGGCGTCCCGCCCCTTCACGATGGCCTCGATCACATCCTGCGGGAGGCGGCTGGTGGTGCGGCGCAGCAGCTCCATGACCGGGAGGGTCAGGTCCAGGCCCTTCAGGTTCGAGAGGTCCGCCTTCCAGCCCTCGGGGAGGACAGACTTGGACGCCACCACCGCGGGTGAGGTCAAGGCGGGAACGACACACTCAGACATGGACCCTCCGGGATCAGACCCCCATGATCCGCCCGGAGAACCCCACGCTCAAGTGATCAATGTCCGGTTCGCCCCTGAATGGCCCCCGGCTACTCTGTCTCCATGCCCCTTGCCCTAGATACCTTTCTCGCGACTTGGCGTGGTACCGCCGGGAACGAGCGGGCCAACTTCCAGTCCTTCCTCCGGGACTTCTGCGCCGTGCTGGACCTGCCGGTGCCGGAGCCGAAGGGGACCGGGGCCACCTACTGCTTCGAGAAGGACCTGAAGCTCCTCCACCTGGACGGCACCATCACCACGGGGAGCATAGACCTCTACCGTGAGGGCTGCTTCGTCCTAGAGGCCAAGCAGGGCAGCACCACGGACACCCAGGGCTCCTCTCCCCGGCGTGGCACCCGCGCCTACGACCGCTACATGGAGGCCGCCTTCGGGCAGGCCGTGAACTACGCCCGCAACCTGTCGCAGCGCCCCCCCTTCGTGATCACCTGCGACATCGGCCACGCCTTCCACGTCTGGGATGGCTTCTCGGGCACTTACGGCGGCTACGGCGCCCGCCGCAGCTACACCCTGGAGGATCTGCGCGATCCTGAGGTCCAGGCGCGGTTCAAGGCCCTCTGGACCGACCCCCAGAGCCTCGATCCCGCCCGGTCCCGCACCGCCGTCACCAAGAACGTCGCCGCCGCCCTGGGCGGGCTGGCCAAGAGCCTGGAGACCCGGTTCCCCGCCGAGGCGGTGGCCCGCTTCCTCATGCGGACGGTCTTCACCTTTTTCGCCGAGGACGTGGGCCTGCTACCGGAGAAGTTGTTCCAGAACGCCCTGGAAGGTGCATGGCGGGAACACCCGGAAGCCTTCCCCAAGGGCATGGAATCCCTGTGGGATGCGATGAATACCGGCGGCTTTTGGGGGCCGCTCAAGGTGCTGCGCTTCAACGGCGGGCTCTTTCAGGAAAGCCTGGCTTTGGATCTCACCACAGACGAAATCGCCCGGCTGGCCGAGGCCGCGCGGTTTGACTGGGCCGAAGTGGACCCCAGCATTTTTGGCACCCTGTTGGAAAGCGCCCTGGATGCCCGCGAACGGCACCGCCTGGGCGCCCACTACACGCCCCGGGCTTACGTCGAAAGGCTGCTCCGCCCGGCCCTGGAAGAACCCCTTCGGGCCGACTGGGAGCTGGCCCAGGCCGAGGCCATGGCGCTGCTCGGGCTCGAGCCCACCGAGGCCGACAAAGCCAAGGCCCGGGAGGTGCTGCACGATTTCCAGCGCCACCTCGCCCAGGTGAAGGTGCTCGACCCCGCCTGCGGCAGCGGCAACTTTCTGGCCACCGCCTACGATGTGCTCAAGCGGCTGGAGGGCGAAGTGCAGCGCCGCCTGGAGGATCTGGGCGAGACGGGCCGGTCACTGGCTCTAGAAGGCGTGCTGGTGACGCCGGGGCAGTTCATCGGCCTGGAAGTAAAACCCTGGGCCGCCGCCATCACCGATCTGGTGCTGTGGATCAGCCACCTGCAATGGTTCCACCGCCTCCACCCGGATCTATCGCCCCCCGAGCCCGTGCTCCAGGCCTACGGCAACATCGAATGCCGCGATGCCGTGCTCACCTGGACTGGAACCCGCGCCACGGGCCGCACCCGCTGGGATGGCCGCACCACCAAACCCCACCCCGTCACCGGCCTGGAAGTGCCCGACGAAACCGCCCAGGTACCCATCCTGGAGCTGCTGAAGCCCAAGCCCGCCGTGTGGCCCGAGGCCGACTTCATCGTGGGCAACCCGCCGTTCCTAGGGAATAAGCGGATGCGAGACGCCTTGGGCGACGGCTACACCGAGGCCCTGCGGGCCGTCTACCCAGAGGTCCCCGACAGCGTGGATTTCGTTCTCTACTGGTGGCACAAGGCCGCCGAGGCTGTGTCGTCCGGTCGAACTCGGCGCTTTGGGCTCATCACGACCAACAGCCTCCCCCAGGCTTTCAATCGTCGAGTCATCGCACTCCACATGATCGGAGACAAACCACTCAAGCTACTGTGGGCGATCCCCGACCATCCATGGACGGATGAAGGTGCCGCCGTCCGTATTGCAATGACCGTGGGCGGTCTCGAAGGCCATCCCTGGCTGGGCCGAGTGGTCGATGAGGCTGGCGGAGACTCTCCAGAGGCCGAGGCTGCTGCGGTCATGATTGAAGGCCGTGGTGTAGACCTTATCAATGAAGATTTAAGCTGTGGTGCGGATCTTACTTCCACGAGACCCCTTCGCGCGAATAGCAACCTGAGTGGCCGGGGGATGATCCCCCATGGCACTGGCTTCCTCGTAACTCCGGCCCAATGGGCTGCGTGGGGCCATACGGCGTTGGTGCATCCCTACCGTAACGGTCGCGATCTCACGGACACGCCAAGGGGAGTGATGGTCATTGATCTATTTGGCCTAACCGAAGCACAAGTTAGGGATCGGCATCCTGGCATCTATCAGCATGTGGTAGAGCGTGTAAAGCCGGAGCGAGATCAGAACCCTAGGAAGGCACGGCGTGAGCGATGGTGGTTATTTGCCGAAAATCAGCCTCGGGTCAGAAACGCTCTTGCCGGATTGGTGCGCTACATTGCCACGCCCTACACCTCAAAATACCGAGTGTTCCAGTTCCTTGACGGCTCGGTTCTCCCCGACGACATGCTAGTGGCGGTGGGCACCTCTGATGCCTACCACCTTGGGGTTCTGAGTTCCCGAGTGCATGCCGTGTGGGCCGCGAAGGCGGGAACCCGGCTGGGAGTCGGGAACGATCTTCGCTACAACAACTCCCGCTGCTTCGACCCCTTTTCCTTCCCAGAAGCCACCGAACCCCAGAAGGCCGTGATCCGCGACCTCGCCGAGCGCCTGGATGCCCACCGCAAGGCCGCCCAGGGCCGGGGTTCTACGATCACGGGGATGTATAACCTGCTGGCCAGGCTGCGGTCGGGCGAGGCGTTCACGGCCCAGGAGCGGGCGCAACACGAAGTCGCCCAGACCGAGATCCTCCGCCAGCTCCACGACGAGCTGGACGTGGCCGTGGCCGACGCCTACGGCTGGCCGGTGGATCTCGCCGAGGCCGATATCCTGGTCAACCTCGTGGCCCTGAACAGGTTGCGGGCCGCCGAAGAAGCCCGGGGCGTCATCCGCTGGCTGCGCCCCGAATACCAGGCCCCCGAAACCATTCAGCCCGTGGCCACCCGCCTCCTCGATCTGGAACCCGAGGTCGAACTTCCCGCCGCCGTCGGCCTGGAGCCCCGCCCTTGGCCCAAGGATCTCAAGCCCCAGCTCGCCGCCCTCCGCGAGGTCATGCTCGCCACCGGGCATCTATGGTCCCTGGAAACCGTCGCCCAGGCCTTCAAGAGCCGGGGCCGCTACCGCGACAGCATCGCCGCCCACCTGGACCTCCTCACCGACCTCGGCATGCTCAGCCGCGTAGACACCGCCGACGGCCCACGGTGGCATCGGCCCCAGGCCCTGGGGGCCTAACCCTCTGGTTGATGCTTGACTCGCGGCTTTTTGGAGGGTGCCTTGGGGGCGGGATTCACCTGGGCGGCATCCACAACGTGGGGGCCCCGCTGCTCGGAGCCG
>JBBQHW010000071.1:0-13069 GCA_038324335.1 Holophagales bacterium
CGATCCACGGAACAAGTGGATCCGCCTGCTGCATTCGGTCACGGATCCCATCCTCCATCCCATCCGGGCCCTGGTGCCGCCCATCGGCGGCTTCAGCCTGGACATCCTCATCGCGGTGTTGTTGCTCGGCATCCTCCAGCGGGTCCTCGCCCAGGCCATCAATTCCTGAGCCAGAGAGGCACTTCCATGAAATACACCCCCCTCGACATCCAGCGCCGGGAATTCGAGAAGGTCTTCCGGGGCCTCGAGGAATCCGAGGTCAGGACCTTTCTCCACGAGATCGCCGGGGACTGGGAAGAAGTCATGGCCGAGAACCAGAAGCTGAAGGAGGAGATCCTCGACAACCGGGAGCGCCTTCGCCAGTACCAGGACCAGGACCGCATTTTCCGCGAGACGCTGCTGCAGGCCCAGCGCACCCGCGAGGACGTGCTGGATGGCGCCAGCCGCGAGAAGGAGCTGATCATCCGGGAGGCCCAGTACAAGGCCGAGGAGGCCATCCGGGAGGCCCAGCAGCACGTGGTGGAGATGGAAGTCCAGCTGCGCAGCCTGAAGATGGAGCGGCTGAAGTTCCTGCGGGACGTGGAGGCCCTCATGGACCGCACCCGCCGCCACCTGCAGGACGAGGCGCCGGATCTCTACCTGGCCCCCGCGCCCACCCTGAACCTGGAAGGGCTGGACCTGAGCGCGCTCGAGGACGTGACCCTGCCGCCACCGCGGAAGTCGGGTTCCAAAGCCGACCGATGACCCCTGGAGTGCCCATGTCCCGCGCCGTCATCCTTTCTTCGCTCCGCAGCCCCATCGGGAAGTTCCAGGGTGGCCTGGCCCCGCTGGCCGCGCCGGACCTGGCGGCCCAGGTGGTGCGGGCCCTGCTGGCCGCCGTGCCCGGCGCCGCCCCCTCGGAGGCCATCTTCGGCAACGTGGTGGGCGCGGGCCTGGGCCAGGCCCCGGCGCGCCAGGCGGCGCTGCGCGGCGGTCTGCCTGACAGTATTTCGGCCCTCACCATCAACAAAGTCTGCGGCAGTGGCCTCAAGGCCATTCAGCTGGCGGCCAACGCCGTGCGCCTGGGCGACCACGAGGTGGTGCTGGCCGGCGGCATGGAATCCATGTCCAACGTGCCCTACCTCCTGCCCAAGCTCCGGGGGGGTGCCCGCATGGGCCACACCGAGGCCCTGGACGCCATGATCCTCGACGGGCTCTGGTGCGCCCTGACCGATCAGCACATGGGGCATACCGGCGAACTGGTGGCGGAGAAGTACAGCGTCAGCCGCGAGACCCAGGACGCCTGGGCGGCGGAGAGCCATCGCAAGGCCCTGGCCGCCATGGCCTCCGGCGCCTTCAAGGCCGAGATCGTGCCCATCGCCGTGCCTGGCAGGAAGGGCGACGTGCTGATCAGCGAAGACGAAGGCCCCCGCGCCGACTGCACCGTGGAATCCCTGGCGAGACTGCGCCCCGCCTTCAAGAAGGAGGGCACCGTCACCGCCGGGAACGCGCCCAGCGTGAATGACGCCGCCGCCGCCGTCCTGGTCAGCACGGAGGCCTATGCCCAGGCCCACGACCTGCCCATCCAGGCGCGCATCCTTGGCACCGCCACGGCGGGGCTGGCCCCGGAGTGGGTGCTCATGGCGCCCGTGGAAGCCATCCGCAAGCTGCTGGCCCAGGTGGGCTGGACCACCGGCGACGTGGATCTCTGGGAGATCAACGAGGCCTTCGCCGTGCAGCTGGTGGCCACCATGAATGAATTGAAGCTGCCCGCCGATCGCATCAACGTCCACGGCGGCGCCGTGGCCCTGGGCCACCCCATCGGCGCTTCGGGCGCCCGGGTGATGGTGACCCTCCTCCACGCCCTGGAGCGCCACAACAAACAGCGCGGCGTCGCTGCCCTCTGTCTGGGCGGCGGCAACGCCATCGCCATGGCCGTGGAGCGAGTGTAATCCCCGGCAGCCCCCCAGGCAGAAATGAGGCCCGGCATGCCGGGCCTCATTTCTGCGCAGGAGAACTGCTGGCTAGAAGCTGTACCGAATCTGGGCGCCCAGAATATTGATAGCGGCCTTGATGGTGCCGGTCAGGCTGCCGCGGGTGGCGTTGTTGTCATAGGGGCTGGTGCCGGCGGAGAGGTTGACCTTGCCGTCGCTGATGAACAGCCGGCTGTAGCCCACGTCCACGGACATCTTCTTGGAGAAGGCGTAGCTCGCGCCGAAGGAGACCCACTTGCGGTCGTTGTCGGGGATGCGGGGCGTGCGGTGGTTGTCATCCACGGCGCTCTGGTCGAAGGCGGCGCCAGCACGGACTGTCCAGGCCTGGTTTAGTTTCCACGTGCCACCCAGGGAAATGAAGGTGGTGTCCTTCCAATTTTCGTCCGTGATCGACTCGGTGGTCTGGGGCGCCACATTGTCCGTGAACTTCACGACCAGGGTCTTGAACGAAGACCAGCTGGTGCGGGCCACCTCGCCCTGGAGGGAGAAGGTGGGTGAGACCTTCCAGTCGAAGCCCAGGGAGGCCGTGGAGGGAAGATTGAGGTCCGCTTGCCCCTTGCCATTCTTCAGTCCAGCACCCTGCAGGGCGGCCAGATCCGTGGCGGGCAGGCTGGCGGGATAGGAGAAGGAGGCGTCGCCCTTGAGGGTCATGGTCATGGCCCCCTGGTAGGCGAGGCCGAACTTCAGATCCTGGGAGGGCTGGAAGGTCATGCCGACCTTGTACCCGTAGCCCCACCCGCCGCCCTTCAGCCCCGCCGCACCATCCCAGGCACCGGGAATGGCGAAGCCAGGGGTGCCGAAGGTGGCGTTGGGGGCACCCATGGCCACGCTGGCCACGGGGCTGTTCTGGCCGGGGCCCGGCGATATCGTGGAGAGTCCGGCGGCAGCCAGACCGCCGCCCACCTTCAGCGCCAGCGCGGTTCCGTAATCCACGGCATTGGTCAGTTCCGCGTCCGCCCGACGGGCCACGAAGGCCACGCCGAAGGTGAACTGATCATTCACACGGTAGGCGAGGCTCGGGGCGATGTCGATGGTCTTCAGGTCGGTCTTCAGCGCATGGTAGCGACCGATCCAGTTGGCGTCGTACTCGGTGGCCAGGCCGTAGGGCACGTTCACCGACAGCCCGATCTTCAGGTCGCGGCTCAGGCTGTACATGATGTTGAATTCGGGCAGCACTGCCGAAATGGCGGCGTTGGGATGGCTGGGCGAACCGGAGATCGTATTGAGGTTGGTACCAGTGACCGGGGCGCTCTGAAAGCCCAGGGCCAGCAGCACAGGGGTGCGGGAGGCCGCACCATTCTCGAACTTGGCGCCCAGCCCCACGTAGGTGCCGCCGAAGGAGAACTGCGTCTCCTGGTACTGGCCCATCACCGCGGGGTTGAAGAAGAGCGAGCTGATGTCGTTGCCACCCGCGCTGATGCCCGCGAAGGCGTTGCCCTGGGAACTCGGGCTCTGTTCGCGGAGCTGGAAGCCGCTGGCCTGGGCCTGGGGCGCGAAGGCAGCCGCGGCGATCAGGGTGAGGGCCGTGAGAGTGAATCGTGAACGATGGCTCATAGGGGCATAGCTCCTGACCCGGTTTCCCGGGGTGAGTGGCTGTCGCCAGCCGATTCCGTAGGGATGATGATGGAACACGATACCAAATCGTAAGCGTCCTGCAACCACTCCTGGCTGGAACGAAAATCTGCGTCGTTTCACGATCTAAAGATCATTAACCATCCGCCCTGCGATCGCCTCGGCGAAGCCCATGCCAGCCGCCAGTTCCTGGACCAGGGCCGAACCGATGACCGGCGTGGCGCCCAGGTTGCGGACCCCTCGCAGACTCCCCGGGTCGGAGAGCCCGAAGCCCACGGCCAGGGGGCGGTCCGTGAGTTCCTGCAAAGCAGCGACCCGGCTGGCCACGGGCCCCAGATCCAAACCCTGCCCCGTGCCGGTGACGCCCAGTCTCGCCACCAGGTAGGCGAAGCGCTGGGCGAAGGGTGCGGAGGGTCCCGGATCCGGGCGATCAGCGAGGATCCGGCGGGCGCGATCCAGGGTCGTGGTGGGCGCCAGCAGGGGCACCATGGGATAGCCCGCGGCACGCAGTTCAGCCTCGAACACGGGTTCCTCGCCGAAAGGCAGGTCCACCACCAGGAGTGCCTTCACGGGCGTGGGTTTCAACAATGCCTGCAGTCGCTCCGTCCCGATCTGGAGCAGGGGATTGAGGTAGGTGAAGAGAATGATGTCGGGGCTCACCTGCAGGTTCGCGAGGGATTCCAGCACCCGCAGAGGCCTGGCGCCCCGAGCGATGGCGCGGTGCGCCGCCGCCTGGAGCACGGGGCCATCGGCGATAGGATCCGAGTGGGGCAGGCCCAGTTCAATGGCCTCAAGGCCCAGGGCCTTGGCCTCCGAAAGCAAGTGGGGCAGCGCCTCCAGGGAGGGGTCACCGGCCATGAGGAAGGGAAGGAGAGGGTTCATGGAAATCCTTTCTTTTTTAACCGCAGATGGCGCAGATGGCGCAGATGAAAAGATCTATGTCTATCTGCGCACTCTGCGTCATCTGCGGTAAATCAGTTAAATCCCCAGACGCGCCTGGTAGGTGGACAGGTCCTTGTCGCCGCGGCCGCTGAGTCCCAGCAGCACCGTGGCGACACCCTCGACCACGAGGGCGGGCAGCAGGGCCAGAGCATGACTGCTTTCCAGGGCGGGCAGAATGCCTTCGGCCTCGCAGAGCAGGCGAGCGCCGACCAAGGCTTCGTCGTCCGAGGCGCGGCGCACTTCCACCTGCCCGTCCAGCACCAGGGCGGCCAGCTCCGGGCCCAGGGCCGGGTAGTCCAGGCCCGCGCTGATGCTGGCGGTCTCCGCCGTGTGGCCGTGCTCATCCTGGAGGAGCAGCGTCTTGCAGCCGTGCAGCACGCCCATGCGGCCACCGTCGAGCCGCGCCGCGTGTTCCCCCAGGGCCCCGCCGTGACCGCCCGCCTCCACGGCGATGCGGCGCAGCTCGTCCCCCAGGAAGGGCACCAGCAGGCCCAGGCCGTTGCTGCCCCCGCCCGCGCAGGCGAGGACGACTTCCGGCAGAGCGCTGGCCTGCTCCAGCACCTGGCTGCGGCTTTCCTCGCCGATGACCGTCTGGAAAGTGCGCACCAGCGTCGGGAAGGGATGAGGTCCCAGGGCGGAGCCGAGGATGTAGTGGGCCCGGTCGCAGCGGCCCGCCCAGGCGCGCAGGGCCTCGTTCACCGCTTCCTTGAGGGTGCCCTGCCCCGCTTCCACGGGCACGACCTTGGCCCCGAAGAGCTGCATGCGGGCCACGTTTGGGGCCTGCCGGGCCATGTCGGTGACGCCCATGTAGACCGTGCAGGCGAGGCCGAGACGGGCACAGGCCGCGGCGGTGGCTACGCCATGTTGGCCCGCGCCGGTTTCCGCGATGATCTCCATCTTCCCCATGCGCCGGGCCAGGATGGCCTGGGCCAAGGCGTTATTGATCTTGTGGGCGCCGGTGTGGGTGAGGTCCTCCCGCTTTAGGTAGAGCGCCTTCAGGCCCAGCTTCGCCGCGAGCCGGGGCGCCGGCGTGAGCGGCGTGGGCCGGCCCACGAAATGGCGCAGCTCGCCCTTCAGTTCGGCGATGAAGGCAGGATCAGCCAGGGCGGCGCGGAAGGCCGCCTCGAGATCCAGCAGCGGCTGCATGAGCGTTTCCGGCGCATAGCAGCCGCCCAGGGACTGGGTGCCGAAGCGCGTGGGGAGGGTGAAACCATCGGTCATGAAAACTCCAGTGCGTGGGCCGTGCGAATGAAAGCGGCGACCTTGCTGGGCTCCTTGCGGCCCGGCGCAGCCTCCAGGCGGCTGGCCGCATCCACGCCGCGAAAGCGGGACCGGATTGCCTCCGGCAGCGCCGCGACGCGGGTTTGCAGGTTGGCGGCATCCAGGCCTCCCGCCAGCAGGAAGTCTCCGGGCGGCGGAAAGGCCAGGGCGTGCCCCTGCCCCGAACCGCCTGCCACGCCAGTGACCATGGCACTGGGTTCCCAGAGATACAGATCGGCGTTCACCGGTGCCTGGTCGGACTCATCGGCCCAGGGCAGCAGGACATAGAGACCTGCCTCGCGAAGCTGATGGACGCCAGCTGCCCGCGTGGCCGCGGGCAGATAGGGTTGGACCTTCTTGAAGCCATGGTGTCGGGCCGTGGCGAGAATCGCTTCCACGTAATCCGCCACCTGGACCAGCACGGCTTGATCCAGGTGCGGGGCCGCCACAGAAAGATCCTCACAATGCCGCGGACTCGGCGCATGCGACACGAAGCCGAGCAGATCGGCGCCCTGGGCTGCCGCAAAGGCCGCGTCCTCGGCGCTAACCAGGCCACAAACCTTGGCGAGGCAGCTCAATGGACCTCCCTGTGGAGACCCACCAAAATGCGGCTGAGGAAGTCCCGGGGGTCCACGCTGCGCATGAGGGCCTCGCCGATGAGCACGGCGTCGAAGCCGGCCCGCAGGGCGGCCTGGGCGTCTTCGGGGGTGGCCAGGCCTGATTCGCGGATGAGCACCGCGTCCGGGAAAGCCCGCCGCAGCGGTTCCGCCGTGGGGATACCGAGATTAAAGGTGGCGAGATCCCGCGCATTGATGCCCACCAGCCGGGCACCAGCCTCCTGGGCGAAGCCCACTTCCGTGAGGTCGTGCAGTTCCACCAGGGGCTCCAGCCCCCGGGCCCGGGCCGCTTCGGCAAAGGCCGCCGTGTGGCCCTTGAGGACACGGGCGATGAGCAGCACGGCCTCGGCCCCGGCCTCTTCCGCTTCGGCCAGCTGTGCCTCCGCGATGACGAAGCCCTTGTAGAGGCGCGGCAAGCCGAGGCCCGCCGCCGCCCGGAGGTGCTCTATGGAACCCCGAAACAGGTTGGGTTCCGCCAGGATGGAGAAGGCCGCTGCGCCGCCCTCTCGATAGGCCTGCAGCTGGGGCAGCAGGGGCGTGCCCATGGCGAAGGGCCCCAGGGAGGGCGAGGCCTGCTTGTATTCGGCGATCACTGCCCCGCCCTGAGCCGAAGCCGCGCGGAGGGCCGCTTCGAAGGGACCACTGCCGACCAGTCGGGGGCGTTTCGGCGCGGGAATGGCCTTGAGCTCGGCCACTCGGGCCAGCTCGGATACCAGCACCCGCTGCAAGTGGGAATTGGCGGCCAGACCCGTGCCGCGCACCAGGGTGGACGGGGCGGGCAGGCGCGTCATGGGCGCACCTCCGCGGGCGGGGCGAAGGGCAGCGTGAAGCCGCCCTCGAGCCGCAGCCGCGCCTCGCGCAGGGAGTCTGCCAGACCGTCCAGGCTCGCGTTGCGGTGCAACTGCAGGCCCAGGGCCGCCTGGAGGGCCACCGCATCGGCCACGGCCGGGCGGAAGTCCACGTGAGTGGCGCCGCCGAAGATGCCCCGGGCCACGGCCAGGGCCTCGGCACGGTCGGCCACGCGCAGGGCATGGCGGGTCGGCGGGACGATGCCCAGTTCCCGGGGCACCAGCACCTGGGGTGCCGATGCTTTCCCCGCCAGCACTGCCACGACCGTGGTCGGGCCTTCGATGGAGGCTTCGTCCAGGCCCTTGCCCTCCGCGTCCTTGCCATGGATGACGAAGGCCCGCCGCAGGGTGGTTCGCCGTGCGAGGGCCCCCGCCATGGGCGCCACCAGTTCCTCCCGGGCCACGCCCAGCAGCTGCAACGGCGGCAGGGCCGGGTTCAGCAGCGGCCCAAGCAGGTTGAAGATGGTGGGGATGCCCAGGCGCCGCCGGATCTCGCGCAACCGGCCCAGCAACGGATGGTAGGCCGGGGCGAAGAGGAAGGCGAAGTGGCGGGCTTCGAGATCCTGCACAAGCTCGGGAATGGCGCGATTGAGGTCATAGCCCAGGGCCTCCATGAGGTCAGCGCTGCCGCAGACGCCTGTGGCGGCACGGTTGCCGTGCTTCACCACGGGCACACCCAGCTGGGCCAGCAGGAGGGCCGCCAGGGTGCTGAGGTTGGCGGTGGAAGCACCGTCGCCACCCGTGCCTACCACGTCGATGGCATCGGCGGGCACCGCCGGGAACGGCACGGCCACCTCCGCCAGCGCGTCGGCGAAGGCGGCCAGTTCGTGGGCCTCGGGTACCCGCTGGGCCAGCAGGGCCAGGCAAGCGCCCACCAGCAGGGCGTCCGTATCCTGGTCGATGAAGATCTTCATGAGCTCCGAGGCCGTGGGCTCGGGCAGGGGACGGCTGGGATTGTGGGTGGTGAGCAGAGTCATCGGGAAGCTTCCTTCGCAAGTCGGAGAAAGTTGGCGAGCATCGCCGGACCGTCCGGCGTGAGGATGCTTTCGGGGTGGAACTGCACGCCCCAGCGGGGCAGGTGGCGATGCGCCATGGCCATGATTTCGCCGCCGGGACTGCGGCCGGTCACGCGCCAGCAGGCGGGCAGCGTGGCGG
Organism: Holophagales bacterium; assembly: GCA_038324335.1. GTDB lineage: Bacteria > Acidobacteriota > Holophagae > Holophagales > Holophagaceae > Geothrix. The sequence goes on from JBBQHW010000071.1 coordinate 8,368, forward strand.
GCTCGGCGATGAGGCTGTGGTAACGGCCCACGGGGAGGCCCACGGGGAGGCCCTGGAACAGGCCGGTACCGTCATGCTCCAGGGCCGTGGCCTCGCCATGCAGGGGCTCGAGGGCGCGGGTGACACGGCCGCCAGTGGCCGCCGCCAGGGCCTGGTGGCCCAGGCAGACGCCCAGGAGGGGCACGGCCCAATCCGAGGCGGCCAGGGCCATGTGAGCGGGGCTTTCCGTGGGATGGCCAGGCCCCGGCGACAGCACCACAGCCTCGGGCCGGAGGGCCTTGGCCTCGGCGAGGCTGATGACGTCGTGGCGGATCACGCGCACGGTCGTACCCAGCGTTTCGAAGGCCTGCACCAGGTTGTAGGTGAAGGAGTCCAAGGCATCGATGAGGAGGATCATCGGCCCCCCCCTTCCAGGTTCACGCCCAGGGCCTGGGCGATGGCGCCGAGCTTGTGCAGGGTCTCGAAGTACTCGGCCTCGGGGCGGGAGGCCCGCACCACGCCCGCGCCGGCCTGGATGAAGGCCGCATTGCCTGTGTAGACCGCGGTGCGCAGGATGAGGGCCGTGTCGAGGGTCCCGTCGGCACCCAGGCGCAACAACACGCCTCCATAGGGGCCGCGGACTTCGCCTTCCAGCTCGGCGATGCGCTGGCAGGCGCGCAGCTTGGGCGCGCCGCTCACGGTGCCCGCGGGGAAGGCGGCCGCCAGCACATCCAGGGCATCCAGGCCCGGCTTCAGTTTCGCCTTCACCGTGGTGGTCAGGTGCAGCACGTGGCTGGTGCGCAGGAGCGCCAGGGGCAACTCCACCCGCACACCACCCGGCACCGCCACGCGACCCAGGTCGTTGCGGGCCAGGTCCACCAGCATCTGGTGCTCGGCCAGTTCCTTGGGATCACGCTTCAGCGCTTCGAACCGGGCCGCATCCTCGTCGGCATTCGAGCCCCGAGGCACGGTCCCGGCGATGGGCAGGGTCTCTGCCTCTTCGCCCTGCACCCGCACCAGCATCTCCGGCGAGGCGCCCACCAGCGCGAAGTCGTCCCACTCGAGCAGGAAGCCATAGGGGCTGGGATTGAGGCGGCGCAGGCGCCGGTAGGCCTCCAGGGGGGCGGGCGGATCTTCGATGCGGAAGCGCTGGCTGGGCACCAGCTGGTAGATGTCCCCGTCGAGGATCAACTCCTGGGCCGTGGCCACGGCGCTTTCAAATGCCTGGCGCGTCATCTGCGGCTGCACGGTGGGCACGGCCCTGCCTGGCCCGGGATCCTGCGCGCCCTCCAACAACCGTGTCCGCAGGGCGGCCAGGCGCGCGCAACCAGCCTCGGGATCGGCGTCCAGGGTTTGCAATTCCGCCACCTGGTGCAGGTGATCGAACACCAGGGCCGTGTCGAAACGGCGCACCCAGAGGCCCGGCAGACCGAGGCTGTTCCGTGCGGGGAGATGCAGGCTGGGTTCCAGGGCGCCCATGGCCTCGAAGCCCAGGTAGCCGGCGCAGCCGACGCCGATGGGCAGTTCCTCGCGCAGAGCGGGCAGCAGCGAGTTGGGATCGTGAAGGGTGTCGCCCGGCTTAGCTCCCGCGAGTTCGCGCAGGGCTTCCACCCAGCCCGTGGCGGGCGCCTCCAGCCGGCATTCGGTCTGGCTTTCGAGCAGCACGAAGCTGTGGCGGCCTACACGTTCGCCCTGATCGCAGGACTCCAGCAGCAGGCTGGCCCCCGCCGGCCGCAGGGCCAGGTACGCCGCCAGGGGCGTCAGCAGGTCCGCGGGCAGCGGGTGGCGGATGAGGTGCTTGCTGGGTTGGGGCCTGGTTTGCGTCTGCCTGCTTGGCATGGTCATAGTCTCATTCCACAACGAAAAAGCCCGACCGTGGGGTCGGGCTCGGGAGGATCCGGGGTGGCGTGGGCCGCTAGGCCTCGCGCAGGGAGCCATCCGAGCCCGCACGCCACCAATTGGCCCCGGTCTGGAGGCCCTGGCAGGGGGATGGGAAGGACGGCTGCATGAAAGCGATGAAACCCGGAGGAGGCCTTCCCTGTCAAGTGTGGTTTGATGGGAGATTGCTTGCGGACGGCCATGGACACTCGCCCCACCACCATTCACACCGACGAGGTCCTGGCGCCGCGGGGCCCCTGGGCCTTTCTTGCCAAGGCGCTGCCCGGCGGCTTCTCGCGTTGGGGCTGGGGCCTGCTGCTCGGCTGGCTGCTGGTGCTGCTGGGACCCGCGCTGGGCTGGGCGGGCCATCTGCGCCGGGCCGCGGGCTTCAGCGCCCTGCCCGCCCACTGGGGCGAACAAATCACCGTCCGCGACATCTGGGAGATTGTTGAGAACGGCGGCCTCAAGCACCGCCTCATGAATTCCCCCACGGTGCACCTCTTTGGCCTGGGCCTGGTCATCGTCCTTTGGTGCGGCTGGCGCCTGCAGGCTGAAACCGCCGGACGACAGGCTCGGCTGGGCTCCTGGCTGCTGGGCGCCCTGGATACGCTCCTGATTGGTCTCGTGCCCCTGGGGCTCGTGGCCTGGCTGGTGGACCGGAGTCTGGCCTGGGCGGGCGGCATGGGCCTCGATGGCCTGGGCTGGACCGCCTTCTTCGGCCGCCCGCTGGTCTGGATGTCCCTGGTCGCCGCGCTGAACCTCCAGTGGTGGTTCTGCCGCCTGGGCCGGTCCGCAGGCTTGGCTCGCGGCTACCGCACTCATTTGGGCGACTGCTTCATGCAGCTCTGGTCTCATCCCATCCAGTGGGGCCTGCTGAGCATCGGGGGCGCCGCCCTGCGGGCCCTCCTGCCCTTCCTCGTGCTGCTCCTGGCCTGGCGCCTGGGCGGCGGCACCACCTTCCGCGTGTGGCTGTTCCTGGTGCTCCAGCTGTTCGTCACCGCCCTCAACGGCTGGCTCATGGGCTGGCTCCTCCGCATCGCCGCCCGCTTCTGGAGCCACGATGCCCTGGTGCGGGATGCCCGCGCCGAACTCAAGGAAAGCCCCCGTGAAATTCCAGCCCTGTAGCCTCCTTCTCGCCTCCCTGCTGGGTCTGCAGCTGGCGGCGCAGCCGCCCGGCACCAGGGCCGAAGTCCTGCCCGTCAACGCCACCATCCCCGAGGACGCCGAGATCCAGAAGGTGATTGCGCCCCTGGCGGCGGAGATCAAGGCCACCTTCGACCTGCCGCTGGTACAGGCCCCCCAGGGCGTCTTCCGGGGTCGCCGCGGCGAGGAGAACCTGCTGGGCTATTGGGTGTCCGATGTGATGCGGCAGGCGGCCCAGGGCGCGGTGGACGCGCCCGTCCGCTTCGCCATCACCAATGCGGGTGGCCTGCGCTCCAACCTGCGCCCTGGGCTGCTCAAGGTGGCCGACATCTTCGAGATGATGCCCTTCGAGAACGAGCTCGTGGTCATCGAGCTCACCGGTGCCGAAGTCATCCAGGTGGTGAAGGAAGGCCTCGTCCGTCGCGGCGGGGAACCCTGTTCCGGCGTGATCGCCAAGGTCGAAGGCAGCCCCGAGCAGGCCACGCTCACGGTCACCTGGGCGGACGGCAGTCCCATTGATCCCAAGGCCACGGTGAAGGTGGCCACCTCCGACTACCTCTACGGCGGCGGGGATTCCATTCCCACCCTGAAGCAGGGTCGCAAGCCCTTCACCACGGGCATCACCCTCCGGCAGATGCTGTTGGATCAGTGCGCCAACCTGGCCAAGGCGAAGCAGGACCTGCTGCCCCCGGCGACGGGGCGCTACACCATCCCGGTGCCGATCCAGGAAGCCATCCGCGACAAGAAGTTCAAGCTTTAGGGGCAGCCGATGAAACGCCGTGATTTCCTCGCCTCCCTCAGCGCCGTGGCCGTCGCTTCCCAGGTGCCCCTGTGCGCCGACACTGAGCCCGCCGGTGAGCCCGCCCCTGCACCGGGCTCGGGCCGCATCACCCTCCTGCATACCAATGACACTCATTCCCGCATCGAGCCCTTCGGCCCGGGGAATGGCGCCATCAGCGGCCTGGGCGGCATGGCCCGCCGCGCCACCCTGGTGAAACAGTTGCGCCAGCAGCTGGGCCCCGTGCTGTTGCTGGACGCCGGCGACACCTTCCAGGGCACGCCCTATTTCAACCGCTACAAGGGCCGCCTCGACTACCAGCTCATGCGCATGGTGGGCTACGACGCGGGGACGCTGGGCAACCACGATTTCGACAATGGCGTGGGCATGCTGGTGGAGGCCATGGAAGCCATGGAACAGCTCAAGCATGCGAACCCGGCCTTCCCCTTCGTGAACTGCAACTTCGACTGCCAGGGCGCCCCCGCCCTGGGCAAGCGGCTTCGGCCCTACCTGGTCCGGGACTTCCCAGGCCTCCGGGTGGGCATCACCGGAGTGTGCGTGGCCTTCGCCGGTCTGGTGGCTCCGAAGAATCACGAAGGCATCACCTGGCGGGATCCCTACGAAAGCCTCAAACCCGTCGTGAAACGGCTCCGCGAGGTCGAGAAGGTCGATCTGGTGGTGGTCCTTTCCCACCTGGGCTACAACCTGAACGGCACGGCCCCCGACGACCTCCACCTGCCCGGCCAGGTAGCCGGCATTGACGCGATCATCGGGGGCCACAGCCACACCTTCCTGGACGCCCCCACCAGGCTGCCCCAGGCCCACGGCGAGACGCTGGTCTTCCAGGTGGGTTTCGGCGGCGTGAACCTGGGCCGCATGGACTTCGCAGTTTCCCGCGGCGCGGTCAAATCGGCTTCGGGAGCG
>JBBQHW010000072.1:0-12400 GCA_038324335.1 Holophagales bacterium
AACCTGTGTCATCCTGGGACTTCGCCATGGATGTCACTGGATTCAGCACCCCGCCGGTCGCCCTTTGTCTGGGCGGGATGGATCCGTCCGGCGGCGCGGGCCTGGTGCGGGATGCCCTGACCCTGGGCGAACTGGGCTGCCAGCCCATGACCGTGAGCCTGGCGGAGACCCTCCAGAATGGCCTGGGCTGCAGCCGCATCGAGCCTCCGGCCCTGGACCCCGTCCTGCGCCTGGAAAGCCTTGCCCCCCATCTGACGGGACGCTGGGGCCTCAAGCTCAGCCTCTGCGCCCTCGAGGCCCCAGCCTTCCGCCAGCTGTGCGCCACCCTGAGCCATCTGGCGCCGCCCCTCCGCATCTGGGATCCCATCCTCGCGCCCAGCGCAGGCGTGGGCCTGCACGATGGCGCCGATCTCCGCCGCATGGCCGTGGACCTCCTGCCCCTGGGCGACTGGGTGGTGAGCCCCAACCGCGGCGAAGCCGCAGCCTTCGCGGGCCTGCCCCCCCAGGCCATCCGCGAGGCCTCGGTGGCTGCCCTCGCCGGGCCATGGCTGGAGGCCGGCGCTGCCGCCGTCTGGCTCAAGGGTGGCCATGGCGCGGGCGACGAGGTGCAGGATGTCTGGATCACGCCGGAAGCCACCGTAATGCTGGATTCCGTTTCGCGCCTCAAAGGTGAGCGCCGGGGCACGGGCTGCGTCCTGTCGGCCACCTGGCTGGGGCTGCGGTTGCAGGGTCTGCCCGCGGTGGAAGCCGCCCGGGAAGCAGCCCGCCGCCTGCGCGACCGCTGGGGCCTGGCCTTCGCGCCCGGAGGCGTGGGCCGGCCGATGTTTGGGCAGATGTTTGGGCCGATGTTTGGGCCGATGTTTGGGCCGATGCTCGCGCCCCCATTCCGAAGCGGGGAGGCTCCTTGAACCGCACCGAAGGACGCGGCTTCCTGCTGCGCGCCACCCTCGATGCCCCCTGGGCCGGCTGGGCGGGCTCCCGCTTCCTGGACGAGGGCCTGGCTTCCATCCACGCCGCGCCGGGCCGCGCCCTGGCCCGCCTCATGCACCTGGCCCATCTGCTGCCCGGCGGCTTTGGGCTCGTGTGGGATCATCCGCCCGCCTGGATGGAGGCTCTGCCTGCGGAATCCCGCCAGGGCTGGTGGGAGGCCATTTCCGCGATCCCCGGCCTTACCCTGCACCTGGGACCCGAGGCTGCCCAGCAGCTGCCCGGCGGCGCCTTCCGGGGCTGGGTGCATGCCCCTGATGCGCCCGAGGGCACGGCCGGCGAGCACTGGCGGCAGGGCGTGCTGGGCTGGGCGTCCCGGCCTGCGGCCGCCTGGCACCTGCCCGGCCTGGGCACCTCGAGCCTGGGCGAGGAAGTTGCTCCCGGCTGGCTCTGGGGCGATGTGACCCTGCCCCTGGGGGCCCTGCCGGCCCTGGCCTCGGGTGAGGCCCTGGTGGCCGCCATGTCCGAGGCCCAGGGCGCCACCGAACGGGGCCTGGCCCAGCGGCTGGCCGCGGGCGCCTGGGTGGATCTGCCCTTCTCCCGCCGCGCCGCAGGCTGGCGGCTGTCCCTGGTAGGCGGGGCGGAATTCCAGCGGGCCGGCGGCACCTGGTCGGCGGCCTTCGGGCAGCTACGGGCCCTCAAGGCCCTGCTGCAGGAGCGCCTGCGCACCCCCATCCACCTGGGCGCCTGCGACGAGCCACGGGTGGGCGCCCTGCTGGGCCGCCAGGCCCTGCGCGAAGGGCATCCCTGGCGCGCCAGCCTGCCCCTGCCGCCCGCGCCCGGCGCCTTTACGGCCGGGCTCGTGGCGGACCCCCGGGATCCCGCCCCGTTGGAAGCCCGGTCCCTGCAGCCCCCCGGCTGGTCGGACACGCTGGATCATCCGCCCGTGGCCCTGTTGCGGGTGCCGGCGGTGCCCCCGGAAGCTGGCGTGCAGGCTCTCCTGGCCCAGATCCAGCCCATTGCCGCGATGCGCTGGCTGCCCCCGGACCTGCCCCCGCCAGGCCCGTTTGATCCGGACCGCCCCTGGGCCCTGGCCGCCGCCTTCCCCTTCCCAGCCGATCCCGGCAACGGGGTCCAGCGCGGCCTCTTCGAAGAGCTCGGCTGATAGGCTGGGACCCGGAGCCACCATGTCCGCCGAACGCGCCGAACAGCATTCCAGGATCCGCACGGCCCTGCTTTCCATCGTTGCGGGCCTCTGCATCCTGGGCCTGAAGTACTTCGCCTATGTGCTGTCCGGCTCCGTGGCCCTGAAGTCCGATGCCATCGAAAGCATCGTGAACGTGGTGGCGGCCGTGTTCGCCCTGGGCGCCGTGATATTTGCAGGCAAGCCCGCCGACAAGGAACACCCCTACGGCCACGGCAAGATCGAACACTTCAGCGCCGCCTTCGAAGGCGGCCTCATCTCGCTGGCTGCCGTCTTCATCATGCTGGAGGCCTTCAAGGGCCTCCTCTATGGCGTCGAGCTGAAGGACCTGGGCCGGGGCCTCGCCGTCAACCTCCTGGCTGGCGCGCTCAACGGTTTGCTGGGCTGGTTCCTCCTCCGTCAGGGCCGCCGAACGCGCTCCAAGGCTCTCGAAGCCGATGGCCACCATATCCTGTCCGACTTCTGGACCACCCTCGGCATCACCGCCGGCCTGATGGCTGTGAAGCTCACCGGTCTCACGTGGTTCGATCCCCTGATGGCCCTGGTCGTGGGCCTGCTGCTGGCCCGCACTGGTTATAAGCTCGTCAAGGAATCCTCCCAGGCCCTGCTGGACGTGGAGGATCCCGAAGTGCTCGGCAAGGTCCTGGCGGCCATGAACAGAGTCCGCACCTGGGACATCATCGCCGTCCACGAGCTGCGCACCTTCCGCAGCGGCCGCTTCACCCATGTGGATGTCCACCTGGTGGTGCCCGAGTTCTACCCCGTGCGCCAGGCTCATGACCTCTGCGAGGAATTCGGCGAGCGGGCCCTGGCCACCGGTGACATCGAAGGCGAGTTCCACACGCACGTGGATCCCTGCGGCCGCCTCTACTGCGACCGCTGTCCCGCCCCCGACTGTCCCATCCGCCAGGCCCCCAAGACCGGCGACTCCACCTTCCTCCTTGAAGAAGCCACCGCCGCCGGGCCGGCCTAATACTTAGGTCGCGATCCAAAATAAAGATTCACCACGGAGACACAGAGAACACTGAGAAGGGACACACGGAGGGACCCGTGGCCTTTCTCCGTGTCATTCGCCCACCCACCCCAAGCGGCTTCGCCGGGCGCGACGCGCCCAGGGGCCGCGTGCGGCCCCGCATCCAGGCGCGGGCGGATGGCCACGCCAACGCGCGGATTCCGCCCGCGCCTGGATGCCGCCACGAAGCCAGCAGGGGCGATCGCCCTCCGTGCGCTCCGTGTCTCCGTGGTGAATCCTTAATGATTGAAGGCGAATGCGTATCAGACGCTCTATGCCGCCTGATGCCGCAGCGCGTCGATGGCGGCCATGAGGGCCTGGGGATCGCTGGCGGCGTGGAGGTTCTGGCGGAAGCCGTGGCCGCCGGGAATCCCCTTGGTGAACCAGGCGCCGATCTTCTTGATCTTGTGCAGCGCCTCCCGGGGTTCCAGCAGGTCCAGCAGGATCTGGAAGAGGCGCAGCGTCGCGTCGATGCGCATCTCCGTGGTCACCACGAAGTCGGGCTCCAGGATCTGGCGGAAGAGGAAGGGATTGGTGAGGGCCCCGCGACCGATCATCACCGCGGCGCAGCCGGTCTCCGCCACCATGCGATAGGCATCCTCCCGGACGTTCACGTCCCCGTTGCCGATGATGGGATAGGAAGTGCCCACCTCCACGGCCCGGGCGATGATGCTCCAGTCCGCGTGGCCTTCGTACTGCTGGGCGCGGGTGCGGGGGTGGATGGCCAGGGCCTGCACGCCCGCGGCCTCGAACATGCGGAGGAAATCCAGGAACTCGCCGCGATCCTTCTGCGAGGCGTCCCAGCCCGCCCGCATCTTCACCGTCACCGGCACCTGCACGGCCTTCACCATCGCCGTGACGCAGCGCTCGGCCAGCCTGATGTCCCGCAGCAGCGCCGAACCCGCGCCCCCCTTGGTGACGTTGCTGGCCGGGCAGCCCATGTTGAGGTCCACCAGGTCCGCGCCCGCCGCCTCACAGAGGAGGGCACCCTCCGCCAGGGATTCGGGACGGCTGCCGGACATCTGCATGGACAGCGGCCGCTCGCCCGTGGCGGCCATCATCTTCTCCGCCTTCACCGCATGCCGGATCAGCGCCTCGCTGCTGATCATCTCCGACACCGTGAGGCCCACCCCGCCGATCTCCCGGATGAACTTGCGGAAGGGCTGGTCGGTGATCTCGTGCAGCGGCGCCATGACGAGGCGGTTGGGCACCTCGACTGGCCCGATCTGGAACGAGCCATGAGGAAATTCGCCCGAGATCACGCCAGCCTCCTGGCAGCCCGCGATCGGACGCCCCACCGGGGCGTCCTCCCACTCGCTTGGGCCTGTGGCCCTGCGCTCGCGGAGCAGGGCCCCCGGTCGGTGATCTCGTGCAGCGGCGCCATGCCGAGGCGGTTGGGCACCTCGACAGGACCGATATGGAAGGTTGAATGGGGGAAGGTCAAGGTTGCTCTCGCTGGCGACCCTCCAGTTTAGCCTCTGCTCTGAATTTGGCCTGTGGCCAATTTCAGAGCTGGCGCGGCCGCGCGAGGGGAAATTCAGCCTCGGCCAAGTCGCTCGAGGTTCTCCTGAAGGTCCTTCTTGCCGAAGGGCTTGAGCATCAGGGTCACATCCTTGTGGGCCTCCACGAGGCTGACGGCGGCCTGGTCCGCTCGCCCGGTGGCGAGCAGGATGGGCACTTCTGGAAGCAGGGTGCGAAGCCTCGGCAGGGTGCCGACCCCACCGAGCCCTGGCATGTTCATGTCGAGAATCACGACATCCGGCGCGAACCCGGCGTCGATTTCCGCCAGGGCGGATTCACCGTTCGAGGCTGCGAGAGCGTCATGGCCCAGGGCTTGAAGAATGGCCTTGGTGGAACTCTGGATCAGTTCATCGTCGTCCACCAGCAGCACCTTCAATGCCCGCCGGGAAGCCTGAACCCGAGTCTCGGCACCAGATTCTGCGGCCTCGCTCGCGGGCTCGCAGGCCGGGAACCGCATCTTCACCTGGGTGCCCTGGCCCACCTCGCTGAGGATTTCCACCTCGCCATGGTGGGCCTTCACGATGCTGTAGACCATGGACAGGCCCAGCCCCGTGCCTTTTCCGACGTCCTTTGTGGTGAAGAAGGGTTCCAGGGCCCGCTCCAAGACCTCCGGAGTCATCCCGGCCCCCGTGTCCTCGACCGCGACCTCGATCCAGTCGTGCCCGTGATTGCGCGTCCGGAGGGTGAGGGTGCCCTGGGCGGGCATGGCGTCCACGGCATTGACACACAGGTTCATGATCGACTGGGTCAAAGCGCTCGCATCCCCGAGAATGGGCCGCAGGCCAGGCTCCAGTTCCATCTCCAGGTGAACCTTGGACAGGGTTGTCCGTTCCAGAAGCTCGACCTCTTCCCGAATGATCAGGTTCAGATCCAACTCCCGCCTTTCGGCCGGACTCTGGCGGGCGAAGCTCAGCAGGGACTTGACCATTTTGCCGCCCCGCTCGGCGGCCTTGATGATGGTGGCGAAGGCCCGGTGCGTGTGGCCCCCTTCCGGATGGTCTTCGATGCTGGCCGACGCCATGCCCAGAATGGCTCCCAGCACGTTGTTCATGTCATGGGCGATGCCACCCGCGAGGCTGCCAAGGCTTTCCATCTTCCGGGCCTGCTGGAGCTGCTCCTCCAGCCTGGCCTTCGCCTCGTGTTCCAGGCGCGTGGCCTCCTCGGCCCGCTCCCGGGACACGACTTCCCGCTTCAACCGCATGGACATGCGGAACAGCACCAGGGCCGCGCCGCCCAGCAGGACTCCCAGGCCGACCAGCAGGACGATGACCGTCACCAGCCGACGGTTGACCTGGCGGACACCGGCCTCCGGTTCATAGAGGAAGCCCTCCATGCTGAAGCCCTTCGGGAGGAGACCCAGCTCCACATAGGTATCGATGATGTGCTGCCAGCGCCCGGGGTACATGTAACCCAGATCCACCATGCCCGGCTGGATGAGCGTGTTCAGTTTCTGGGCTTCGTAGAGGAGGTAGTCGCGGCCCCGGCGCGGGCCATAGCGGGAAATGATCAGATCGGCCAGTTCCTCGGGGTGCTGCATGGCGTACTTCCAACCCTTCATGCTCGCTTCACGGAACGCTTTCACCTGCTCGGGGCGCGCCTTCAATTCCGTTTCGGAGGTGAAGAGGTTGTCACCATAGAAGTCGATTCCAGCCATGCGGGGGGTGAAAGTCAGATAGGGGAAGCGGATCTTGTCGAGGAAGTAGGGCTCGTCGATCGAGTAGGCGCTCATGCAATCCACCTTCCCCTGGATCAGATCGTCGGGGTTGAAGGTGTGCTCGGCGAGGGCCACGGTGCGTTCCGACACGCCTTCCTTGCGCAGGTAGGCGAAGAGTTCATCCGACTGTTTCTCGATCATCAGGCGCTTGCCCGGAAGATCCTGGACGGACAGGATGCCGGAGCCCACCCGGGCGACGAGGATGATGGGGGAGTGCTGGAAGACCGCAGCCAGCACCACCACGGGGCGCCCCTGGTACCGGGAGAGCAGCAGCGCGCTGGTGCCCACTCCGAACTGGGCCCGGCCGGAAACCACTTCCTTGACCACGTCGATGCCCGGCTCGGCCTCGATGATCTTCACCTCGAGCCCGGCGTCCCTGTAGTAGCCCTGCTGCTGGGCGGCGTAGTAGCCCGCGAACTGGAATTGATGGTGCCATTTGAGCTGGAGGGTCACCGGCTCCAGCGGAGCCTGGGTCGCGCCCAAGGCAAGGGCCAGCAGCCAGGGAAGGCCACACTGGGCAGCCGAGGAGGCCCATCGCACGAGTGCCGAGGTCCATTCAGCTCGGGCCTTGCCAGCCATCAGGCCGCGCCGGAGCGTGAACATGGCTGCTATCTCCGGGCCGGCGGCTCTTGCAGGTTCGCCAGGAACTCGTCGTTCGTCTTGGTCTTGCCCAGGCGGTCCACGAGCAGTTCCATGCTTTCGCTGGGGCCGCTGGCGCTGAGGATCTTGCGGAGCACCCAAATCTTGGCGAGCTTGGCGGGCTCGATGAGCAGGTCCTCCTTGCGGGTGCCGGACTTCTGGATGTCCATGGCCGGGAAGATGCGCTTGTCGCTGAGCTTGCGGTCCAGCACGATTTCGCTGTTGCCCGTGCCCTTGAACTCCTCGAAGATCACGTCGTCCATGCGGCTGCCGGTTTCGATGAGGGCCGTGGCGATGATGGTGAGGCTGCCCCCCGCCTCGATGTTGCGGGCCGCGCCGAAGAACCGCTTGGGCCGCTGCAGCGCGTTGGAATCCACGCCGCCGCTGAGCACCTTGCCGCTGGGCGGAACCACCGTGTTGTAGGCCCGGCCCAGGCGCGTGATGGAATCCAGCAGGATCACCACATCCTTCTTGTGCTCCACCAGGCGCTTGGCCTTTTCGATGACCATCTCGGCCACCTGGACGTGGCGGGTGGCGGGCTCGTCGAAGGTGCTGGAGACCACCTCGCCCTTCACGCTGCGTTCCATGTCCGTGACTTCCTCGGGCCGCTCGTCGATGAGCAGCACGATGAGGAAGACTTCCGGGTGGTTGGCAGTGATGGAATTGGCAATGTTCTGCAACAGCACGGTCTTGCCCGTGCGCGGTGGCGCCACGATGAGGGCGCGCTGGCCCTTGCCGAGCGGCGTCATCAGGTCCATGACGCGGGTGCTCAGTTCCTGGCCGTCCCGCTCCATGCGCAGGTGGTGCGTGGGGTAGAGGGGCACCAGGTCATCGAAGTGCACCCGGTCCTTGGCCTGTTCGGGGGGATCGAAGTTCACGGCGTCCACCCGCAACATGGCGAAGAACTTTTCGCCCTCCTTGGGCGCGCGGATCATGCCCGAGAGCGTGTCGCCGGTGCGCAGGTTGAACTTGCGGATCTGGCTGGGCGAGATGTAGATGTCCTCGGAGCCCGCGAGGTAGTTCTGGTCGGGGCTGCGCAGAAAGCCGAAGCCTTCGGGCAGCACTTCCAGCACGCCCTCGGAAAAGAACTGCCCCTCGCGCTCAGCCTGGGCCTGCAGCACCCGGAACACCAGCTCCTGCTTGCGCATGGCCAGCGGACTTTCGATCTCCAGCGCCTTCGCCAGTTCGGCGAGCTTGCCGATGGAGAGTTCCTTGAGCTCTTGGAGGCTCAGGACGGTCGGCAGCAATTTAGGGGTGGCCATAGGTCACCTCGGAAGGTAGGGCGAGTCGGGAATGGCTCGGGGATGCTGACAGGATAGGTCAATTATACGGATCGGCCAAACCAGACCTGGGCCAGGTCACATCAAGGGGAAAGATCCACCACGGAGGCACGGAGCATAGGCACAGGGGAGGCGCCGGGTTCGGGCCCCTCAAAAAGGACTCGGGCCCGGCGCCTCCCCTGGCTTCCGGCGCCGCCGGAAGCGGCCTCCGGCCTGCCTATGACGGAAGTACACAGAGACTTCCGTGCCCCTCCGTGATCTCGGTGTCTCCGTGGTGAATCCCTTTTCTTGTCCGTCAGTTGGCACCAATTCCCAAGATGAACGCCCGCACCCGGGCCACGAAGCCTTTGGCATCCTCCACGGGGTAGGCATGACCGATGCCGGGCACGATCTCGAAGCGGCTGTGGGGAATCCGGCGGGCCGTTTCCAGGCATTTCCAGGGCGGGGTCAGCAGGTCCTCGGCCCCGCTGAGCAGCAGCACCGGGGCCTGGATGCCCGCCAGCCGATCCCGGATGTCCCAACCCTGGGTGCCCCGGATCTGATGCAGGTTGCCATGCTGGGGCCGGTCCGCGCCCGTAACCACCTGGTGGTAGGCCCGCAGGACCCCGTGACGGGCTTCCAGGAAGGTATCCCCCCACAGGAAGGGCGCCACGGCGTCGAACTGCATGAGGGGGCCGCCCACCTCCAGGCAGCGGGCCCAATGCTCGGCTTTCAGGCTCATGGCGAAATCGAAGTTGGGCATGGCGCTGGTGAGCACGGCCCCGGGGAAGTCGCCTGGATGGGTGGTGAGCAGTTCCAGGCTCAGGGCGCTGCCGTTGGACAGTCCGATGAGCCAGGGGCGGACGAGGCCCAGGGCCTGGAACAGCTCCCAGGCATCCAGGGCCAACTGGGCGGTGCGGTAGGGGCCCTCCAGCGGCGCGTCGGAGCGGCCCTGCCCCCGGCTGTCGAAGGTGAGGATGCGGAAGCGGTCCGTGAGGCCCGGCAACACGCCGGCCCACATCGTCGTATCGGACAACAATCCGTTCAGCAGCACCAGCCAGGGACCCTCTGGATTCCCCTGCACGCGGTAGTGCAGCTTTACACCTGAGGGCAGCGTCACGAAGGTGGGTTGAGGCCGCATTCAGCCTCTCAGTTCAGAAGGCTGGTACTGCCGCTCGAACTGCCAGGCACGGTCCTGCCACTGGATGACCGTGCAGCTGGCCTTCTTCACCTCGAGACTCCAGCCCGTGAGGTGGAAGATCAATTCGCTAAGGAAGGGCTGGTGGCTGATGAGGGCGAAGACATCATTGGCGCTGGCCTTGGCCACCAGGTCGCGCAGCCAGAGGTCCACCTGTGGGGCGTGGCCGTTGGGCATGAGCTCGAGGCGGGTCTCCATGGGAAAGGCCCCCGCGGCCTCCTGGAGGCAGGTCATGGTTTCCGCGGCCCGGCGGTAGGGGCTGTTGAAGCCACGGCTGGGCGAATGGCCGAGGGCCACCAGGCCCCGCATGGCCGCCCTGGTTCTCGCCCAGCCTTCCTCGGTCAGGGCGCGATCCGCGTCCCGCTGTCCGGGTTGGGGATCCTCGGCAATGCCGTGGCGGATGAGCAGGAGGGTGGGCATGCTCCGATCTTACCGCTTCACGAGCCATTCGCACTTTCCCCTTGTTTTTCAAGGCCTTTCGAGGGATGATAACTGTTTGGGCCCCTCCCGGCTGGCGCTGTTCGCCATCAGAGACTGCCACTTGGCACACTCGCGCAGGGACAGCCCCGGGAGATACCAGTGAGTGAGAACACCTTTGCAGCCCTCGGCTGCAGCGAAGCCCTTTTGGCCGCCCTGGCCAAGCGCGGCTTCGAGACCCCCATGCCCGTGCAGGAACAGACCATCCGACCCGGCCTCGCAGGCCGCGACCTGCTGGTGCAGAGCCGCACCGGTTCCGGCAAGACCCTGGCCTACGGCCTCCCCCTGCTGCAGCGCCTCTCTGATGAGCGCCACACCCAGGCCCTGATCCTCCTGCCCACACGGGAGCTGGCCCAGCAGGTGGGTGCCGAGCTACACACGCTCGTGCCCAAGCTGCCCCTCGCCAATCTGGTGGGTGGCGTCGCCTACCAGCCCCAGCTACGCTCCCTGCAGATGGGCGCACCCGTGGTGGTGGGCACGCCGGGCCGCGTCATGGATCACCTGAATCGCGGCACCCTCGACCTGAGCCATGTGAGCATGATCGTCCTCGACGAGTGCGACGAGATGCTGAACATGGGCTTCCTGGAGGACGTGGAGACCATCCTCGCCAAGGTGCCCGCGGGTCCGCAGACCTTCCTGTTCTCGGCCACTCTGCCCGCCCCCATCGCCAAGCTGGCCAAGCGCTTCCTCAAGGATCCCGTCCAGATCCAGCTGGCGGAGGCCGGCGAGCATGCCGTGCACGCCGACATCGCCCACACGCCCGTGCTGGTGCCCGACCATCAGCAGGTACGCGCCCTGGTGAACCTGCTACTCAAGGATCAGCCCAGCGCCGCCCTGATCTTCACCAAGACCAAGGCCCAGACGGAAGAAGTCGCCGAGGAACTCACCGTCTCGGGCCTGCCTGCGGCCTTCCTGCACGGCGACCTGGCCCAGGCCACGCGCACGCGCATCCTCGGCCAGTTCAAGGACGGCAAGCTGCGCTACCTGGTGGCCACGGACGTGGCCGCCCGCGGCCTCGACATCGAGGGCCTCCCCCTCGTGGTCCACATGGGCATCCCCACCCAGCTGGAGAGCTACATCCACCGCAGCGGCCGCACGGGCCGCGCCGGCGCCAAGGGCAGCAGCATGGCCCTGGTGGGCTGGAAGGAAAGCCGCATCCTGCTGGCCTGGAGCCGCCGCGGGGGCCTCACCTTAGACTGGCGCGCCGTGCCCACCCCAGGCGAGATCCGCGAAGCCCAGGCCGCCAAGCTGCTGGATGGCATCCAGGGCTCCGCCAGCGCCGCCCTGCTCAACCAGGCCAAGCAGCTGCTGAAGGACGCCGATCCCGTGCGTCTGGTGGCGGGCCTGCTGGGCCTCGTCCAGGCCGACCAGGCCTCGGGCTTCGACCTGCCCAACGAGCCCGAGAAGAAGGTCAAGTCCCGCTTTGATCTGGCGCGGGAACGCAAGGAGGGCGGACCGCGCTCCCAGCGCACCTACCAGGAGCGCGCCGCTGCCCGCGGGAATGAGGCCCCTGGCATCCGCGGCGCCGGCCCGAAGCCCGATTCCGCGTTCTCCAAGACCCGCCCCGACGGCACCTTCAAGCCCCGCAGCGAGTTCGACGAGAAGCCCCGCCCCTACGCCAAGCCCAAGCCCCGCACCGATGCCCCGACCCCGGCTCCGGCCCCGGTCAAGAAGGCCTGGGAAGACCGCCCCGCCAAGCCCGCCACCAAGGACGCCCCGCGCCCCTGGAAGGCAGCGCCCGTGAAGGCGTGGAAGAAGAAGTAGTCGGTTCTCGTGTTTTCTCCAAAAGGAAGGGCGCCACTTGGCGCCCTTCCTTTTGGAGATGGTGAAAAGCGAAGCGGGTAGGTGGATCTGCGATAATGAATGACCTCCGAGGCATTCCATGAACCTACCCCAGCCGCAACACCCCGGGTACACCCTGGAAGACTGGAAGCAGTGGGATGGGCGCTGGGAACTCATCCACGGCGTGGCCTATGACATGACCCCCTCGCCGGGGACGAAGCACCAGGAGGTTTCGGGGCGCTTGGCCTTCGCCCTGGAAAACGCCCTCCGGGAGGCCCGCAAGGCCTTCGGTGGCGGCGACTGCAAGCTTTTCATAGCACCTACTGACGTCTTCCTGGACACGGGTGTGGTGATCCCCGATCTCCTCGTGGTCTGTGATCCCGCCAAGATCAGCCCCCGGGGCATCGAAGGACCGCCGGACCTCGTAGTGGAGATCCTCAGCCCCAGCACCGCCTCCAAGGACACTGTCCGCAAGCGCTGGACCTACGAAGCCGCGGGTGTCCCCGAATACCTCATCGTCGACCCCGACGAACAGGTGGGTCTCCTGCTTCGCCTGGAGAAAGGCCGCTACGAAGAAGCCCAGCGCGTGGCCTGGGGAACCATGGTGCGACTGCTGGGCCGGCGGTTGAGCATCACCGTGGAGTGATGGTGGGGATGGATTGGGGCT
>JBBQHW010000073.1:0-12345 GCA_038324335.1 Holophagales bacterium
CGCCTCGCCTTCGCCCTGCACGATGGCGTCCAGGGCCGGACAGTCCTCGAAGACCTCCTCGGCCAGGTGGGTGGGGTGGGGCCCCCCAGCCAGGAGGATGGCCTGGGGGCAGGCCTGCCGGGCCCAGGCCAGCAGTTCGTAAGAGCGCTTCCGGTTGAAAGTGAACATGGAGACGCCCAGCACTGCCGGGTTCTGAGCCTTCAGGTAGGCCAGGATCTCGGGCCGGCTCTGGCCGCTCAGGTTCGCCAGCCGACAGGGAAACGCGCGGGATTTGAGCATGGCCTGCAGGTAGCCGAGACCTATGGGCAGGAAGGTCATCCACTCGTCCCCGAAGCCGCTCCGGGGGGCACTGTAGGCAAGCAGGGTTCGAGGGGGGGTCATGGCGTCCAGGCTTTCCAGTGTAGGGAACCCCGTCCATGATGGGTGAACGCATTCAAGACGCATCGGAGGTTCATTGGCGGGCAACCTGATCCGGAATCCGGAGACCATCGTGGAAATCATCAAGCGCGCCTGCGACCGGCGCGAGCTGATGATCCTGGTGACGCCCTACCTCCGCTTCGAATCCTCCTTCCTGCGGATGGACGGGACCGAGATCCACGTGGCGGCCACCATGGGACGCGAGGACGCCATGTACGGGCTGCGCAGCGCCGGCCTGAAGATGCGATTCCCACACAGCATCAGCTTCCTGGAAGCCCCCACGGAGCTGAAGGGCTTCGGCATGGCCGATGGCCGCCGTACCCTGCGGCTGGCCCTGCCCGCCCTGCTGCAGGAGGAGGATCACCGCAACTCGTACCGGGTGGACCACGTGGGGCGGGTCCCGGTCACCTTCAGCACGCCCAAGTTCGACCTCGTCACGGGCACCCTGGTGGACATCAGCACCACGGGCGCGCGGGTCTTCAGCACCCGAGATTTCATGGAGGGGGAGTTGCAACCCGGCGAGGACATGGCCGTCACCATCCAGCTCACGGAGGACATCCGCATCAACACCAAGGTCAAGCTGCGCCATGTGCGGGGTCGCACCTTCGGGGTGGAGTACCGGCCCCAGTTGGATGACTACCTTCTGAATCCCCTGTCCCGCTGGGTGTTCGAGAAGCGGGAAGAGGATCTCGAGCGCATCTCCCGGCGCGGCGTGGAGACCTCTGGCCAGGCGCAGGCAGTGGCGGGGCGGGCCCTCGCCGCCGTGCCCAGCGGGCTGGTGCTGGTGTCCTCGGATGCGGCCCTGGAATCGTCGCTGCAGGAGCTGCTGGGCGGGTTCCAGCCGGTGAAGCGCATCGGGATGAACATGCCGGCCCTCAAGGACGCCATCGCCCAGAATCCGGCTCTGGTGTTCTTCCACGTGCCCAACCTGGGTCTGGACGACCGGCGGCGCCTCAAGCCCCTGGCCGAAGTGATCCAGGGGCGCGTTCCCTTCGTCCTGCTGGGCACCGGCATCGAAGGCGGACCGCTGCTGGAGCTGGGTTCGGAGCTGAAGGCAGCCGTGTCCATCGTCTTCAACCCGGAGCGCGCCACCTTCTTCCAACGGCTGATCCAGGGGGTGCTGCGGCGCACCTATGAAGGCGGCGAGTCGCCCATGGTGCCCCTGGAGCCCGAGGAATCCTGAACCGTAGCAGCCTGTCAAGCCTCGTTAGTCGGTGTCGGAACCGGTAGAATCTAGGCTTCCGGAGCCTCCATGCCTGCTGCCCACGAACCGGCCGTCACCGAAGCCCTGGCCCTGGCCTTGGGCCTCTCCAGGGACGAGTGGCAGGTCATCCTGCGCCTCCTGGACGGCCGTCTGCCCACCTATTCGGAACTGGGCGTGTTCAGCGCCATGTGGAGCGAGCACTGCTCGTACAAGTCCAGCCGCATCCACCTGAAGAACCTGCCCACAGAGGGCCCGCGGGTCATCGAGGGCCCCGGCGAGAACGCCGGCGTGGTGGACATCGGGGATGGCTGGGCGGTCTGCTTCAAGATGGAGAGCCACAACCACCCCAGCTTCATCGAGCCCTACCAGGGCGCCGCCACGGGCGTGGGCGGCATCCTGCGCGACGTGTTCACCATGGGCGCCCGGCCCCTGGCCAACCTGAACAGCCTGCGCTTCGGCGACCTCGACGCGCCGCGCATGAAGGGCCTGGTCAAGGGCGTGGCCGCGGGCATCTCGGGCTACGGCAACTGCATGGGCATCCCCATGCTGGGCGGCGACGCAGGCTTCGACGCCAGCTACAACGGCAACATCCTGGTAAACGCCTTCACCCTGGGCGTGCTGCGCAGCGACCGGGTCTTCAAGGGCTTCGCGTCGGGCGTGGGCAACAAGGTGATGTACATCGGCTCCAAGACGGGCCGTGATGGCATCCACGGCGCCAGCATGGCCTCGGCGGAATTCGGCGAGGGCAGCGAGGAGAAGCGCCCCACGGTGCAGGTGGGTGATCCCTTCACCGAAAAACTGTTGTTGGAAGCCTGCCTGGAGATCTTCCACACCGACTGGGTCATCGGCATCCAGGACATGGGGGCTGCGGGGCTCACGTCCAGCAGCTTCGAGATGGCCAGCCGCGCGGGGACGGGCCTGGAGATCCGCCTGGACCAGGTGCCCCAGCGCGAGGAGGGCATGACGCCCTTCGAACTCATGCTTAGCGAAAGCCAGGAGCGCATGCTGCTGGTGGCCCGGCCCGGCTGTGAGCCGAACATCATTCAAGTGCTGCACAAATGGGGCCTGGATGCCTGCGTGGTGGGCGAGGTCACGGACAGCGGCCGCTTCATCGGCAGCTGGCATGGCGCGTCCGTGATCAACCTGCCCATCCAGCCACTGGTGGACGCGGCGCCCAAGTACGACCGCCCCCGCCAGCGCCCCGGCTACCTGGATGCCGTGAATGCCGCGCCACTGCCCGCCGATCTCAAGCCCAGCGAGGTGGAACGCACCCTGCGGCAGATCCTGAGCACCCCCACGGTGGCCAGCAAGCGGTGGATCTTCGAGCAGTACGACGGCACCGTGCGCAGCAACACCCTGCTGGGCATGGGCCGCGGGGATGCCGGCATCATCCGCGTGAAGGACGAAGCCGGGTTGGACACGGGCAAGGCCGTGGCCATGAGCAGTGACTGCAATAGTCGCTTCTGCTACCTGGATCCCTTCTGGGGCGCGGCCCACGCCGTGGCCGAGGCCTGCCGCAACCTCGCCTGCGTGGGCGCCGAGCCCATCGGCCTGACCGATTGCCTCAACTATGGGAACCCCGAGAAGCCCGAGAACATGTGGACCTTCGAGCAGGGCTGCCTGGGCATCCGCCAGGCCTGCCTGGCGCTGGACGTCCCCATCGTCAGCGGCAACGTGAGCCTCTACAACGACACCGAAGGCCAGAGCATCTTCCCCACGCCCATGATCGCCGCCGTGGGCCTGGTGGAGGACTGTGCGGGGCAGGTGGCCGTGGCTGCGCCCGATGCCACCGCGCTGTCCAAGGTGGGCAACCGCATCTGCGGCTCCGGCTTCCGCGCCGCCCACGATGGCATCTTCCTGCTGGGCGAGAACCGCGATGAGCTGGGCGGCAGCGAGTACCTGAAGCTGCGCACGGGCAAGGTGGAAGGCCGCTGTCCCGAACTGCGTCTGGATGAGGAACTGCGGCTCCAGGCCTGCGTCCGCGAGGGCATCCGCCTGGGCCTCATTCGCAGCGCCCATGACACCAGCGAAGGCGGCCTGCTGGTGACGGTGTTGGAGAGCGGCTTTGGTGGGGACATGGGCTGTCAGTTGATGCTGAACCAGGGCGGCCTGCGTCTGGACAGCCTGCTCTTCGGCGAGACCGCGGGCCGCATCGTGGTGTCCGTCAGTTCCGAAGGCGAAGGCAGCCTGGCCACCCTCTGCGCCACCCACCGCGTGCCCTGCGCAAAGATTGGCACCACGGGCGGTTCGCGCTTCACCATCGCGGTGGATGGGCAGCCTCTGCTGGATGCGGCGGCAGCGGACTTGAGGCAGCTTTATTCAGAAGCCCTGGAAGCCGCCCTGGGCTAGGGCTCAGGCCGGTTCGCCTTCAATCGTAAAGGATCCACCACGGAGACACGGAGCATGGGCACATAGGAGGCGCCGGGCGTGGATCACTTCAGGGGAATCCGCGCCCGGCGCCTCCTGTGGCTTCCGGCCTTGCCGGAAGCGGCCTTCGGCCTGCCCATGACGGAGGGGCACGGAGGCCTCCGTGCCATCTCCGTGGCCTCGGTGTCTCCGTGGTTAATCTTCATCTTTGGTGGCGACTTGGTCTCAGGCCTCGAAGTAGAGGGCCATCTCGTAGGGGTGGGGCCGGTTCCGTACGGCGGCTTCCTGGGCCCGGAGGTGAGTGAGGTAGTCCTCCAGCTGGAGCCGCTCGAAAACCTCCCCTGCCAGCAGGAAGTCCATGTCGCCCTCGAGGGCATCGCAGGCTTCCGTGAGGCTGGTGGGTAGGCTCTTGACCTTCCGGCGCTGTTCCTCGCTCCAGGTGAAGATGTTCTGATCGATGGGCCCGAAGCCCAGAGCCGTGGGGTCCAGCTTCTTCTGGATGCCGTCGATGCCGGCGAGCAGTTGCGCCGCCAACGCGAGGTAGACGTTGCAGGTGGCGTCCGGGGGCCGGAATTCGAAGCGGGCTGTCTCGGGCTGGTCCGCGTACTTGGGCACGCGGATGGCGGCGGAGCGGTTGCCCAGGGAGAAGAAGGCGCTGACGGGGGCCTCGAAGCCCGGCACCAGGCGCCGGTAGCTGTTGGTGCTGGGGTTCGTGAGGGCCAGCAGGGCGGGGCCGTGGGTGAGGATGCCGCCAATGTACCAGAGGGCCTCCTGGCTCATCTTGCCGTAGCCCTGTTCGTCGTAGAAGAGGTTCCTGCCCGCCTTCATGAGCATCTGGTGGAAGTGCATGCCGCTGCCGGCCTCGCCATAGAGGGGCTTGGGCATGAAAGTGGCCGTCTGGCCCCGGCGATGGGCCACCATCTTCACCACGTACTTCACGATCTGGGTGGCGTCACCGGCCTTCAGCAGGGGGAAGAGTGGCGTCTCGATCTCGCACTGGCCGGGGCCGCCCACCTCGTGGTGGTGGTACTTCACGTCCACGCCCATGCGCTCCAGTTCCATGCACATTTCGGCGCGCAGGTTGTAGAGCTGATCCTTGGGGGCCATGGCGTGGTAGCCGCCATGCAGGGGGATGAAGTGCCCGTGGCCGCCCTCGCCGCTGTGCCAGTCGGCCTCGCGGCTGTCCACGCGGTACGAGGCGGTGTTGACGCCGTTCTCGTAGCTCACCTTGTCGAAGACGTAGAACTCGTACTCCGGTCCCCAGATGCTCTGGTCGGCGATGCCCGTCTCCTGCAGGTACGCCTCGGCGCGGATGGCGATGTTGCGCGGGTCCACCGAGAAGGGCGCCTTGGTGTCGGCTTCAAAAGCGGAGCAGATGAAGCTGAGGGTGGGTGCCTCCCAGAAGGGATCCATGTAGCCCGTGGCCAGGTCGGGGATGAGCACCATGTCGCCGGACTTCACCGATTTCAGGCCCACGCTGGAGCCGTCAAAGCCCACGCCGTCCCGCATGAGCGATTCCGTGAACTGCGAGGCGGGGATGCTGACGTGGTGCCAGCGGCCCCAGAGGTCGCTGAAGATGAGGTCGATCATGCGCACCGAATGCGTCTGGACAAACTGCCTGGCCTGCTCGAAACCTTGGAACACGGGGCCTCCACGGGACCCGTTCATTCTAGATCGAAGCATCAACAAGGGTTGTGATCTGGCTCAAGTCCGGGGGGTGCCCGACTCGAACAAGGGCGAAGACAGGATTAACAGGATTCAGGTGGATGAACAGGATTCAAGATGTAAAGCGCCCTAGCTCTAATCCTGTTCATCGGTCTTTGAATCGGTTAATCCTGTCCTAGGTTCTTCCTCCGATGATCCGTCCCGGCAGCAGGAACAGTCCCCGCACCAGCCCGAAGGCCCCTTCCGCCGCGAAGCCCAGCAGACGGAAGGGCAGCAGCAGCACCCAGATCAGCGGATAGAGGAGCAGCGCCAGGAGGGCCAGGGGCCAGCAGATGATCAGGAGAATGAACCAGAGCAGGAACGCGGCCATGAAAGCCTCCGTGGCTTCAGGATCCCCTTGCTCCCGACCTGAGGCGACGGCTGATC
Source organism: Holophagales bacterium (assembly GCA_038324335.1). Classification (GTDB taxonomy): domain Bacteria; phylum Acidobacteriota; class Holophagae; order Holophagales; family Holophagaceae; genus Geothrix. Next base: position 6,080 of record JBBQHW010000073.1, read on the forward strand.
GGCGAATGCGCAGCAGCCATCGGCGGATGGTCATTGTTATGATCCTTCAACTTCAGTGAGGACGGCCCATGAGGAACTTCGACGACCTTTCTCGGCTCGACCGCCGGACTTTCCTCGGGGCTGGACTGGCCACGGGCGCGGCTGCGTTCTTGGGGGGCGACACAAAGCCGGGGCCATCGGCGCAAGGGCTGGTGCTGGAGGAAGCCACCGTGGATGGCCTGCGGTTGGGCCTGGCCGCAGGCCGATGGACGGCGGTGGACCTGGTGCGAAGGTACCAGGCCCGCATCGGCGCCCTCGACCAGGCAGGCCCGAAGCTGAATGCCGTCATCGAACTGAATCCGGAGGCCCTGGCCATCGCCCGGACCCTGGACGAGGAACGGAAGGCCGGGAAGCTGCGCGGGCCGCTGCACGGCATTCCCGTGCTCATCAAGGACAACATCGATACCGCGGACCGCATGAAGACCACGGCGGGCTCGCTGGCCCTGGCCGAGGCGCCGCGGCCCAGGGAGGATGCCTTCATCGTACAGCGGCTGCGTGAGGCGGGCGCCGTGCTCCTCGGGAAAACGAACCTGAGCGAATGGGCCAACCTCCGGTCCACGCGCAGCAGCAGCGGTTGGAGCGCGCGGGGCGGGCAGACGCGGAACCCCTACGCCTTGGACCGCAGCCCCAGTGGTTCCAGTTCTGGCTCGGGCGCTGCGGTGGCGGCCTGCCTCTGTGCCGTGGCGGTGGGTACCGAGACGGATGGCTCCGTCGTGAGCCCCGCCAACGCGAACGGTCTGGTGGGGCTGAAACCCACCGTGGGCCTGCTGAGCCGCAGCGGCATCATTCCCATCTCGCACACCCAAGACACGGCGGGGCCGATGACGCGCACCGTGCACGACGCTGCGATCCTGCTGAGTGTGCTGGCCGGCTCGGATCCCAGGGACCCGGCCACCCGCGAGGCCAACGCGAAACGGGAAGCCGATTACACCCGTTTCCTGGTCAATGACGGTGTGAAGGGTGCCCGCCTCGGCATCGTCAAGAACCTGCTGGGCGTTCACGCCCACACGGATGCGGTGCTGCTGCCGGCCCTGGCGGTGCTGAGGGCCCAGGGCGCCACGCTGGTGGAAGTGGAGCTGAAAACGGCCGCCTATGACGATGCAGAACTCGAAGTGCTGCTCTACGAATTCAAGGCGGACCTGAACGCTTACTTCGCGGGCCGGGGCGGCGACCTGAAGGATCTGGCAGGGCTGATGGCCTTCAATGTGGCGCACCGCGCCGACGAGATGCCCTTCTTCGGCCAGGAACTGTTGCAGCAGGCCCAGGCCAAGGGGCCCTTGACGGAGCCTGCCTACCTCAAGGCGCTCGACACCTGCGCTCAGGCCCGCCGGGACATCCTGGGCCTGCTGGAGCAGCACCAGTTGCAGGCCCTGGTGGGGCCCACGGGCGGCCCCGCCTGGCTCATCGATCATGTGAACGGGGACAGTTCCAGTCTCAGCTTCTCCAGCCCCGCGGCGGTGGCCGGCTGCCCGCACCTCACCGTGCCCGCCGGGTTTGCCTTCGGCCTGCCCGTGGGCCTTTCCTTCGTGGCCGGTCCGTGGCAGGAGGGCACGCTGCTGAAATTGGCCTACGGCTTCGAGCAGGCCACCCTGGCCCGGCGAGCGCCAAGGTTCGCTGCGACCGCCGTGGTCCCCCGTTGACAGGAACGGCGAATTTCCTGCATCCTGGGCCATTCTCCACCGGAGCTTTCATGAACCGTGCCCTGCTCACCCTCCTCCTCGTCGCCTCAGTGGCGGCCTTCGCCCAGGAGCCCAAGGCCAAGCCTGCCGCTGCAGCCAAGCCCGCTGCTGCACCCGCGGCGAAGATGGCGCCTGCTCCCGCCGCCGCCATCGTGGCCAACAAGGATTCCAAGACCTTCCACAAGGCTGACTGCAAGTCCGCCGCGAAGATCAAGGAGGCCAACAAGACCACCTTCACTTCCGCCGCCGAGGCCACCAAGGCCGGCTACAAGGCCTGCAAGGTCTGCAAGCCATAACTGAGTGCCGGTTCGCAGAACTGATGAACCGCTGTCCGGGTTCATCCCAATCCCATCTTTCGGAGATTTCCATGAAACGATTCGTTCCAGTTCTGCTCTGCGCCTCGCTGGCGCTTTCGGCCCAGATCCCCAGCAAGGAAGACCTCAAGGCCAAGGCCGACGGCGCCGTGGATGCGGGCAAATCCATGGCCGACGTGCAGGCGGAGCAGGCCAGGGCCAAAGCGGATCAACAGGCGGCCGCTGCCAGGGCCAAGGTGGATGCCAAGGCCGAGGCCAAGGCGGGCAAGGTTCCGGGCGCCACCGACAAGGTGAAGGCAGCCACCGCCAAGGGCGAGGGCGCCGCGAAAGCCGGCAGCGAGAAGGCCAAGGGCAAGACCAAGAAGGGCACCGAAAAAGGCGCCGCCAAGGCCAAGGCCGTCACCGAAAAAGCTGCGAAGTAGGCCTGCGTTCTCCGGGGGTTCCCCTCGCCACGCAGGCGTGGCAAGGATCTAGGGGCGCGCTGCGCGCATACCTCCGGGCCCCTGCGAGTAAGCCCGGCTGAGCCGGGCTTACTCTTTATTCCCCTCCAAAATTGGGCGCCTGTTGGCGCCCTTGGTATGGCTGTAATCGGGGTTCAGAGGCCTGGGGGCGTCCAGCCGAACTTCTTCTTCAGCAGGGCGAGGGTCTCGAGGGCCACGGCCCGCCCTTCCTCTGCCAGCAATCCCTCGGTGGTGCGGTCGTTCTCACCCAGCGGACGCAAGTGCTTCATGATCGGCATGGAATCCAGGCGGAGGGTCTCCTGGAAGCCGTCTTTCCCCGGTTTGAGCAGCACGACCTGGCCGGTTATGACACAAGGCCGATAACCGAGTCGCTCCACCTGGCTTTCGTAGCCGGATTTGGGTCCTAGGGCGCTGCGGAGCAAGCCGAATGGTGAGCGGGTGGCCACCGCAGCGGCCCGGTCCGCACCGGTATTGATGTTGGCCTCGGTCTCGGTGCGCACGGTGCGTTGACCGACCACTACGATGAACTGGATGCGTTCCGACTCTGACGGGGCCGGGTCCGAGGCAAGGCCATGGGCAAACTCCTCCCGGAAAGCCTCCAAGTAGGCGCGCTTCATGGCGGCTGCATCGGGGGAATCCGGGAGGGCCAGTTCCAGGGAGAGGGCGGGCGAGGGCTGTTTCCGCAACAGCTCCTCAGCCGGGTGGGCACCTGCCAGGGACAGGGCCGAGACCAGGAGCAACACCACCGGCTTGACCATGTGGGACCTCGATATGGAGCCACGACGGGGTGGACTTATCGTGTCGGCAACCTCAGTTGGATTTCTTCGGGAACTGCCGCTCGTAGGCTTCCTGGGCGTACTCGCTGGGGGGCACGCTGAAGCGGCGCTTGAAGGCGCGGGTGAAGGCGCTGGCGTCGTAGAAACCGAGGATCTTGGCCACGTCGCTGGGCCGCTCGCCGTTGGCCAGCAGGGTGACCGCGCGCTGGAGCCGCCGCTCGATGAGGTACTGGTGGGGCGTGGTGCTGGTAGCTTCCCGGAACAGCCGGATGAAGTGGTCCGGCGTGCAACGGGCCATGGTGGCCAGCTCGGGCACGCTGTTCTTCGCGCCCAGGTGAATCTCCATGTGATCCAGCACCAGCTGCAGAGTGGAACGGTTCAGGCGGTAGGGGAAGCGGCCCCGGTCCTCCTTTTCCGTCAGGCGGGACAGCTCCGCGCCCAGCAGGATGAGGAAGAGCTCCCGGGTCATGAGCTGCACGCCGTCGGGATTTGCCAGTTCCTGGGTGAAAATGTTGAACAGCTGCTTGAGGCTGAGGCTGCGGAGCACGGCGAAGCTGGCTTCCTGCCACTTGCGGGGCGGGTTCTGCAGGGCCGACAGCAGCGGCTCCGGGAAGGGCCCTTCCATGAACAGCGCGGTGAAGCCGAAGGGCGTGTTGGAATGGTGGCGCTTGAGGGTGTGCCCGAAGCCCGGCAGCAGCAGGGCCAGGTCGCCGGTGCGGATGATGCCCTCTTCCCGATCCTCGCCGGTGCAGACGCGCACCGCATGCGTGGGCTGGAGCAGCGTCCAGGCGTCTCGGGCCGGCAGCAGCTTGGAGGGGACGGGGTCGCGCTTCAGCAAGGCCAGGCGGAGGGGTCCGCTGGTGAACATCTGGAGGTTCTTGGTTTCAGGTTCGCTCATGACTCAGGAATAAAAAGAGATGCCTATCGAGGCATTGCGGAAGGATGACAGTAAAAACAGCCATGTGACATGGAATTTTCACAGCCGCGAAAATTGTGACGGGCGTCAGGCCCCGGCGAAGGCCTGGGCCAGGCTCCGGAACATTCCCAGCCCACCTGTGGGCCCCAGCTTTGGATCCACCGCCCGCTCGGGGTGGGGCATCATGCCCAGCACGTTGCCGCGCAGGTTCACGATGCCGGCGATGCCGTTCATGGCGCCATTGGGTACGTGTTCCGCCCCGATCCCACCCTGCGGCGAGCAGTAGCGGAAGGCCACGCCGCCCCGGGCCTCCAGATCCACCAGATCGGCGGGATCCAGGGTGAAGTTGCCCTCGGCGTGGGCGATGGGGACCTGGAACACTTCACCGGCCTGCATGGCCCGGGTGAAGGGCAGGTCGGCCCGCTCCACGCGCAGGTGGACGTCCGCATGGATGAAACGGAGGGATTCGTTGCGCAGCAGGGCGCCAGGCAGCAGCTGGGCCTCGCAGAGGATCTGGAAGCCGTTGCAGACGCCCAGCACCAGGCCGCCGTTGTCGGCGTGGCGTTTGATGTCGGCCATGATGGGCGCCAGGGCCGCGATGGCCCCGCAGCGCAGGTAGTCGCCATAGCTGAAGCCGCCGGGCACGATGACCAGTTCGGTGTGCTCGGGCAGGCGGGTCTCCTGGTGCCAGACGGGAATCGTCTCCCAGCCCATCACGGTGCCGCAGGCATGCAGGGCATCGTGATCGCAGTTGGAGCCCGGGAAGACCGGGACGGCCACGCGCATCAGAGCACCTCGATGGAGGCCTTTTCCATCACGGGATTGACCAGCAGCTTCTCGCACATGGCGAGGGCCTTGGCCTTGACGTCGGCGGCGTCCGTTCCCGGCACGTCCATCTCGATGAGGCGGCCGATGCGGACGTGCTCCACTTCGAAGCCGAAGCCGTGCAGCCCCTGTTCCACCGCCTTGCCCTGGGGGTCCAGGATTCCGGGCTTCAACTGCACCGACACGCGCACCTTCATGGGCCCTCCACCGGGTCAGTTTACCTGATGCGACAGGCAATCAGCGCGGCGACCACCGATGGGCCTCGAGATCGAGGTTGCCCAGGTCGTCCACCTCGATGCCCTCGTCGCGCAGCCGTCCGATCTGCTCGAAGGCGCCCCACCAGCGGCCCCGGCTGGGCACGTAGCCGCGGGTGTTGACCACGCGATGCCAGGGCAGTTTGGTGCCCTCGGGCAGCCCGGACAGCACCATGCCCACCTGCCGGGGACGCTGCGGATAGCCCGCCAGGGCCGCCACCTGTCCGTAAGAAGCCAGCTTGCCCTTGGGGATGCGCTTCACCACGGCCAACACCAGAGTGCGGAAATCCGGAAGGGGTGCTTCCGATTCGGTGCGATCGAGAGATTTCGGGGACATTCAGGGACTCCTGGAAAGACGGATACTTGACTTACCTGGCACTGGGCCGATGGAGATAGTGGTGGATCGGCAGCCACTTTCATATCTTATCGATCCCAAGCAGCACGGGGTTTCATGATCCGACCGTTTCAGGGCCTCCTCCAACGAATCGCGCAGCACATCGCCGCGCTGGTGGAATCCCTGCCCCTCGATTCAGAGGAGAAGACCCGTCTGCGTCATTTCGTGGCCTTCCTGTTGCTGGGCGTCCCGACGATGCTGGTCTTCGGGATCTACAACTGCTGGCAGGCCCATTGGGTCCTTGCCGCAGTGATTTTCGCCATGGCCCTCAGCCTGCTGCTGGCGTGGTCGCTGCTCAAGAGCATGCGGAGCGGAATCTGGCTCTACCGGCTCAACGCCCTGTTCTTCGGGGGGATGCTCCTGTTCATGGTCACCATCGGCGGAGAAGGCGGCTCGAAATCCCTCTGGCTCTTCACCTTTCCGCTGGTCGCCTTCTTCCTCCTGAGCACGATCGAAGGCCTGGCCTGGAGTTGTGTCCAGAAGTTTCTGTAAGTCCTCGATGGTAGACGGATCGCAGTGAATGCAGGGGGTCTGCGAAGGGAGGGCGGAGCCCGACCGAAGCAGAACCCCTGCGGCGTGTTGTTCATGCACCCTCCGGTTTCAGCCAG
>JBBQHW010000074.1:0-12272 GCA_038324335.1 Holophagales bacterium
CGGCGGATGCTGAGCTTCTCGCCGATCTCCGCGGTCCGCTGGGACAGGTACTGCTGGATGGTGAGGTCGGGGTTCATGATGAAGGGCTGTTCGAGGAGGCAGACCTCCTTGAAGATGCTGTTCATCTTGCCCTCGACGATCCGCTCGACGATGTTGGCTGGCTTGCCGGTGGCCAGGGCCATCTCGGTGGCGATGCGCTTTTCGGTGTCGAGGAACTCCTGGGTCACTTCCTCCTTGGTGACGAAGCGGGGCGCGGGGTCGGCGGCCGCGATGTGCATCGCGATCTCCTTCACCAGGCGCTGGAAGGCCTCGTTGCGGGCCACGAAGTCGGTCTCGGAGTTCACTTCCACCAGTACGCCCACACGGCCGCCGGGGTGGATGTAGGCCTCGACGATGCCCTCGCCGGCGACGCGGTCAGCCTTCTTGGCGGAGGCGGCCATGCCCTTCTTGCGCAGCCACTCGATGGCCTTCTCCATGTCGCCGTCATTCTCGTCCAGGGCCTTCTTGCAATCCATCATGCCGAGGCCGGTCTTCTCGCGCAGTGCCTTCACGTCCAGTGCGGTGAATGCCATGTGTAACTCCATATCCTGATTGTCTCGATCTGCTCGGAATCGCGAAGCGATTCCGAGTTAGGCAAGGCCTAACTTTCGGAACCCTCGCCAATCTTTTCAGCCATCATCTTCTTCATCTCGTCGTTGTCGCCCTTGTCGCGGAATGACTGGCGGCCTTCGAGGATGGAATCGGCCACGCGCTCGGAGAAGAGCAGGATGGAGCGGATGGCGTCGTCATTGGCGGGGATCACGTAGTCCACCATGTCGGGATCGCAGTTGGTGTCGACGATGCCCACGACCTTGATGCCGATCTTCTTGGCCTCGGTGACGGCGATGTCCTCGCGATGGGGATCGATGACGAAAATGACGTCGGGCAGGGCGCGCATGTCGCGGATGCCCTGGAAGGAGGTCTCGAGCTTCAGCCGGGTGCGGTTGAGGGTGAGCAGTTCCTTCTTGGAAAGCAGGGCCGTGCGGGCGGGATCCGCCAGGGTGGCTTCGATCTCGCGGAACTTCTCGAGGCTCTTCTTGATGGTGGCGAAGTTGGTGAGCATGCCGCCCAGCCAGCGGTTGTTCACGTAGAAGGCGCCGCAGCGGGCGGCCTGCTCGGCGATCAATTCCTGGGCCTGGGGCTTGGTGGCCACGAAGAGGAAGTTCTTCCCTTCGGTGGCGGACTTGGTGAGGAAGTTCGCGGCCGTGTTCCAGAGACGCAGGGTCTTCTGGAGGTCGATGATGTAGATGCTGTTGCGCGCCCCGAAGATGTACTTCTTCATCTTGGGATTCCAACGCTTGGTCTGGTGGCCGAAGTGGGCACCGGCCTCGAGAAGTTCCTTCATCTGGATGGCAGCCATGCTGGCCTCCCTGGTCAAGCGGCGAGGGTTGAAGGACGCCGCGGGTGGGATGAAAGGCGGGGTTTCCGCCTCGAATCGGCCGCCTTTCCTGCAGATGCCGGGGGCGGCCCGGTAAAACCCAGGGGGCCGCAGCCCCCTGGTAATTCTTTTCCTGTATCTGTTTCGGCGCAGCCGAAAAAGTTTAGCGCTTGCTGAACTGGAAGCGGCGACGGGCGCCCTTGCGACCGGGCTTCTTGCGTTCCTTCATGCGGGGGTCGCGGGTCAGAAGGCCGGCGCCGCGCAGGAGGGACTTGAGCTGGTCGTTGTAGCTGAGCAGGGCGCGGGAGATGCCCATGCGGATGGCCGAGGCCTGGCCCGCGGGGCCACCGCCGGTGACGCTGATGAGCATGTCGAACTTGCCATCGAGATCAGCCAGCACCAAGGGCTGGTGAACCATCATGCGGAGCACGGCGTTCGGGAAATAGTTCTCGAGGCTGCGGCCGTTGACGGTGATCAGGCCGGTGCCGGGGCGGAGAAAGGCGCGGGCAGCCGCGCTTTTGCGGCGACCGGTTCCGTAGTTCTGGGAAATGGCCATGGGGTCCTCGCCTCTTACTTCTGGATGGTCATGATCTGGGGCTGCTGGGCGGACTGCTCGTGCTCGGGGCCGGCATAGACCTTGAGCTTGCGATACATCGCCCGGCCGAGGGGGCCCTTGGGCAGCATGCCCTTGACCGCGCTCTCGATGATGCGCTCGGGGAAGGTCTGGTTCAGCACCTCGGCGCGGACTTCCTTCATGGAGCCGGGCTGGGTGGTGGTGCGGCGGTACATCTTCTGTACGCCCTTCTTGCCGGTGAGCACGGCCTTCTCGGCATTGATGACGATCACATGGTCGCCGGTGTCGAGGAAGGGGGTCCAGGTCGGCTTGTTCTTGCCCGACAGGACATCGGCGACGGCGGTGCTGAGGCGGCCCACGGGAATCCCGCTGGCGTCCACCAGGAACCACTGGCGCTTGAGTTCATTGGCTTTCGGGAAGTAAGTGCTCATGGCCTGCTCCGGAATCTCGATCAGTCGGCGAAGCCACCACCCTGAAGGTGGCGAGTTCACAGAAGGGAAAGCTTATCGTTGACCGCTCGAAGGGTCAAGCCGTGTTTTCAGCTCCGGGGGTTCCGCGCTGCGCGCCTCCAGGTATCGCACGCTGCGCCTGCTCCCGTTCGCAAGCTCACGGACCTGAAGCCTCCCCCCGGGCCCCCGCGCAGCTTCCCGGCAAAGCCGGGCTTCTGCTTGTTTTCAGTCTTGGCTCTGCACCAACCGCCACAGCTCCTGCGCGATGCGCGAGGCGGCCAGGCCGTCCACCAGCGCCATGCCGTCGCGGACCTGCTCCTGGCGGTTGTCCTGGCCCTCGGGTCCCAGCCACTGGGCCAGTGCCGCACGGACGATGACCAGATCCGCCTCGGGCCCTGCGCCCAGGTCGAAGCAGCCGTTGGCCAGGGCCAGATCGGCCAGGATGCCGTGCTGCCGCTCGTTCTGTCCCCACACGGCCGTGGGAATCCCCATGCAGAGAGCCTCGGCGAGGGTGACGCCCGCCGAGCACCAGAGGGCGTCGAAGGCCGGGATGCGGCCGGTGAGGCCGGGCAGGCTCCGGACCACGGTGCAGCCCGGGAAGAGATCTCCCTGGATGCCGTTGGGGGCAAGCAGAGTGCAGGCGCCGCGCCAGCGATCCTCGGCGGCCAGCTGGGCGAGGGTATCGAAGGCCTTCTGCGCCAGATTGGGCCCATCGCTGCCGCCGAAGGTGACCAGCAGCTTGTGCACGGCCAGGGGCTGGAGGGGCATGCGCTTGGGGCGCAGCGCCAGGGCGGCCTTGTCCACCACGATGAAGTGCGAGCCCCGGAGCACGCGGCAGGCGCCGGAAGTGGTCTCGAAGGGTCGGATCTTGCGGCCGGCCACCACCTTCACGGGCGAATCCGGCCAACGCACGCCCTCCAGAAAGGGCTGGAAGAGCAGGTCCGCCGTTTCGTGGGCGTCGGTGTCGTCCTCCATGACCGCCACTTTCAAGGGTCGAAGGGCCTGGAGGAAGGCGGCGTTGGTGTCCCACTGATCCACCAATACCGCGGCGGCCCGGGCCTTCAACTCCGCGGGCAGCGGGGTGTGGAGGGCCTCGCCGAGATACAGGGCCTCACAGGGCAGGGGCTCATCGAGGAAGGGATAGGTGCCACCGCCCACGCGGCGGGCGCGCTCGTCCCCGGAGACGGCGAGGCAAGCCTGGCCGCCCAGGCCGCGCCAGGCTTCCTGGAGGGCGAGGGCCCGGGCCACATGACCCAGTCCAAGGCGCAGATCGGCGTGGACGCGGAGGAGCAGCAGGGGGGACATGATCCGGAGAGTCTAACCAATCAGGCAAGGGATTGGGAGGGCTGAATCATGGATAGGGATGTCCCTCGGCGAAACCGGGCTGCGGGGTGGTGGTCCGGGGCGCCTCGGCCATGGGCCAGCCATCCGCGAAATAGGCCTCCTTGTAGCGCACGTACCGGGCCCAGATGCCGGCCACCAGCTGACGCTGCTGGTCGCTGAGCGGGCCCTTCACCATGGCGGGCCACCCCGCCACGAGGCTGTGGGGAGGGGCCTGGAAACCCTCCCGCACCAGACTCCCGGCAGCCACCAGGCAGCCTTCGCCAATGTCCGCCCCATCCATGATGGTGGTGCTCATGCCGATGAGGGCGCCCTTGCGGATGGTGCAGCCGTGCAGCATCACGTTGTGGGCGACGCTCACTTCCTCCTCGATCAGAAGGGGCCGGATCGTATTGGAGACGTGCAGGCAGCAGGCGTCCTGGATGTTGGTGCGGGCGCCGATGCGGATCCAGTTAACGTCGCCGCGAAGGACGCAGTTGAACCAGATGCTGGCATCGTCGCCGAGGGTCACGTCACCCAGCACCAGGGCGTTGTCCGGCACGAACACGCGGGCACCGAGCTTGGGAACCATGCCTTGAAAGGGGCGGATCATGTATACCTCGATCGATGGAACCCCATTATCGGGACTACCGGGGCAAGGCTGGAACCGCGAAAATCGCGAAAGCACGCGAAAAAGAGAGCATTGCATGTTCTGTTTCGCGCCATTTCGCGTCTTTCGCGGTTTCAATCAGTTGACGCTGAGCAGCCCCAATTTCACGGCTCCCAGCCCCAACGATCCGACGATCAGCCACAGCAGCAGACCCTGGAGGAAGGGGCGAAGGCCCACGCTGCGGAGGGCCTCGCGGCTGAGGCCCGCGCCGATGAGGAAGAGCGTGAGCACCAGGAGCCGGCGGGCGGCCATCGCGATGAGGTGACCCGGCGCGTGCAGCGCGGGCACGAAGGTCACCAGGGCGGCCATGGCCAGGAAGCCCGCGATGAACCATGGCTTCTTGACCGGAGCCACATCGGCATCGGTATCGACAGCGGCCTCGCCGCGTCGCGCCACGAGCCAGCCAATGCCGAGGGTGAGGGGCACGATCCACAGGGCCCGGGCCAGCTTCACGGTGGTGGCCACTTCCAGTGCCCGCGGTCCGTACGCCAACCCCGCGCCCACCACGGAGCTGGTGTCGTGGATGGCCAGGGCCGACCAGAGCCCGAAGGCCTCCTGGCCTAGGCCGGCCGCGTGGCCGATGGGCGGAAAGATCACGAGCGCCACCGCGTTGAGCAGGAATACCGTGGCCAGGGCCACGGAGATCTCCTGCTCACGGGCGCGCAACACCGGCGCCACGGCGGCGATGGCGCTGCCGCCGCAGATGGCGGTGCCCACGGAAATGAGCAGGCCCGCATTGCGCTCCACCTTCAGCCACCGGGCCAGCCACCAGCCCAGGGCCAGCACCACCGCGAGGCTGATGGCCGTGAAGCCCAGGCCGCGCAGACCCGCCTTCGCCACCGCCCGCAGATTCATGTCCGCGCCCAGCCCCACCACGGCGAGGGGGAGCAGGCGCTGGGGCCAGGCCCGCGTGGAGGTCAACCAGGGGTTGCCCAGGGTCAAGGCCAGCAGCGTCCCGCCCACCAGGGCCGCGGCCGCGGGCGTGAAGGGGGCCAAGGCCAAGGCCCCGCCCAGGATCAGCAGGGTCGTGGCTGTTCGAGTGGCAGGCGCGGACGGGCTCATCACTTCAGAGTACTCTGGGGCATGACCGATCAATTGATTCCCACGCGACGAGCCTTCCCGGCGGACGATCCCATCTTCGCCCTCAACGCCGAGGCCCAGGCCCGCAAGGCGGCGGGCGAGTCGGTAATGAACGCCACCGTGGGCGCCCTGCTGGACGAATCGGGCCAGCTGGTGGTACTGGCTTCGGTGATGGACCTCTGGCGCGAGTTGACGGCGATGGAGGTCGCCCCCTACGCCCCCATCGCGGGCGATCCCACCTTCCTGAAGGCCCTGGTGCGGCGTCACTGGCCCTTGCTCGCCACGGCCGGCGCGGCCTGCACCACGCCGGGCGGCAGCGGCGCCCTGGCGTTGTCGTTGCGGAATTTTCTGGAGCCAGGCCAGACGGTGCTCACCACGGCGCCCTTCTGGGGGCCCTACGCCACGCTGGCGGCCGAGAACGGGATGGCGCTGACGACCGCGCCCTGGCCCGAGCTCGACGCGGCCTTGGATGCGGCGGCCTGGAGCCTGGCGCTGCGGAACCTGATGCAGACCCAGGGCCGCGTGCTGCTCTGGCTCAACGATCCCTGCCACAACCCCACCGGGCGCAGCCTCACCCCGGCGGATCGCATGGCCCTTTTGAAGGTGCTGCGCGAGGTTGCAGGCCTCGGCCCCGTCACCCTCCTGCTGGACTTCGCCTATCTGGACTACACCCGCGAACCGGCCGCCGTGGCCGCCGCGCTGGCCGACTATGCCGCGCTGGGCGCGGAGGGGAACGTGCTGGTGGGCGCGTCCATGTCCCTGTCGAAATCCATGACGCTCTATGGGGCCCGCTGCGGCGCCCTGGTCTTCCCCTGGTGCGCGGATCTCGCCCTGCAGGCGGCCCTCACCCAGTCCTGTCGGGGCACCTGGTCCAACTGCGCCAAGGCCCCCCAGGCGCTGCTGCTGCACCTCATGCAGGACGGCAAGGCCCAGGAACGGTTGGCGGGGGAGCATCGCCACTGGTCCGAAGTGCTGTCGGCCCGGGCCTCGTCGCTGGATGCGGCCCTGGCCGCCGAGGACATGCCGCCGGTGCACTGGACGGGGGGCTTCTTCGTCTGCGTACCGGTGGCCGAGCCCGAAAGGGTCTGCACCCGCCTGAAGACGGAGGGCGTCTTCACGGTGCCCCTGCCTGAGGGCCTGAGGATCGGCCTCTGCGGGATGCGGGCCGCCGAGGCGCCACGCCTGGCCCAGGCTTTGCGACGGGCGCTGGGCTCCTGATTCCCCCGCCAACGCAGGCGTTGTCGAGGATCTAAGGTCAGACTTGGAAAGGACCCTGGCCTGGGTTATTCTGTTCGGCCGTGGGCGTATAACTCAGCGGTAGAGTGCTACCTTCACACGGTAGAAGTCCCAGGTTCGAATCCTGGTACGCCCACCACTCGAAACCAAGGCCCTGATAGTCATCGGGGCCTTCTTCTTCTCCGAATCAGTCCTCCTTCCTTCGATCCCTCGATTCCCTCGGGAGCCACCCATGCCTCTGATCCTCGCCACCCAGGTCCGCGCCGGGATGATCGTCAACTTCGAGAACGAGCTCTGCCGCATCATCAGCACTGAGCACCAGACCCCCGGCAACCTGCCGGCCCGAGTGCAGGTGAAGATGAAGCGCCTCAAGGACGGCATCAACCGCGAGAACCGCTTCGGCAGCTCCGACAAGGTGGAGATGGCCGCCCTCGAACAGCACCTGCTGGAATTCCTCTACGAGGACGGCGGCAACCTAATCTTCATGAACAACGAGACCTACGAGCAGGTGGAAGTGAGCAAGGAGATCCTCGGGGATGACCTGGTCTTCCTCGAGCCCAACATGCAGGTGGAGATCGAGTTCTACGAGGGCCAACCCATGGGCGCCACCTTGCCCCCCAGCGTGGTGTTGGAGATCCTGGAAACCGATCCCGTCATGAGGAACGCCAACGCCACCGGTTCCTACAAGCCCGCCAAGCTGGACAATGGAATCACCGTCGGCGTTCCGCCCTATATGGAAGCGGGGCAAAAAATCCGCGTGAACACGGTCGACCGCACGTTCATGGAACGGGTCAAATAACCTTCGAGTCTTTTGACATTTTCCTAACTGAGGCCCCGGCAGGCAGATGCCCGCCGGGGCTTTGGATTTTATGAGTTCCGGAAGACGAAATCCCAAACCCACGGTAAAGTACGGGTCGCTCCCATCCCCCGTGCGTGACCTGAATCACAATCCGATGGAAATGTGCGATAACAGTTCTAGAGCCCTTCTGGAGCCCCATGCCTCAAGCAGTCCTCAATCTCAGAAGGATCGAGTTCCTGGCGGGACTGCCGATGAACGCGGCCGAGGAACTGGCCAGCATCGCCGAACTCCGCCGCTTCACCGACGGCGCCCGGGTCTATACCCAGGGCGACGCCATCACGGGCGTCTACGTGGTGGTCAAGGGCGGACTCAAGGTCTTCCGCACCGATGGCCGCGGCCGGGTGCAGGTGCTCCAGTTCCTGAAGGTCGGCGATTGCGTGGGCGAGGTGGCGGTCTTCGATGGCGCCCCCATCGCCTCCAGTGCTGAATCCCATGGGGAGACGGAGTGCTGGCTCATCCCCGCGGAGCCCCTGCGTCAGATCGTCCACCGGCACACGGAAGTGGCCGAGATGCTCATCCAGCATTTCACCGCCAAGGTGCGTCACCTCGTGACCCTCGTGGAAACCCTCAGCCTGCACAGCGTGCCCGAGCGCGTCGCCCAGCTGCTGCTGGAAGCCCATGAATCCAATCCCGGGCGCTCCCTGGTGGAGTTCCAGGAGACCCAGGAGGACCTGGCCCAGTGCATCGGTGCCAGCCGCGAGGCCTTCAGCCGCGCCCTCCGCCTGCTGACGGACCTCGGCCTCATCCAGAGCACCTTCCCGGTGGTGCGCATCCTGGATCTGGGGAAGCTGCAGCGGTACGCGAAGGGCTAGCCTCTGCTCCAAAAACGCTGCGCGGTTTTGGAGATATGAAGAGATTTCTTTTCCTAGCTCCAAATCGCCGCAGGCGATTTGGAGCAGGGCTACACCACCGGTAAGTAACGAACCTGGTCCCCGGCCCCCTGGCCGGGGGCAGCGATCCAGGCGCAGGCATCAGCTTTAGCCAGGGTGACCAGGTCGGCGGAGCCCTTGCCCGGCAGAGGTTCGAGCTTGCCGTCCATGAGGCGGCAGGGATGCAGCAGAGGACGGTCGCCCTTGTTCTTCACGGGGGCCGCCAGCCTGGCCTGGCGCCAGGGCTCGGGCATGGCGCGGCCTTCCAGGCGGGCCAGGGCCTGGGGCAGGAAAAGGAGGGCGTTGAGGTAGGCGGACACGGGATTGCCGGGCAGGCCCAGCACCAGCAGGTCGCCCAGCAGGGCGGCCAGCATGGGTTTGCCGGGCTTGAGGCGGATCTTGTGGAAGAGAATCGTGGCGCCCAGCTCCTTCAGCACCGCCGGCAGATGATCGTGTTGGCCCATGCTCACGCCGCCGGAGGTGAGCAGGATGCGGATGTCGCCGGGCTGCCGGAGGGCGGCGGCCAGGGTGGCTGGATCGTCGGGAAGGGCGGACCGCAGCTCCACGTCGGCGCCCAGGCTGCGCGCCAGGGCCGCGAGCATGGGGCCATTGGAATCCCGGATCTGGTGCGGGGCGGGTTCTTTCACCAGCTCATTGCCGGTGGAGGCTACGGCCACGCGGATGCGCGGCTGGCTGGGCAGGGCCAGGCCCTCCTGGGCCCGCAGGGCCAGACGGGCGGCGTTGAGGGGCGTACCCGCGGCCAGCAGCAGATCCCATGCGCGCGCCTGCTCGCCGCGATGGCGCACGTGATCGCCGGGCCGTGGGTCCGCCAGGGGCTCGACGCAGCCGTCGACTTCGCGAAGCTGTTCCACGGGCAGGATGGCGTCAGCTCCCGCCGGCAGGGCCGCACCGGTCATGATGCGCACGGCGGTGCCGGGCGCCACGGTGAAGGTCGCCGGATCGTCTCCGGCGAAGAGGGCGCCCAGGAGCCGGCGCGGTCTGCGGCCCTCCGCGGCTATCAGGGCCACGCCATCCATGCTGGCGCGATCCGTGGCGGGATCGTCCCGTTCCGCCCGAAGTTCGGGCAGAGCCCGCGTCGGCAGGGCCTCCCAGAGGCGTCGCAGCGCCTCCTCAAGGGGCAGCAGATCCGGGGCGTCGCAACTCATGGCCATGGTCAGCCACCGCGCCGGGCTGGAGCCGTGGCCTCTTTCTGATGCCGGAAATCCATGAGTTGGAGGTCACGGATGGTGGCTTCGGTCATGGACGTGGTCACCTGCGCCTTCACCGCGGCCCAGGCATCATGCAAGGGGCAGGGGTGGTCGCCGCCGCAGGTGGGGAAGCCCATGATGCAGCCCTCCAGCGCTTCTGGCCCTTCGAGCGCGGTGACTACCTCGCCGACCGTGATGCGGTGCGACGGGCGCAGCAGTCGGAAGCCGCCCTTGGGGCCCCGGACGGATTCCAGGATGCCGGCCGCCACGAGGCCCTGGAGGATCTTGGCAAGGTAGGGCCCAGGCAGCTCCAGGCGGGACGCGAGATCCTTCGCCAGGGAATAGGTCCCATCCTCGGGCAGGGCCGCGAGGGCGCGCAGGGCGTAGCCGGTGGCAGTGGAAAACAGCATTCCAGATTCCTTCTTCTGGTTTGAGGATCAAGGGCAATGATTTCGGAGTCCAGCCCCGTTGTGACCGAGATCAGAGCAGGGCGCGCCACAGGAGCAGCAGCCCCAGCACGCTGAGCCCGCCTTCCCGCCAGCCGAGGGTACGGGCAGGCAGAGGCCGGTAGGGCAGCAGGGCCCGAAGGTAGAGCAGGGCCGTCCAGCCGGTCCAGAGCGCCCCGGCCCAGCCTCTGACCGCCAGCAGGAGGGCCGAGGTGACCAGCAGCAGCAGGTGCAGGGCATGGACGGCATACCAGCGACGACGAAGTTCGCCGGCCGCCAGGCCCCGGGCGTGGCCCAGGAAGCGGCGAACGTGGGCGAGGTTGGCGCCACCCACCAGGGTGACGAAGAGCCAGGCGCGGGCAGCCTCCAGCCATGGGCGGCCACCGGCCACGAGCATGGCCGCGGCCAGGCCCGCAAAGGCACCCTGGGCGGCCACCTCCACGGCCAGGGATCGCACCGTACGCTGCTGGTCGGCCCATAGCGCCAGGAGGATCAGGGGTGCCACGCAGGCCAATGGAATCAGAAAACGGAGACCCGCCAGAACAAGGGCGAGTACTCCGAAACCTCCGGCAAGGCCGACCGCCAGGAGGAGCGCACGCAACTGGGCCGGCTCGGGCCGGCCGGTGAGGACGCGCCGCAGCGGCGGCCGTGCCAGGAAGCAGGCCAGGGCGGCCAGGCCCAGGCAGAGCGCCGCCCAGCCTGGGCTCAGCAGCAGCCCCAGCACCAGCGGAAAGCCCAGCATGAACCAGCTGCCGTGCTCGGGAGGCAGCAGGGTGCGCAGGGGTGGGAGCAGTTTGGTCATTTCGGTTTTTCGTATCCGAAATCCAGTTTGACCCGATTCGTCCCTCTTACCAACGGTCATTCAAGACTGTGTGATGGAAAAGCGGGAACACGGAGGACACAGAAAATTACAGAGGACACAGAGGAAATTCAAAAGCTGAATCCGCAGATGACACAGATGACACAGATTGCATAGATGGACGCCCAGGCTGGCGAAGCGCCCATCCCCGAACAGGCCCCCGATCATGCCCTAATCTGTGTGAATCTGTGCAATCTGTGGACCCACGGCCTTCCTGCAACACCAGCCTTGAGGGCCTTCTCTGTGTTCTCCCTGAACCTCTGTGTCCTCTGTGTTCCGCTTTTTGAACAGCAAACAAGGGAGACGGTCAGTGCTCGGAGGCGATGAGTCGTAGACCCTCGAGGGCTTCCTCCATGGTGAGGAAGACGGGCAGGCCGGCGACGCGCAGGCCCTGGCGGTAGCGGTCATAGAGCGGCCCGCCCTCCACGGCGAGGCCCACCCATTTGCCGGAGCTGCGGGCGAGGTCGGCCCACTGGGCGGCGAAGGCCTGGATGGCCTCGGGGTCCTGGGTTTCCAGGCGGACGGTGAGGGGCACGAGGCCCACCACCACGGCGTCGGCCTCGGAACCCAGCAGCAGCTTGGCCGTGGCGAGGTAGGCGTCCTGGTCGGCCATGGGCGTGAGGTCCAGGGGCAGGCGCGCGCTCACGAGGCCCGTGAGGTTTTGGGCCTCGATGGTGGCGGCCAGGGCGGTGGTTTCCTCGGCAGTCAACTGCGCGCCACGGAAGGGACCGGTGAGGAGATCCGCGGCGGCCACGGATTCGAAACCCGCGTTGGTCATGATGGCGATGCGGATGGGCCGCCCCTGGGGATAGGCGCCGAGCCAGGCCAGGGCCGCGTCGAAGGCCTCCATGCGGTCGGCCAGCATGGCCCCCGCCCGGCGCAGCACCGCGGCCTGCAGGGCGTGGTCGCCCGCCAACGCCCCCGTGTGGCTGCTGGCGGCGGCCATGCCCTCCTGGCTGCGGCCACCCTTGTAGAGCAGCACGCGGCGGCCCGAGGCGCGCAGGGCCTTCGCCGCCTCGGCGGTGGCCTTGAGGTCCCCGGGGGCGAAGCCCTCCAGGTAGGCGCCCACCACCTGCACCGCGGGATCCGTGGCGAAGCTCCGGAGGAAATCTGAGCAGCGCAGGTCCATCTGGTTGCCGATGGCCACGGCGGCCCGCAGGCCCAGTTCCGCCCGGCGGCTGAGGCGCGTGATGAGGAAGGCGCCGCTCTGGCTGACCAGGGCCACGTGGCCCGGGTGGGCCGTGAGCGGCAGCTTGACGCTGGGGATGAAGAGCGTGTTGAGGGC
>JBBQHW010000075.1:0-11433 GCA_038324335.1 Holophagales bacterium
TGCGCTGGTGAAGGCCGATCCCCGACGCTTTGAGACCGTCAACACGCCCAACTACTGGAAGGGCGTGGACTACTGAACCCACGGTCCCCTGCGCAGGGGTGGGCCGCATCCCCGCCATCTGCCCGGTGGATAGCAGCCCAACCAAGGACCACCACATATACGGCCAATACCTTGAGGAGCAGTGGGGCCCAAGCCAACCAGCGTCTGCGGATGGTCCTGCCATTCCTGGTTTCGCGATAGACCACACAATGGCCGCAAGGATCAGCATCATGATGCTTGGGTGGTTCGGGCACCACCTGCTTGGGCAGTTTCTAATTCGGGCCCAGCACGCCAAAGTAATGGACCAAGTGCACGCGGGGCGTTGGCACCGGCCTAGCCAGGATCGAGACCAGTGTGAACCTCAAGGAAGGCGAACATGTGGTGGTCGGAACCATCGTGATCAGGGATCAGGGCTTGGTTGTGGTGCTCACGGCCAGGCTGGTGAAGTAGCGGGATGGACCTGCTGCTTCAGGGCCTGACGCATTCAAGCAGTTCCCGCGCCACACCCGGCGTTCCCACTACCAGATTCCCGCTTTCGAACCAGCCCTGGCCGCCCTCCCAGTCGGTGATGACGCCGCCGGCCTCCTGCACCAGCAGGGCTCCGGCGGCGAGGTCCCAGGGCTTGAGACCCAGCTCGAAGTAGCCGTCGAAGATGCCGCAGGCGGTATGCGCGAGATCCAGGGCGGCGCTGCCGGCGCGGCGGAGGCCCTTGGCCCGGGGGAAGACGCGGCAAAGGGCAGCGTTGAAGAGGGGCCAGCGGTCGCCTAGCTGAAAGGCGAAGCCCGTGGCCAGGAAGGCGCCATCGAGACCCGCCTGCTGCGACACCCGCATGGGTTGGCCGTTCCAGGTGGCACCCTGGCCCCGCACGGCCAGGAAGCAGTCGGTTCGCAGGGGATCGAGCACGCAGCCCACCACCGGGCCGTCTGCGTCCCAGAGGGCCACGGACACGCACCAGTGGGGAAAGCCCTGGACGAAGTTGAGGGTACCGTCCAGGGGGTCGACGATCCAGCGGCGCTGCGCATCTCCGGAGCCCCCACCCTCTTCGCCCAGAAACCCGTCCTCGGGGAAGTGGGCTGCCAGCACGGCCCGGATGGCGGCCTCGGCGGCGCGGTCGGCGTCGCTGACGAAATCGTTCTTGGTCTTTTCGGTGATCATGCCGGGAGCGAGTTCCCGGAAATAACCCAGCAGCACCTTGCCGCCCGCCCGGCCCGCGGCCACACAGGCATCCCTTTGCGCATCGTACATGGACACCGCCCTTCCGCTCATTCTGTCATGGCGGCCTCGGCCCGTTTCTTGAGGGCGCGGATCATGCCGGGGAAGACGAAGAAGTGGAAGGGCAGCACCGAGTACCAGTAGAGCAGGCCAAGCAGGCCATGGGGCTCGAAGAAGGCGGTCTGCTCCAGGCGCGTGCCCGTGCCTTCAGGCCGCACGGTGAACTGGAGCCAGGCATCACCGTTCACCCTCATCTCGGCCCGCAGGCGCAGCAGGTGATCCGGCTCCAGGGCCTCCACCCGCCAGAAGTCCACGGGATCGCCCACGCGCAGCTCCCGCGGGTGCCGCCGGCCCCGGCGCATGCCCACGCCGCGCACGGCGCGGTCCAGCAGGCCCCGGAGCTGCCATAGCCAGTTGCCGGCGGGCCAGCCGTTCTCGCCACCCAGGGCGCAGCAGGCCTGGAACACCACGTGGGGCGGCGCCTTCACGTGGCGGTGGTGGCGCTCCAGCAGCATGCCCTCATGGGAGCCCAGGGCCCGGCCCTCGGGTTCACCGGCGAGGCTGGAGGCCCAGGTGGTTTCCACCGCGTCCTCGTCCAGGCGCCGCAGGGCCAGCACCACGGCCTCTCGATAGCCCATGGGCCGCACGCGGAAGACCGTCAGGGCGCGGGGATCCTGGACCACCACCTCGGTGCCCATGCCCTCCACCAGCGGCCCCGCCAGTTCGAGGGGGATGGGCGTCACCAGGTCCACCCACAACACCGACAAGATCGGCAAGGGCACATTCATGGGCAGGATGAGGCGGCGCAGGCCCCGGACCGCCGCATAGCCCAGCATCATGCTTCGGTAGTCGAGGACGTCCTGGCCTCCGATCTCGAAGATTCCGGCCACCTCGGGATGTTCCAGCGCCTCGAGCAGGTAGGCCAGCACGTCACGCACGCCGATGGGCTGGCAGCGCGTGTTCACCCAGCGGGGCGTGATCATGATGGGTAGGCGCTCGGTGAGGTGGCGGATCATCTCGAAGCTGGCGCTGCCGCTGCCCACGATGACGGCGGCCCGAAATTCCAGCACCGAGACTCCGGAGGAGCCCAGGGCGGCGCCCACCTCCTGGCGGCTGGCCAGGTGATCGCTGCGGTGGCGGGTGGGATCCCCCAGCCCGCCCAGGTAGATGATCCGACGCACCCCCGCCCGGGCGCAGGCTTCGGCGAAGGTGGTGGCCTGGCGCAGATCCCGGCCGCGAAAATCAGGCCGGTCCTCGCCCATGGCATGGACCAGGTAATAGACCTGGTTCACGCCCTGAAGGGCAGCCCCTAGCAAGGCGGGATCCGACACGTCGCCCTTGACCATCTCGACCTCGGGCCAGGCCCGCCCCGCCAGCCGCTCGGGATTGCGCGACAGGCAGCGCACGCGGTGCCCCGCCTCCAGCAGCCGGGGCACCAGCCGTCCCCCGATGTAGCCCGTCGCTCCGGTCACCAGGATCAGGGGTTTCCCAGGATCCATGAGGTTCGCGCCGAGGGGTTGGGTCATCGCTGAAATTATGGACCGCAAATTACCTGACGAATTTGGTAAACTTTACTGGGAGCCCCGCATGCCCAAGGTCATCAACATCGAACCCACACCCAACCCCGACGCCCTGAAGTTCCTGGTGCATCCGGCCATCCTCAAGGCGGGCTCCCGCTCCTTCAAGGACTTTGGCGCGGCCGTGGGGGATCCTCTGGGCTCCTGCCTCTTCGGGCTGGGCAAGGTCACCTCCGTGTTCTACATGGACCGCTTCGTCACGGTGAACAAGGAGCCCTCCGCGGAATGGAGCGATCTCATCGATCCCATCTGCGAGGCCATCGAGGAGCTCAAGCTGCCCGACGACGACACCGGCGAAGCCGGGGCCCAGGTCACGGGCGGCGATTCGGAAGCCACCCTCAAGCAGATCAACGAGCTGCTGGACACCCGCATCCGCCCGGGCCTGGCCGGGGACGGCGGGGGCCTGGAGGTGATCTCCTTCGACGGCCAGACGCTTCAGATCAGCTACCACGGCGCCTGCGGCTCCTGCCCCTCCTCCACCAGCGGCACCCTGCGCTACATCGAGGGCCTGCTGCAGGAGGAAATCAGTCCCAGCCTCCGCGTCGTCAGCTGGTAGGCGACTCTCGGGAAATGGATCGCGCCATCTTCAAACTGTGGCCTTAGACTTGCGCCGCAGGAAAAGCCCGGCACCCTAGAGAGAACTCCTGGAGACCTGAGTGGTGGTTGCCAAGCCCGTCAAGACCTTACCCAGCACCGATGATCCCATGGCCGCGCTGGCGGATCTCCTCCAGGAAAGCCACACGGATTCCGCCCGGCTCTTCGAGCGTGGACTGGCTCTCCTAGTGCAGGTGCTGGACGTGGACCGGGCTCTGCTCACCCGCGTCACCGCCCTGGGCTACGAGGTGTTCTGGTGGGCCATGGGGCCAAAAGTCACCATGGGTGACATCTTCAAGGCCCCGGAAAAGGGTTTCTGCCCCTTCACTCTCGCCCATCCGGACCGGCCGCTCACCATCCGGGATGCCTCGGCGGACCCACGCTGGAGCGGCAGCCCGGGCTACCAGGAATTCGGCATCCGCGCCTATGCGGGCGTGGCCCTGATGGTGGGGGGCCGTCCCCATGGCACCCTCTGTGTCCAGCACCATGCGTCGCGGACCTTTTCCAAGGAGGAGTTGTCCCTGTTGCGGGCCCTTGGCCACCTCATGGCCCGCACGCTGGAATCCGAGAACCTCAAGCAGGAGTTGCGGGCCGCGCTGGATGCCCTGGAACTAAGCAGTTCCATCGTGGAGGACAGCGCCCTGCAGAGCGCCCGCTCGGGCCTGCCCAACCGGCGCTACCTGGAGACCTGGCTGCGCAGCACCCTGTTCATGGCCCGACGGCGCAAGGAAACCATGGCCCTGGCCCTCTGGTCGCAGCCCCTGATCCCCGGCACCAAGGGCCGGCTCACCGCCGCCGCCGGCCACTTGCGCGGCCAGGACCTGCTGGTGGAACTCTCCGCCGATCAGTACCTGCTACTCATGCCCCACACTGCCGATTCGGGCGCGGAAGTCCTGCTTGGGCGCCTGCGCGAGACCCTGGGGAGCCACCCGACCGGAGCCACGCTCTGGCTGCCGGACGGCAAGGACATGACCCTGAAGTCGGCTTTGCGCCGCGTGGCCAAAGCCTTTACGGACGCCAATCGCGAAGGATCCCCCCTCTTGTGGAATCACGGCTGAAGCGGTTCTCCGGGGAGTCCCGTTTGGCCCCTTCCGCGGGCCATGGGATGATATTCGGTCTTTGTATGACCGGTGCGAGTCCGGCTTTCTGGAGGTGAGTGTTGGACACTCCGACCTTGGTCAAAGTGGCCTTGAATGCACTGGTCAGCCAGGACGGCCCAAGCCATGAGGACCTCTGCCACTGGTATGAGCTCATGCACCTGGGGCGCCTGCTGGATGACAAGGCGCCCAACTACCTGAAGCAGGCCATCGGCTGGTCCTACCATGCGCCCTGCGCGGGCCACGATGGCATCCAGTTGGCGGCGGGCCTGGCCTTCCGGGCCGGACAGGATTTCCTCTTTCCCTACTACCGCGATCTGATGACCTGCCTGGCAGCGGGCCTCACCCCCGAAGAGATCATCCTCAACGGCATCTCCAAGGCCACGGACGTGGCCGGCGGCGGCCGCCACATGAGCAACCACTTCGCCAAGCCCGCCATCGGCATCCAGAACGTGTCCAGCCTCACGGGCAACCACACCCAGCATGCGGTGGGCCTGGCCCGGGCCGTGAAGTACTACAAGCGGGACGCCATCGTATTCAGCAGCCAGGGGGAATCCTCCCTGTCGGAGGGCTACTGCTTCGAGAGCATCAACGGGGCCGACCGGGAACAGCTGCCCGTGGTGTTCATCGTGCAGGACAACGGCTATGGCATTTCGGTCCCCAAGCGGGAACAGAGCACCAACGAAGCCATCTGCGACAACTTCAGCGGTTTCCCCAACCTGAAAATCCTCAAGTGCAACGGCCTCGATTTTCCGGATTCCATGCGCGCCATGGAGGAGGCCCTCGCCTATATCCGCACGGGCAAAGGGCCGGCCATGGTCTATGCCACCTGCGTGCGCATCGGCAACCACTCCAACTCCGACCGGCACGAGCTCTACCGGGACGAGCTCGAACGCGCCGAGGCCAAGGCCAAGGATCCCCTGCCCCGCTTCCGGTCCTACTGCCTGGAGCATGGCCTCAGCGAGGACGAGCTGAAGGCCATCGAGATCGACAATCAGGCCCGGTACCTGGCCGCCCACGATCTGGCCATGGCCGCGCCGAATCCGGAGCCGGCCAGCATCCACGACTTCGTCATTCCCGAGGCCTGGGTCTCGGAGCAGTACCCCGACGGCCTCCACGCGGCTACCGGCGAACCCGTCAGCGTCATCACCGCCCTCAACCAGACGCTCAAGGAGGAATTCCGGCACAATCCCGACACCTTCATCTGGGGCCAGGACATGGCCAACAAGGAAAAGGGCGGCATCTTCAACGTGTCCAAGGGCCTGCAACAGGAATTCGGCGAAGGGCGCGTGTTCAACGGCCCCATCGCGGAGGACTACATCGTCGGCACCGCCAATGGCTTCAGTCGGCTCGACGACAAGATCCGCGTGGTGGTGGAGGGCGCCGAGTTCGCCGACTACATCTGGCCCGCCGCCGAGCAGATCGTGGAAACCAGCCATGACTACTGGCGCAGCCATGGCCAGTTCTCCCCCAACGTCACCATCCGCCTGGCCTCGGGCGGCTACATCGGCGGCGGCCTCTACCATTCGCAGAACGTGGAGGGCTGGCTCACTACCCTGCCCGGTCTCCGGGTGGTGGTGCCCGCCTTCGCCGACGATGCCGCGGGCCTGCTTCGTACCGCCATTCGCAGCCGAGGATTGACGCTCTACCTCGAACCGAAGTTCCTCTACAACGCGAAGATGGCCCGGGCCTTCGTGCCGCCGGACTTCGCCGTGCCCTTCGGCAAGGCCCGGGTGCGCCGGGAAGGCACGGAGCTCACCATCCTCGCCTATGGCACGCCCGTGCACTTCGCCCTCGAAGCCGCGGCCAAGCTGGGGGAAGAAGGCCGGTCTGTCGAAGTGGTCGATCTGCGCAGCCTGAGCCCGCTGGACATGGACGCCATCGTCGCGTCCATCAGGAAGACCCACCGCGTGCTCATCGCCCATGAGGACAAGGTCTTCGGCGGCTTCGGCGGCGAGTTGGCGGCCATCGCCGCCTCCGAGTGCTTCCCCTGGCTGGATGCCCCCGTGGAGCGCGTGGGTTCCGAGTTCACGCCCGTGGGCTTCAACCGCATCCTGGAACGGGCCACCCTGCCCAACACCGACAGGGTGCTGGCCGCGGCGCGGAAGGTGCTGGCGTTCTAACGTTAGGCTGTGGGCTATGGGTTATTGGCTGTAGGAAAACAGGCCGAGCCGGCCCTATTCCATCCAGGGTTCGCCCACGGGCAGCAGATCGCGGCCGACCAGGTCCTTAGAGATGATGCTGGCCCTGATGTACCAGGCACTGAAGGCGCAGAGCATCAGTTCATAACCGGCCACCTTCACCAGGGCGGGCTAGCCGAAATGCCCTAGGTCCAGGAGGATGAAGCCGATCAAGAGATCATACTGAAGCTCGAAATAAGATGACAAGTAGGTATTTTATAGTTGGTAAAAAACAATAAATTCTACTGGCTCCCACCGAATTCCCCATACAAGACCCGTGGGTTTGGGCTAGGGTAGGGACACTTCCCTCCAATCATCGCCTGTTTCCCTTCTGGGCTTCCCAGGCGTGGAGCCACCCCAACCTTCCTGTTCGAGGTGTCCTATGCGCATGGGCCGCATGCTTGCCAGCCTGCTCCTCGCCACCGCCAGCCTGGGCCTGATCGCGGCCAACACCATCACCGCGACCCTGACCGCCAGTCCCGTCAGCTATACGGGCAAATGCCCGACAGTGATCACCTTCAAGGGCACCATCACGGTCACGGAACCCTGCAAGGTCCAATACAAATTCCTCCGCAGCGACAACGCCAACGCGCCGGTGCAGACGCTGGATTTCGTCCGGCCGGGCACCCAGCCCGTGAGCACCACCTGGACTCTGGGCGCCAGCTATGTGGGCTGGCAGGCCATCGAAGTGATCTATCCCCAGCATGCGACCTCCAACCGGGCCGAGTTCAAGCTCGTCTGCGGGGAAGCCAGGCCGGAAGTGCGGGCCAGCCTGACCGCTTCCCCGGTGGATTTCACAGGCAAGTGCCCCGCGGTGATCAAGTTTGACGGCCAGATCAGCGCCACGGCCCCCTGCACGGTGACCTACAAGTTCATCCGCAGCGACAACGCCCTGGCGCCCGTGCAGACGCTGGTCTTCACGCAAGCAGGCACCAAGCCCGTGAGCACCACCTGGACCCTGGGCGGCGCGGCCCTGCCGACCTACGCCGGCTGGGAAGCCATCGAGATCCTGAGTCCGGTCGTGCACCAGTCCAACCATGCCCAGTTCAAGATCACTTGCACGGATGGCAAGCCGGAGGTGCGGGCCAGCCTGACCGCCTCCCCGGCGGAGTTCACGGGCAAGTGCCCCGCGGTGATCAAGTTTGACGGCCAGATCAGCGCCACGGCCCCTTGCACGGTGACCTACAAGTTCATCCGCAGCGACAACGCCCTGGCGCCCGTGCAGACGCTGGTCTTCACGCAAGCAGGCACCAAGCCCGTGAGCACCACCTGGACCCTGGGCGGCGCGGCCCTGCCAACCTACACCGGCTGGGAAGCCATCGAGATCCTGAGCCCCGTCGTGCACCAGTCCAACCATGCCGCCTTCAAGATCACCTGCACCGACGTCCAGCCCCAGAAGAAGGCTGACCTGGGCATGTACGGCTTCCTGAAACTCGGGAAACTGCAGCGGGAAGTGAAGTGGAACGAGACCATCGTGCTGGGCCCCGAGGACGCCTCCCTGGTGTCCAACGGCAAGCCCGCCTTCGAGGTCTACTACAGCCACCGCGAATTCAATGGCGTCGCCGTGCCCGGCCCCTTCAAGAACAAGATCACCTTCGAGGGCGCCGTCGTCAGCATCCAGTCGGCCCTGGCGCTCGCCGCCTCTGAGATCAAGCCCATCCACACCCAGGCCTACCTCGGCCCCAAGAACGGCCGGCTCACCATCAAGATCGATGCGGATGGCGAAGTCCAGGAAGCCCGGGAAGACAACAATGAGTTCAGCGTGAACATCGTGTTCCGCGGCTTCTGAAAACTGCCGAGGCCCTTCACCTCGAAGTATAGAAACAAAGCATTTCACCGCAGAGAACGCGGAGAACGCAGAAGAAACCACCCTTCTTCTCTGCGGTCTCTGCGGTTGGCGTTTTTTTGGGTGGAGCCTGACAAGCGTTAGGCTGGAATCTTCTAGCCCGGGAGCAGCATGGCCTTCACCCCAGGATCCAGGCGCGGCGCCATGGGACCCGCGCTCCGTTGAGAGCCCGCACAGCGGGGTCGAAACGGGAGGACGCGACTAGATGTCGCGTCCGATCGCGGGGGGCGGTCGGCCGTGACTGGGGCCGCAGGTCCCGGGCTCCAGCAGCGCCGATCTCCAGGGCTCTCCGCGCTAGACTGAAGGTCACCAGATCGAGGTACCCGTGGCATTCACTCCAGGCAGCAGGCGCGGCGCCATGGGACCCGCGCTCCGTTGAGAGCCCGCGAAGCGGGATCGAAACGGGAGGACGCGACTAGATGTCGCGTCCGATCGCGGGGGGCGGTCGGCCGGAGACCGGGGCCGCAGGTCCCGGGCTCCAGCAGCGCCGGCCTCCAGGCCTCTCCGCGCTAGACTGGATACTACAAGATCGAGGTACCCGTGGCATTCACTCCAGGCAGCAGGCGCGGCGCGATGGCCGACATCAACATGACGCCCCTCATCGACGTGATGCTGGTGCTGTTGATCATCTTCATGATCGCGGCGCCCATGCTCACCACGGGCGTCGACGTGAAGCTGCCGGAAAGCCGCACGGGCCGTAACCTGGAAAGCGAGGCCCTCACGGTGACCGTCACCTTCGATGGCCGGCTCCAGTTCGACAAGGCCTTCATGGCCCTGCCCGTGCTGGCCAACCAGTTGAAGGCCAAGGCCCAGAGCGGCGGCAAGCGCCCCGTGCTGGTGCGGGCCGACCACAACGTGCCCTACGGCCGGGTCATCCAGGTGGTGGACGCCATCCGCGAAGCGGGCTTCACCCAGGTGGGCTTCGTCACCGCCGCCGCGCCGGCGGCCCCGCCCGCCGCCCAGGAAGCCAAGGCCAAATGAGCCAGGATCTCCAGGCCTTCCTCCGCAGCCGCAGCCACCTGGGTGAGCTGGGCTGGTCCTCGGGTTTGGCCCTGAGCGTCGCGCTGCACCTGTTCCTGGGCGTGGCGTTCTTCTGGCCCCGGGGCGGCTCCTCGAACCAGGCCGAGGACGTGAAGGTCACCTGGGTGAACCTGCCCGGGGCCCTGGTGGGCGCCTCGGGCGGCTCCGAGGCCATGGAAGTGGGTCGCGAGGGCGAGCGCCTGCGGCGGGTGGAAGAAGTGGCCCCGGTGCGCGAGACTTCGCCATCGGCCACGGCCCCGGATCCCTTTGCCACGAAGACCACCCAGTCCGCCGCCAAGGGGAACAACAAGGACCCCATCAGTCAGGGTACCGGCACCACCGCCGCCAAGGGCAAGACCGCCACCCCCAACCCGGTGGCAGGGGCCGTGGGCACGGGCAATGGCGCGGCCTTCGGCGCCGGCAGCGGCATCCCGGGGCTGAACCCCACCTCCGGCGTGCAAGGAGGCGTCGGTCTCGTGGGCGGTGTGGACGGTGACTTCCCCTTCACCTGGTACCTGCAGCAGGTGCAGGTCCGCATCACCACCAACTGGAACCGCGTCTCCAGCACCCAGGGCCGCGTGCAGATCTACTTCCGCATCGCCAAGGACGGCGGCCTCGACCGCGTGCGCGTGGAGATTCCCAGCGGCAACGCCGCCATGGACGAAAGCGCCCGCATGGCCGTCCTGCGCTCCGCCCCCCTCCAGCGCCTGCCCGAGGGCTACGAAGGCCAGTACCTGGGTGTGCGGTTCTGGTTCACGTACCTGGGCAACTGAGCGCCTATGCTTCCCTTCCTGCCACTGGTGGCCCTCTTCGCCCAAGCCCCGGTCTCTGTCCCGGTGACAGCGGAGCCCCGCGAGGTCCGCCCGGGCGAATCAGTGCTCCTGACCTGGGCCTGCCCGCAGGTGAGGCGGATCCGCCTGGAGCCAGGCGGCATGGTGCTTCCGGGGCAATTCCAGGTCACCCTCCGGCCCGCCTACACCACCACCTACCGCGTCTTCGAGGCGCAGCCGGGCGGCCTGGAGCTGGGGCAGGCCCTGGTGCGCGTCACGCCGGGCCTGCCCTTGGGCGAACCCGCCCGCATCTGCGCCTTCGACGCCAGCGCCAAGGCCGTGCTGCCCGGTGAGCCCGTCGTCCTGCGCTGGGAGTGCGCCGGCAGCGCCAAGGTCCACCTGGAACCTGGCGGCCTGGAACTGGACGGCAAGAGCGAGGTGACGGTCACGCCCCTGGAAAGCACCCGCTACACGATCACCGCCAACAACGCGGCCGGGGGCCAGAGCCGCACGGTGGAAGTGTCCGTCCTGGGTCGTCTGGCGAATCCCACCGCGGCGGCCGCCATGGTCTGCACCTTCGAAGCGAGCCGGACCGTCATCAGGCCGGGCGAGCAGGTGGACCTGCGCTGGCTCTGCCAGGGGGAGGCCAAGGTGCGGCTGGAACCCGGGGGCCTCGAGTTGGACGGCCAGTCCAGCATCGCGGTGGTGCCCGACAAGACCACGGTCTACACCCTCAGCGTGAGCAACATCCTGGGGGGTTCCTCCCGCAGCCTGGAGGTGCGGGTGGAGGCGCCCCGGCGCGTGCTGACCGAGAAGGATCTGGCGGATTCGGAGGAAGCCGTCAAGCCCTTGGACCGCATGGATCTGCCCGAGGCGCTGCAGCGCGGCGAGGCCCTGCGCGCCGCGGCGCCGGCGGGTTCCTGGACCCTGCGCCTCGTGGTGTCGGGCCGCGCCGATGGCCTGCGCCAGGTGGCCCGGGCCGCTGGTACGAGGGCCGCCGAGATCCTGGTGCTGCCCTTCCTCCGTAGGGACGGCTTCCGCTACTGGCAGGCCTGCTACGGGACTTTCCCCAGCCACGCCGCGGCTCTGAAAGCCTGG
>JBBQHW010000076.1:0-11289 GCA_038324335.1 Holophagales bacterium
TGGTCCGGGTCTATTGGAAAGCCGCGCGCCGCGCCTGGCAGTGGAGTCGGCATGTCTACCGGTTGAGCCCGGGCCGCCTGAGCTCCTTCAAGCGGCATCTCCGGTGGGCCACGGCCGCAGCCCTCAGCCCCCGGGAAGCCCTGGATTGGTTCTCCTTCCACGATGATGCGGCCTACGTGGGGTTCTCCCAGGCCAATCCGCGACTCGTCTTCCGCGCGCTCACCCGGTACATGTCCGTGCGCTGGAACCTGGCACGCCGGACGAAGGTCATCCAGGACACCTATCGCTTCATCGTCCATCAGGGGGGCTTCCTGGAAAGGGCCATGAAGAGCCCCGCAGGCCTAACCCTGGCCCAGTTGGAACTCGACCGGGGCCAGCAGGCCCGGATCAGGATTGGCAGCGATCAGCAGTTCCGCAAGGAAGGCGAAATCTCCGTGTTTCTCGAGCTGGAAGGCGTGGCCGGGCCCGTGACTGGCATCGCCTTTTCCCTGGAGCAGGACCAGGGCTGGACCGCCCTCGTGGGTGGCTTCCAGGGGCGCAAGGGTGGCGACGAGGAGACCATCAAACTGGCCACGAAGGCCATGCACGGGCTCCGGCCGAAGAACCTGATGGTCCTGCTAATCCAGGAACTGGCCCAGGCCCTCGGCGTCACTGCCCTGCGGGGCGTGGGCAACCGCGTCCAGGTCTATCGGGCCCGGCTGAACCATCCCCTGATTCCCGTGCGGAACATCCGCTTCGACTTCGACGCCCTGTGGGCGGAAGTCGGCGGGGCAGCCCGGGAGGACGGCTGGTTCGAACTGCCCCTCGCGCCGACGCCCCGACGCCCCGACCAGATCAAGCCCAACAAGCGTTCGCTGTACGCCAAGCGGTACCTGCTGCAGGACGAACTGACCCGGCAGATCCGGCAGCAGCTGAAGTCCTGATCCTCAACAGGGCGGTCTGCTTCGAGGTGTCGGCTTCAGCCCTTCCAGCGCCGCGGATCCGATTCGCTCAGGCCCAGCTGGTCCAGCACGCGGGTGGCGAAGGTGTCGAAGAGATCATCCAGGGTCTTCGGACCACTGTAGAAGCCGGGCATGATCGGCATCACCACGGCGCCCGCGTCGTGGACGCGCAGCATGTTCTCCAGGTGGATGCGGTTGAGGGGCGTTTCCCGCAGGCAGAGCACCAGGGGCCGCCGCTCCTTGAGACACACGTCCGCCGCGCGGCTGACCAGGGATTCGCTCACGCCCGCGGCGATGCGACCCAGGGCCCCGGCACTGCAAGGCACGATGGCCATGCCGTCGTGCCGGTAGGAGCCGGAAGAAATCTCTGCACCCAGATCCCGCTCGTCATGCACCACCACCTTGGGCAGGTCCCCCAGGGCCTTCGGCGTGAGGCCGGTCTCGTCGAAGAGGCAGCGCCGCCCCGTGGGTGACAACAGCAGGACCACCTGCTCCACCGCCGGATTCGCCGACAGCCGGCGCAGCGCGGCCACGCCGAAGGCCGAGCCCGAGGCTCCGGTGATGGCGAGGGTGAAGCGCAGGCCCATGCAGGCTCCTAGTGAATGGCTGGGCGATACGCCCCGAAGAAGAGAGCGTTGAAGAGCAGGCGCCGGGTGAAGGGCGTCTGCGCCCGGAAGACCGGATCGCCCGCCACCAGGATGACCGCGCCCTGGCCCGACCGCTCGCGCAGGGTGTAGGCGGACTGCTGCAGCTTCGCCTCCATGGCCTTGGGCACCAGCCCGGAGACCTTGAGTTCCTCCTTGGCAAAGGCCAGGGGATTCTCGCCCCCGGCGCTCAGCTCCAGGATGGGATCATTGGTGTCCAGCACCGCCGCGCCGCGCTCCGCGTGCAGGCCCCAGGCCAGGGGATGCGAACCATCCACCCGGACCTTCAGGAAGGCGCCGGGAATGCTCTCCTCGAGGCTGCGTTCCTCCCGCTTGTCCCAGGGGCGCACCAGCTCGGCGGGGTCGGCTTTTGGCGCCTCCCGCTTGGGATCCTTCTCCTTCAGGCGGGCCTCCTCGTCGGCCTTGGCCAGCAGGTGGAAGCCCGTGGGCGTCAGCCCCGCCCGGGAGGCATAGGCCGCGCCCCCCTGGAAGGCCAGCAGGTTGCCGCCCTCCATGATCCAGGCCTTCAGCTTCGCCGCGCCGCCCTCGCCCAGCACCTGCTGCCAGGCCTTGCCCTGGGCCTCGTCGTCCACCATCACCAGGTGGGTGAAGCGCTGCAGGGCGGCCTTGCCCAGCCGATCGGCCCGCAGTTGCACGAAGGGCAGGCCGGCCTCGATGAGGGTATGGGCCAGGGCCCCGTAGGCCGTGGGGCTGGAAGGGCGGTCCATGAGTACGGCGATGCGTGGGGCCTGGAGGAGCAGCGAGCGGTTCGAACCCAGGTCCGGGCCGGACTTCATCTGAGCGGTGTCCGTGGGCAGCACCGGATGCTGGTTCTGCTGGGCCAGGACCTGGAGCCGCGTCTTGAGGGTGGGCGGGTTCTGGCGCGTCGGCAGCACGATGGTTCCCGCACCGAGTTCACGCCCCTGATGCACGGCTGGTTCCGCCAGGGCCGTGGCCTTGAAGCCTTCCTGCAGGAGGGTGGCGAGGGTGCGTTCGGTACCTTCGAACCCTGCGGGAACCAGATAGCCCCAGGCGGCGTCGGGCAGGGCCATGGCTGGGGCGGTGGCGACCGGTGAGGTGCCCACCTTCGGGCGCACCTTGGCCCGCCAGGCGCCTACGTGGAACGTGATGGGCAGGCTCCAGGCGGTGGTGTCGTACGAAGGCTTGGGACCCATGCGGGCCTCGGCTTCGAGCAGGGCCTGGGCCAGGGCCCCCCGGGGCTGGTCCAGGGGCACCAGGTAGCTGCCCGCAGGCAGGCTGGCGCCCTGGGTCAGGCCGACGGGTTCGAACCCCGTGGTGGCAAGGTCAGCGTTAGTCCGCAGCACCTCGATACCGTTCTGTTTCAACAGTGTCACCAGGGCCCGGGCGCGGCCGGGATCCTCCCCCTCGGCCAACAAGAAGGCACCGGCCCGTTCGCCCAGGGCTAGACGCTCCCGCCGGGTTCGCTGGAAATCCCAAAGCAGCGCCTGGCGTTCCGCGGCGGCGGTGGCCACGGTGGCAAGGCTCGCAGCCGTGTGCCGCTGGAGGCGGGATTCCAGGGTGAGAAGCTCGCCATCCTGGCGCCGGTAGGCCAGACCGATGTGGCCAGCGGCCTCGAAGGTCATGCCCACGGCCCCCTGGAAGGTGGGCCAGGAGTCACCGTAGCCGGGGTAGAAGAGGTCGAAGACGTCGCGGCTGAAGTAGGCCCAGCCGCGGGCATCGAAGGCCCGGGCCACGCCCTGGCCGAAGGTGGCCTGCCAGCGGCCCGAGAAGGCCTCCGGCAGGGCCTCGTGGATGGGCTGCATGGTGGGCGGGAAATAGTACGACGTCTCCGATTGCATCTCGTGAAAGTCCGCGACCACCTGGGGATTCCACTGGAAGAACCGGGCGGTCTTGGCCCTGGATTCGCCCTGGGTCTGCCAGGTCCAGTCGCGGTTCAGGTCGAAGAGCCGGTGGTTGTAGCGGCCGGTGGGCCAGCGCGACGCATTTTGCGCGTCCAGCGGATCACTCGCGTTGAAGGGCGTGCTGGCCTCGGCCACGGACTGGAGGTGCCGTGTGCGGCCATCGGGATTCTGGGTGAGGTCCAGGAGGAGGACCACCCGGTCCAGCTGCTTCAGCACCTCGGGGCTGCGGGCCGCGGCGAAGTGGTAGGCCACCGCCAGGGCCGCCTCGGCGCCCGAGGCCTCGTCACCATGCACCGAATAGCCCAGCCAGACGAAAACGGGATTGGTCTCGGTGATGCGGCGGGCTTCCGCCTCGGAACAGGTCCTGGGGTCGGCCAGCTTCGCGTTGAGGGCCTGCCATTCGTCCAGGCGTTTCAGGTTTTCGGGCGAGGTGATCACCAGGAAGGGCTGCTCGTGGCCTTCCTCGGTGATGTGCAAGGTCGTGAGCCGCACCCGCTCCGGCGCAGCGGCGGCCAGGGCGCGGACATAGGCCAGCAGGGCGGCATGGGGTGTGTAGCGGGCGCCCAGGTCCGGCTGCGGCACGTCGGGCCGGTGGTCGGCGGCGGGTAGCAAGCCTGGGGGCAAGCTGGCGACCAGGGGAGAGAGGCAGAGCAGGGCGGGCAGGACACAACGCAGCGGAAAGCCCAGGCTCATGCCAGCTCCAGGAAGGCCGGACCGGCGTGGGTGATGGAGCCGGCCCCGAAGGTGATGAGCAGATCCCCGCTGCGGGTGAGGCGCTTGCAGGCCTCGGGCAGATCCTCCACGCGGCCCACCAGGTGGACATCCTTCTGGCCGTGGGAACGCAGGGATTCCACCACGGCGGCCCCGTCCACGCCCTGGATGGGCTGCTCGCCGGCCGGGTAGATGTCGGTCACCAGCACGGCGTCCGCCTCGAAGAAGGCTGTGCCGAACTCATCCAACAGGGCCCGGGTGCGGCTGTAGCGATGGGGCTGGAAGGCCGCCACGAGGCGGCGTTGGGGGAAGCCCGCCCGGGCCGCGGCCAGGGTGGCCGCGATCTCCGTGGGATGGTGGCCGTAGTCGTCCACCACCAGCACGCCGCCCTTCTCCCCCTTCATGTGGAAACGGCGGTCGGCGCCCGTGAAACTGGCCAGGCTGGCCTGGATCACCTCGTGCGCCACGTCCAGTTCCAGGGCGATGCCGATGGCGGCCAGGGCGTTCAGCACCATATGCTGGCCCGGCACACCAAGACTGAAGGCGCCCAGATCTTCGCCATAGGCGGTCACCTTGAAGTAGGTGCGGAAACCCTCCTGGCGAATCTCCCGGGCGCGGATATCCACCTGGGGGTGGGTGCCGTAGGTGCGGACCTGGCGCTTCAGCCTGGGCCGCACGGCGGCGGCGTGTGGATCGTCCATGCAGAGGAACACCGAGCCGTAGAAGGGCACCTTGTTGGCGAAGGTCACGAAGGCGTCCTGGATCTCGTCGAGATCCTTGTAGTGGTCCAGGTGTTCCCGGTCGATGTTGGTGATGACTGCCAGCGTGGGATTCAACATGAGGAAGCTGCCGTCGCTTTCGTCGGCCTCGGCCACCAGGAAGGGCCCCTTGCCCAGCTTGGCGTTGCTGCCGATGGTGCCGAGCTTGCCGCCGATGACGATGGTGGGATCGATGCCACCCTGGCTCAGCACCTGGGCCACCATGCTGGTGGTGGTGGTCTTGCCGTGGGAACCCGCCACGGCGATGCCGTACTTCATGCGCATCAACTCCGCCAGCATCTCGCCGCGGGGGATCACCGGCACCTTGGCGGCGTGGGCCGCCACCACTTCAGGATTGTCCCCCTTCACCGCCGAGGAGATCACCACCACCTGGGCGCCCTCGATGGCCTGGGCCTGATGGCCCAGGTGGACCGTGATGCCCATGCCCCGCAGACTCTGGGTGATGGCGCTCTCCTTCAAATCTGAGCCGGACACCTGGTAGCCGAGGTTGGCGAGCACCTCGGCGATGCCCGACATGCCGATGCCGCCAATGCCCACGAAATGGATGTGCTGGATCTTGCCAAACACCGGTTAACCCCCATGCTTGAAACCGGTAGGATAACGCCCCAGGGGCAAACCGGGGCCAAGGGTGGCCGGGCCGTGGCAGGATGGGCGCGCCAACCGGGCTTTCCCCAAAAAAAATTCCAGGCTGATCTGGCACCATTAGGGCGATCGATGTGTCTAATAAGGCG
The DNA here is from genome assembly GCA_038324335.1 of Holophagales bacterium. Classification (GTDB taxonomy): domain Bacteria; phylum Acidobacteriota; class Holophagae; order Holophagales; family Holophagaceae; genus Geothrix. Next base: position 5,690 of record JBBQHW010000076.1, read on the forward strand.
AGGAGGTGTTCGATGCGACCCTGGATTTCGCAACACCGTTTCGTAGCCGGACTTGCAGGCTTAACCCTGGTTTCTGCTCTCGGTGGTGCCTCGCCCCAGGAGGGGAGAGCGCCTCGTCCCCAGCCCATGTCGCCCAGGGATGGCCAGGCGACGCTTCCCGTACCCATGCCCCGCAAACCCCAAGCCGCCGATGAACCTGGCTCAAGGCCAGTCGGCCAGCAGGCCGGCAACCGGCGGCCCAGCGACCCGGCTTCAGGCCACGCCGATGAACGTGGCTCAAGGCCGGTCGGCCAGCATGCCGGCAACCGGCGGCCCAGCGACCCGGCTTCAGGCCGTGTGCCCCGGGTGCGCCTCTACCCCGGCACCCGGACGGTGATCCCACCTGCCTTCGTTCGGTGCAGCACGATTCCGAACGTGGGCTACTGGCGCACGCGCGACATCATGGCCGAAATCCAGTGGCTGTCCCGCCGGGGCTTCATCCCCGTGAGCCCCATCGGCGACGGTGTCGACCTGCTCACCGACTATGCCCAGGCGCCAGCGGGCTGGCGGGGCTATGGCCTTTCCGTACCCGCCGGCGGCACGGTGCAGGTGGAAGTCCAGCACCCGAAGCTCGGCTGGTTCCGGCTCATGCTCGTGGACAAGTGGGGCACACCCGGTCCCGGCATGCTTCAGGCGGCCATCGCCCATCAGCCCGTGCTGGTGACCTACAAGAACCCCGGCAAGGAGGCCACGGCCGTGTACATCGTCGTGGACGATCCGGGCTGGTGGTCTGATGCGAAGAACCCCTACACCCTGGCGGTCCGCCGGGACTGGGACCCGGCCACGACGGACCTCACCCACGTGAAGATGGTTACGGGCCTCTGGGGCGCCAGTCCCAGCGTCAGCGCCCAGTTCCGCGGGCCCAGTCTGAGTGGGCCGGCCGTATTCCCTCACTAGGCACTTTTCCATCTCAGAACTGGCCCCGTTCGGGGCCAGTTCTGAGTGTGGCTTCGCCTAGGTCCAAGGGCACGCTTCCGTCACTTGCATCCTGAAGGCCCTGGGCTCCACCGTGAGCTCCGCGCGATCGCGCACGGCCACAGACTCGCCGTCCAGGTGCCAAGGCATGGCGCGTTCCAGGCGCAGGGTGGCGCGGGTCAGACGCCCTTCCCGGCGCAGGGGGGTGCGCCCTTCCTCGCGGAACAGCACGTGGACTTTCATGACCAGGTCGAACCAGGAGGGCCGGGCCAGGGTCGCCCACTGCAGGGCCCCATCCGTGGGGTCGGCCCCGGGCGCGATCCAGAGACCGGAGCCGTACTGGGGCAGGTTGGCGAAGCAGAGGCTCCAGGCGCTCGCCGGCAGGGCTGCGGGCGTGGAATGAAAGGCGTTCCTGATGCGCTCGGCGCGGCCCTGATTTGGCATCATGGCCACCTCGTCGGCGTCCCAGCTTAGCGCCGAGTCCGGCCAGGTCCGCCAAAGGTCCCAGCAGGCTCGCGCATAGGTGGCGAAGCCCCGGCCGGGCAGGGCCTCGAAGCGATGGGCCACGGCGGCCTCGAAGCCTGTGCCGCAGACATTCAGGAAGGGCGCGCCATCCAGGCGCGGCAGATCCATGCGCAGCTCGCGGCCCTCCAGCAGGCGCTGCAGCGCTCCGGCCGGTTCCAGCGGGGTGCGGAGCCCCCGCACCAGCCCGTTGCCGCTGCCGCCGGGGATGGCGGCCAGGGGCACTGGACAACCCCTGTCGATCAGTGCCTTCGCGGCATGGTGAATGGTGCCGTCCCCGCCCCACACGAACAGCGGACCACCGGCCGCTTCAGCCTGGGCGATGGCAACCTCGAAATCCCAGGGATGGCCGAAGGCCATGGGCTCCACCCGGTCCCGCAGTTCCTTCGGCAAGGGGCGGAGCAGGGCGTCGGGATCTTTGCGTGAAGTGCCCGACGCGGGGTTGAACAGGATCGGCAGCTGCATAGGGCGAGGATAGCGGGTCGGCGGACGCTGCTGTCAATGGCACTGGGCAAGGCCGGGCCTTTTCCAACTTGGTAAATCTCGCGTCCTGGCCTGTCTCGGGGACCCTGCTGTCGCATTGACGATCATGCCGGGAATAAACGTCACGCGCACCTTGGCCGATCAGCTGACTGATGGAAGCCATGGGATTTCGTCTGCGACACCTCATCCGGTCGGTGCTGGCCCTTGTGCTGGGTCTGGGGTCCTTGTGGGCCCAGGTGGCCGAGCCCGTCGGTCGCCTGGGATGGCGGGAGTACGGCTACGACGAGGGCCTCCATAACCTTTCGGTCTTCGCCATCGCCCAGGATCAGGCTGGGTTCATCTGGGTCGGCACCGACGAGGGCCTGCACCGTTTTGACGGGAAACGCTTTCAGCTCTTCAGGCGCCCGGAGGGGCTGCCCAGCAGCGTGATCCAGGCCCTGCAGGCCAGTCCCGATGGCGGGCTTTGGGTGGGCACCTACCGGGGGCTGGCCCGCCGGGAGGCCAATCGCTTCGTTGCCGTGGGGGCGGAACTGCCCGATCTGGCCAAGTCCATCACGGCCCTGACCCTGGCTGCGGGCGGGAGCCTCGTTGTGGGCACGCCCAAGGGGCCCTTCCGGCAGCTGGCCGGTGATCGCTTCGAAGCCCTGGCAGGTTGGCCGGGGGGGGCCGTCAGCGCCATGACCACGCAACCAGGGAACGGGGGGCTGTACGTGGCCTCCTGGGATGGCAGCCGGGCCCGGGTCTACCGGGCGGTGGGCGCCACCTGGCAGGAGCTGCCCGGAGCGGTCGGGTTCGGCCTGGCCCGCCTGGATGCCCTGGCGGTGGATGGAACAGGAACGCTTTGGGCCCGTTCTCTCGGAGCCCTCTGGTGCCTCCACCAGGGGACCTTCGAGCCGGCGCCCTTCCCGGTGAAGCGGACGCAGCAGACCGCGACCCTCCATGTGGATGGGCAGGGCCGGCTCTGGGTGCCCGGGGTCACTGAACTGCTGTCGCTGGATCAAGAAAAAATCCTGCGAATGGGCAGGAACGAGGGCTGGCCGGGCCGAACCACCGTCGCCCTCCTGGTGGACCGGGAAGACTCCCTCTGGATTGGAGGAGAAGGCCTGAGGCAGGTGAAGGGCCGCCGGTTCTGGCGGAGTTATGGGCCCGAGGATGGCCTGCAGAATCCCTATGTCTGGAGCATCGCCCGGGATCCGAAGGGGACCCTGTGGGCCGGCACCGAACGGGGGCTGGCCCGGCTGGGCCCCGGCGGATGGCAGGTGATGCGCGGAACCGAGGGCACCCAGGTCCGGTCCTGGGTCCTGGGACCCGATGGGGCGTTCTACCTCGCGGGCTCCCCCTGGATCCGGCGCTGGGATCCGGCGACGGGTCACACGGTGAAATACGGTCCAAAACAGGGCGTTCGAGCCGATGGCCGCATCTTCCGCCTGCTCTTTGACCGGGCAGGAATCCTTTGGGTGGCGACGGATTCCGGGGGCCTCCTGCGGGGACGCGGCCAGGGCAGCCACTGGACCTTCGCGCCCGAGCCCCTGCCGGGGGGCACGCCCAGGGAGACCATCGGGGATCTCCATATTGATGGCCAGGGACGGCTGTGGGCCCCAGGCGACCATGGCTTGGCCGTTCGCGAAGGGGGCCGCTGGCGCCGCTTCACCCGTGCCGATGGATTGCGCGCGGATGCGGTGGCCTACACCCGCTCGCTTCGCAACGGTGACCTGCTCCTGGGCTACGACGAGGCTCTGGGGATGGCGCGGGTCTGCTATGAACGGGGTCAGCTGCGCATCCTGAGACATTTTGACACGGAGATCGATCCGACTCGCACCCTCTTCTTCCTGGGGGAGGATGCGGGGGGGAACCTGTGGGCCGGCACCCAGGCCGGGGTGCATCGGGTGGATGCCGCAGGGGCGGTGGAACTGTTTACCTACCGCGACGGGCTCATCAGCGACAGCACCAACAACATGGCCTTCCATGCGGACCCCAACGGGGACGTGTGGATCGGGACCGTGGGTGGCATCGCGCGCTTTGATGCCAAGGCCTATGGCGGCCCCCCCGGCCCGCCGTCACTGGAAACCTATGCCTACACCCTTGGCTCCGATTCATTTTCTGGGGTACCCACGAAGCCGCTGGTGGTTCCCTTCCGGAACAACACCTTCGAGGCCAGGTTTGCCGCGCTGAGCATCTTCCACGAAGATGATCTCCGCCTGGAGGTCCGCCTCGAGGGCCTGGAAAAGGATTGGCATGCAGCCCGCGGTCGCTCGGAGCGCTATGCGGGCCTCTCGGCTGGAGACTATGCCTTCCAAGTCCGGAGCATGGTCGGCGGCGGAACACGGGCGCATTCCGTGCCCATCCGCTTCCGGGTGCTTCCCCCCTGGTGGGGATCCTGGTCCTTCAGGGCGCTGGTGGTGCTTGGTCTGGTGGGTCTGTCCTTCGCCTACACCCGGTGGCGGGTTTGGAAACTGAACCTCAAGAATGCCCTCCTCGAGGCGCGGGTGCAGGAGCGCACCCAGGCCCTGGACGCTTCGGAACGAAGGGCCTGGGAAGCCTATGCCCGCCTCCAGGACATGGACAAGCAGAAGAACCAGTTCCTGGGCATCGTGGCCCACGATCTGCGCAATCCGCTCAATGGCATCGTCCTCGCCGCCCAGCTGCTCGAAGGGGAAAAGGACCAGGCCAGGCTGAATGCGATCGTGCGGAAGATCGCCAAGCAGGGCCTGGACATGAGCGATCTGATCAGCCGATTCCTGGACAAGGCCGTGCTCGAATCAGGGCAGGTGAACCCCCATCTCGAGGGTTTCTCGCTGGCAACCCTGGCGCGAGAGATCATCGACCTGCATCAAACCCGGGCCCGGGAGAAGGACATCCTGCTGAGCTTTGATCCCGGGGTGGCAACGCCCGATGTGCAGGCGGACGAGACCTTCGCCAAGGCCATCCTGGACAACCTCATTTCGAATGCCATCAAGTACTCACCACCCTGCACCCGCACCTTCGTAAAGTTGCGGGTGAGGGAGGCCTACCTCCGGCTATCGGTTGCCGACCAGGGTCCCGGTTTCACGCTGGAGGATCAGCAACGGCTCTTTAGCCGTTTCGCAAAACTGAGTGCCACCCCCACGGGTGGTGAGGTGTCCACCGGCCTCGGTCTTTCCATCGTGAAGCACATGGCGGACGCCATGGGCTGCCAGATCTCGGTGGATTCCCAGCCCGGGCTGGGAGCCACCTTCCACGTGGACTTCCCCCTTTGACGAAGCGGAAGCTGAATCTCCCACTCGGGGCCTGACCGCCAAAAGCCGTCGCCAGGTAGGGTACGAGCCTTGGTGACATCTCCAGTCGGCTGGGGCTATTCCTCCAGCCGGAACCGCGTCGGCGGCGCCTCCAATTGCAGGTCCTCGCCGGTGACGGGGTGCTTCAGGCCCAACCGCCAGGCGTGCAGCCAGAGGCGGTCCGAAGCCGGGCCGCCGTAGAGGCCATCACCGAGGATGGTGCGGCCCAGGTGGCCGAGGTGGACGCGGATCTGGTGGGTGCGGCCGGTGTGGATGCGCGCCACGACCCAGTGGCCGGGCACCAGCCCCATGACTTCCTCCGCCGTGGCGGGCCGGAAATCCGTGCGGGCGGATTTGGGATCCATGAGATCGCCCTCGCAACCGAAG
>JBBQHW010000077.1:0-11213 GCA_038324335.1 Holophagales bacterium
GTTGACCAGGATGTCGACCGCGCCGAAACGCTTCTCGGCGTTGGCCACCAATCGCTCGCATGCTTCGCTGTTCGACAGGTCCGCCCGCTCATATGAAACGTCGACAGCGAATTCCTCGGAGATGGCGGCTCGCAGTTTCTCTGCATCGGCGGCCCCGCGGGAACCGTTCAGGACGACATTGGCCCCTTCGGCGGCGAATGCCCGGGCGATGCCCAGGCCGATACCGCTGGTGGAACCGGTGACAACGACCGTACGTCCCTGCAACATAAAAAACCTCATTGGCGTTATGCCTCACGAACTCCGGGGCCGCAGGGCCAGTGCTTTCTTCACGCGCTCCGGTGTCATGGGCAGCTGGAGCAGGTGCACGCCCACGGCATCGTAGATCGCATTGGCGATGAGGGCGCCCATGACGACGATGGCGGGCTCGCCCCCGCCCTGGGCCGGCGTGGTCGCATTCTCGATGAGGATGGTCTGGATGTCCGGGATGTGGGAGAAGCGGGGAAGCTGGTAGGTATCGAAATTCTCGTCCAGGATCTGGCCGTTCTTGAAGCGGACCTCCTCCAGGAGGGCGTACCCCAACCCCATGGTGACGCAGCCTTCGATTTGTTGCCGGGCGCCCTCGGGATTGACCACGACGCCCATGTCCTGGGCCAGCACCACGCGCTTAACCTGCACCGCGCCGGTTTTCCTGTCCACGGCCACCTCGGCCATGGCCGCCACCAGTGTGTCGCGGTGATCGGCGCAGGCCATGCCGAAGCCCCGGCCGCTGGGACCCGGTTTCGGGGTCCAACCAAAGGCCTTGGCGGCGGCCTGAAGCGGGGCAATCATCCGGGGATTCTTCAGGTGCCGCAGGCGGAAGGCCAGTGGGTCCATGCCCGCCTTGGCGGCGAGCTGATCCATGTGACATTCCTTGGCGAATACATTGGTGTTGGCCGCGGGGGCTCGCCAGGCGCCGACCGCGAAGGGGTGGAAGCCCGCCGGGTTGCCGCCCATCCAGGTGCCCGCGGAGGTGATGCGCTGGTGCGGGATCTCGTACATGGTCTCCGCCTCGGATTCGCCGGCGGCCACGACCTGATGTTCCCAGAAGGCGATGCGTCCATTCTTGTCCAGCCCCGAGCGGAGCTTCACCACGGCCGCGGGCCGGAAGGTGTCCAGGAAGAACTCCTCCTTGCGGCTCCAGGTCACCTGCACCGGGCAACCCGCCAGCCGAGCCAGGCGCGCGGCTTCCAGGGCCTGGGGGGCGCCGCCCTTGCCGCCGAAACCACCGCCCAGGAAGGGCGTGATGACGCGGATGTTTTTCTGCGCCAGCCCGAGGGCCTTGGCCAGCATCCCCCGCACTAGAAAGGGAGCCTGGGTGGAGGCCCAGACGGTCATGCGGCCCTTGTCCCAGTGCGCGACCGCCGTGTGGGGTTCCATGGGCGCGTGGGCCACGTAGCCGTCGAGATAGGTGGCGTCCAGGCGGTGGACTGCCTCGGCCTCGCCCCTTGTTAGGTCGCCCTTGGCCGCCAGTTCCCGGGCGACTGGCGCGGCCTTGAGCAGGTGCGTGTGGATGGTCTGGTTGTCCAAGGTGGAAGGCGAAGGCTGGAAGGTGGCCTTGACGCGGCCCAGGGCCTCCCGGGCCAGGTCGGGCCGGGCGTGCAGCACCGCCACCAGATCACCGTCCCGGATGACTTTCACGCCTGGCAGCTTCTCCGCTTCGGCGACATCCACGGTGAGCAGCTTCGCGCCGTGGGCGGGCGGCCGCAGGAGGCAGGCCTGGAGGGTGCCGGCTGGCACGATGTCCGCGGCGTACTGGGCGCCGCCCGTCACCTTCGCGCGTCCGTCCAGGCGGGGCACGGCCTTGCCCACGAGGGTGAATTGGGAGACGGGCTTCACCTTCACGTCCTGCAGGTGCCGCTCGATGCGTTTGCCCTGGACCAGCTCGCCGTAGGTCGCCTGTCGGCCAGGGGCGCCCATCACGGAGACTACGCCGGCCTGCACCTGCAGGCGCTCCGGGGGCACGCCCAGCCGCTCGGCGGCCAGCTGGAGGAGGATCGCCCGGGCTTCGGCAGCGGCCCCACGCAGCACCGGCCCGAACTGCCAGATGCTCAGGGAGCCCCAGGTCCCCATGTCCCAGGGACAGAGATCCGTATCGCCCATGAGCATGTCCACCTGCTCCAGAGGCACGTCCAGTTCTTCGGCCGCGAGCATGGCCAGGGCGGTCATGTTGCCCTGGCCCATTTCGATCTTGCCCACGAAGCAGCCCACACGGCCATCCGGGCCGATCCTGAGGTAGGCGTTGAAGTCCTTGGGGTAGCCAGGGACTTCAGTGGGTAGCTTCTCGGGTTCCTGGAAGGCCGCGGCCAGAGGGAAGCTCACCAAGAGGCCGAAGGCACCCGTCGCTTTGAGGAAGTCGCGCCGTCTCATCGGGCACCTCCCTTCCCGGCAACTTCCTGAACCGCGGCGAGGATCCGCCCGTGGGTGCCGCAGCGGCAGAGGTGCCCCTCCAAACCTTCGGCCACCTGGTGGCCATTCGGTTTCGGCGTCTTCTTCAGGAGGGCACAGGCGCCGAGGATCATGCCCGGCGTGCAGAACCCGCACTGGAAGGCCTGGTGGGCCAGGAAGGCTTCCTGCATGGGATGCAGGGCGCCACCTTGCCCCAGTCCTTCGATGGTCGTCACGGACTTGCCCGCGACGGCGGCCAGGGGTGTTGAACAGGAACGCACCGCCTCGCCATTCACGAGCACGGTGCAGGCGCCGCAGAGGCCCTCGCCACACCCGATCTTGGTGCCCGTGAGGCCCAGGTCGCTTCTCAGAACCCAGGCCAGCATCCGGGTGCCGTCGGCGTCCACGGCCACCTTGCTGCCATTCAGGGTGAACGAAAGGGTGTTCGCCATGACGACTCCTTCCCGGTTGCGGGCCATCCGGATGAACGGTCCTCCAAGTTACGCCTCCTTCACTCTGGTGGGGGCCGGATTCTGGAAAGATGGGTCAGGGAGCATGGATGAAACACCAGAAAGTAGTCGCCCTGGTCGCCCACGACAACCGCAAACGGGATCTCATCGAGTGGGTGGCCTGGAACCACGCCATCCTGGCCGAGCATCAGCTGGTCTGCACGGGCACCACCGGCCGTCTGGTCGAGGAGGCCCTGGCCCAGAAGTCGGCGGAGGCTGCGGACCCCGGCAGGACGGCCACCCTGCCGGGGATGAGGCCTGGCTACCGCTGCTCTTTCGCAGCCGGTGCGACCAGCGGCGCCAGGAAGCCGCGCTTGCGCATGAGGGCATCGGTGTTGACGTCCCGGCCACGGAAGGCACGGAAGGCGGCGCCCGGATCCTTGGTGTTGCCCACGGCCAGCACTTCCCGGCGGAAACGCTCGGCGACGGTCTTGTCCCAGGGGCCCTGGCCTTCCAGGAAAGCCTCCCAGGCATCCGCCGTGAGCGCATCGCTCCAGAGGTAGGCGTAGTAGCCCGCGTCGTAGCCGCCGACCGCACTGGAGAAGATGTGGCCGAACTGGGGGATGCGATGGCGCATGACGATCTCGCTGGGCATGCCCAGCCGGCCCAGTTCCTCCCGCTCGAAGACCGCCACGTCGATGGCCTTGCCGCCAGCCAGGTGCAGCTTCATGTCGATGACCGCCGAGGCGAGGTATTCCATGGTGTGGAAGCCTTCGTTGAAGGTGCCGGCCTTCTTGATCTTGGCGAGCAGGGCCGGCGGAATGGGCTGGCCCGTCTGGTAGTGCAGGGCGAAGCGGTTCAGCACCTCGGGGGTGGGGAACCAGTGCTCGTTGATCTGGGAGGGGAATTCCCCGAAGTCGGCGGCGGTGCTGGTGCCGGACAGGCTCTTGTAGGTGGAATTCGACAGGAGCCCGTGCAGGGCATGGCCGAACTCGTGGAAGAGGGTGCGGGTGTCATCCCAGGAGATGAGGACCGGTTGGCCGGGGGCGCCCTTCACGAAATTGGAATTGTTGCTCACGATGGGCGTGACCGGCTGGCCCATGCGGTTCTGGGTGCGGTACTCGTTCATCCATGCGCCGGAGCGCTTCCCTTCGCGGGCGAAGGGGTCGAAGTACCAGAGGCCCACGTGGGCGCCCTTGGCGTCGGTCACTTCGTAGACGGTGACGTCGGGGTGCTGCACTTCCACAGTGTTGATGCGCTTGAAGTGGAGGCCGTAGAGCTCACCCGCGGACCAGAACATGCCCTCGCGCAGCTTGTCCAGCTGCAGGTAGGGCATGACCTCGTCCAGGTTCAGGTCGTACTTCGCCTTCCGGACTTTCTCGGCGTAGTACCGGTAGTCCCAGGGGGCGATCTTGAAGGTGCCACCCGCCTGATCTGCAAGGGTCTGCATGTTGGCCACGTCGACGCGCACCTGGGCCACGCAGGGCTTCCAGACGGCTTCCATGAGCGCCACGGCCTTCTCGGGGGTGCCGGCCATGGCCTGCTCCACGGCCCAGTGGGCGTGGGTCGCATAGCCCAGCAGCCGGGCCCGCTCGAAGCGCAGTTTCAGCATCTCGGCGGCGATGCCCTTGTTGTCGGTGCTGCCTCCGTTGTCGCCCCGGCTCACGTAGGTTCGCCACACCTTCTCCCGAAGGCTGCGGTCGGCGGCATAGGCCAGGAAGGGATCCGCAGAGGAACGGGTGTTGTTGATCGCCCACTTGCCCTTCAGGCCCCGCTTCTCGGCGGCCCGGGACGCGGCTCCCTTCAAGTCCGCGGACAGGCCCGCCAAGCCGGCCTCTGTTGTGATCAGTGTGTAGGGCCCCGTTTCATCGGCCAGCAGGTTCTGGCTGAACTGCGTGGCCAGGGAGGCCAGGCGCTGGTTCAGCACGCCGAGCTGGGCCTTCTGCTGGACGTCGAGCTTGGCTCCGCTGCGCACGAAGTTGGTGTAGAAGAGCCAGGTCAGGCGCTGCTGCTCCGGTGTGAGCTGCTCCTTGGCGATGTTGAGATGCACCTGCTCGATGCGCTTGAAGAGGGTGCCGTTTTGGGTGATCTCATCGGCGAAGGCCGCCAGCCTGGGCGCCATCTCCTGCTCCACCTTGGGGATGATCCCCAGGTTCAGCGTGCTGGCGTGCACGCCGAAGAGAATGCCCACGCGATCCAGCAGTTCGCTGGACTGCTCCAGGGCCAGGATGGTGTTGGCGAAGGTGGCGGGACCGGGGTTGGCGGTGATGCGCAGGATCGCGTCCCGCTGCGCCTGCATGGCTGCCGTGTAGGCCGCGGGAAACGCTTCCGGCTTGATTTCCGACCACGCCGGAACGCCCCCATAGGGCCCCTTCCAGGGTGACATCAGGGCTGAAGCGGGAGCAGAAGGAGGCACGGGGGTTCCTGCATGGCCTGGCAGCAGGGCCAGGAGGAAGGTGCAGGCCAAGGCGGCACGGGTGAGGATGGGGGTAGGCATGGTCAGGCCTTTCGGAGTGCGGGGCCCAGGGTGGCGCCCTCCAGGATTTCCACGGGCACGATCGTATGACGGACGGAATCGCGTTCGATGGCGCCGAGGGCAAGCGTGACGGCCTCGTGGGCGATGGTGGGGATGTCCTGGGCCACGGAGGCCAGGCCCGGGTAGAGGTCCACCAGGCCGTCGAAGCCCAGCACGGACACCTGGCTGGGCACCGCCACGCCGAGGTCGGCCAGGGCCCCCAGGGCGCCCACGGCCATTTCGTCCGTGCCGCAAAAGATCCCGGTGGGGCGGTGGCCCTGCTGCCAGGCATCGCGCATGAGGCGGTAGCCGCCCAGCACGGAACCACCCCCCCGCAGGACGACGGGCGCCGGCGCGCCGCCTTCAGCCAGGCCGGCCATGAAGCCCGCCGCGCGATCCAGGGCCCACTGGTGCTCATCGGCACCGGTGAGGTGCAGCAGTTCCCGGTGGCCCAGGGCGAGCAGCCGGGCGGCCGCCAGGCGACCGCCGCCCACATCGTCCGGTGCCACGCAGGAGACGCCGGGGTGGTGGCCGATGAGGGCGCCGGGCACGCCGCGCCGCCACAGGGTGGCCAGGCGCTGGTCGATGTCGGCGCAGTGGAACATCAGCACCGCGTCCATGCGCCGGCGCACATTGGAGATGTCCACGGGCAGTTCCACGAACTGGGTGGCGTGCAGCTGCATCTCGCGCATGAGGGCGCGCCAGATGACGTTGAAATAGGGCGACAAGCGGTTCTCGCCCGCCCCCACCCAGATGCCCAGCGTGTGCTTCGTGCGCCGCGAGAGTTCCCGGGCCACGGGATCGGGCTCGTAGCCCAGCTTCTTCATGACGGCCAGCACGGTGCCGCGGGTCTCCTCCGCCACGGTGGACTTCCCATTGATGACGCGGCTCACCGTGGCCGTGGAAACGCCGGCCTGCTGGGCGATCTCGCCGATGGTGATCTTCATGTGGGGGGCCGCGGGGAATGGGGAGCGGAAGGATGCATGCGCCTCACCATGAATACCGTTGGGTCGACAAAGCTGTCAATGCGCGATCCGAGGAAGCGCAGCGATTTCACGCAATCCCGCCGTTGACCTTGGTGCAGGCGGGAGCGTGGGCCGCGCCGTAGAGGCTGAGGTCGTAGTCGTGCACGAGGTAGATGGGCGTGGCGCGGGTGAGCAGATCCAGATGGGCACGATAGTTCCGCTCGAACCGGGCCATGAAGCGGCCATCAGCCAGGAAGTGATCCACGTTCTTGGCGGCGATGCCCCCGGCGAGGAAGAGTCCCCCCGTGGGTAGGAAGACTGCGCAGAGTTCGGCGCAGACCCGTGCATAGAGGTCCACGAACATCGCCATGGCGCGGCCGCAGGCGAGATTGGTGGCAGCCAGGGCGGAGATGGCCGCGGGCTGATCGGCATCGGGCAGGGCCAGGATGGCGGCGGCTTCGGAAGTCCAGGGCACGCGCCGGGAGTCCAGCAGGAAGCGGAAGATGTGGCTGATGCCCATGCCTGAGACCGCCATCTCGGCCCCGGGAGGCCCGGCGAGGCCCTTCTGCAGATGCCGCCAGAGTGCCAGAGTGTCCTCGTCAAAGACGGGCAGCCCGATGTGCCCGCCCTCGCTGGGAAAGGCGCGGGGCCCCTGGGGCGTGCGCACGACGAAGCCCACGCCCAGGCCCGTGCCGGCCCCCACCACCAGCGCCAGACCCTGCGGATCCGCGGCGGGCAGGCTCCCATCGCCATGGGCCAGAGGCGTCACCTGGCCGGGGTCCGCCAGATCCAGTTGCAGCACGCCGCAGGACAGGGCGATGAAATCGTTGACCAGGTGCACCGGGATGCCGAGTGCCCGCTCCAGCGCCGGCCCGTCGATGTCCCAGGGGGCGTTGGTGAGGTGGATGCGGCGGTCCAGTACCGGCCCCGCACCGGAAAAGCAGGCCCGGCCTGGGCGCAGGGAAGGATCCCCGGCGAGGAACCGCTGGATGGGTCCCAGGAGAGACTGCTCCTCCTGGGTGCTGAAGCGCGCCTTGCGGAGGAGGCGATAGCGGTCCGCCTCCAGCGCGAGCAGGGCCAGGTTCAGGTTGGTGCCGCCCACATCGGCGACCAGAATTATCTTGTCAACGCTTGCAACCACTGGAACATCACCTCGATACAGCCAGACGGGGCCATCAAGCGGGGCGACCAGCCAAGACGGTCCCCGATGATCTTGATGGTCCCTGGTCCGGGTGCTGCCGTCCACTGGATCCCAAGGGTGCCTCAACCTGCAAGAGCCTGTCGCGGGCTCCAATTTTTTGTTTAAATCTATTTATTATTTGAGTTATATGATATTATTGGAAAAGTTCCCGAGGGTTTGAATTACCCGCTTGACAGACCTGTGACGCCGATCGACCATACCTGCGACCTGCCTGTAACCGTTTACATTCGCTGCCAGCCCCGTGCTTTACCCATCCGCCTCACTCCTTCGATCAGGTATGATCCTGTTGCCGGATCGAACAATGTAACCGGTTACATTCAATGAAATCACCCTGTTTGGCCGCCCATCGACCGCTCCTGCCTGGCAGAACCGCCCCCCGGAAACCCGCTCCCATGTCGCTGCTTCCCCCCGCCCAAGGAACCCAGACCATGTCCCTCCTGGACCTCGACGATCGCCGCAAGGCCGCCGAATGGTGGCGCGGCGCGGCGATCTACCAGATCTATCCCAGGAGCTTCCAGGACACCAACGGCAACGGCATCGGCGACCTGCCCGGCATCACGGAGCATCTGGCCTATGTGGCCGACCTGGGGGTGGACGCCATCTGGATCTCACCCTTCTTCACCTCGCCCATGAAGGATTTCGGCTACGACGTCTCCAACTACCGGGACGTGGACCCCATCTTCGGCACCCTGGCGGATTTCGACCGCCTGGTGGCAGCAGCGCACCGCCTGGGCCTGAAGGTGCTCATCGACCAGGTGCTGTCCCACTCCTCGGATCAGCACGCCTGGTTCAAGGAAAGCCGCACCAATCGGACCAATTCCAAGGCGGACTGGTACGTCTGGGCCGAGGCCCGGCCCGACGGCACGCCCCCCAACAACTGGCAATCGGTGTTCGGCGGCTCGGCGTGGTCCTGGGAGCCGCGGCGGCGCCAGTACTACCTGCACAACTTCCTGGAATCCCAGCCTGACCTCAATTTCCACCACGAGCCGGTCCAGACCGAGATGCTGCAGGAGGTCCAATTTTGGATGGCGCGCGGCGTGGATGGCTTCCGCTTCGATGCGTGCAACTTCCATTTCCACGATCGGAAGCTGCGCAACAACCCGCCCGCCACGCCCGGCAAGGTGGAGCTGACCTCGGTGCGCGAAGGCAATCCCTACGGTTGCCAGGTCCACCGGTACGACAAGAGCCGGCCTGAGAACCTGCCCTTTCTCAAGCGCCTGCGCAGCCTCATGAATGAGTTCGGAGCCGTCAGCGTGGGCGAAGTGGGCGATGAAGGGGCCCTGGCCACCATGGCCGAGTACACCGCCGACGGCGACAAACTGAACATGGCCTACGGCTTCAGCCTCTTCACCGATGAATTCAGCGCCGCGCGGATCCGCGGCACGGTGCAGGAGTTTGAAAAGCACCTCCGCAAGGGCCACGGCTGGGGCTGCTGGTCCCTGTCCAACCACGATTGCGTACGGGTGGTCACCCGCTGGGGCAAGGGCGTGGATGATCCCCGCTTCCCCAAGCTGCTGCTGGCCCTGCTCGGCTCCCTCCGGGGCAGCTTCTGCATCTACCAGGGCGAGGAGTTGGGCCTGCCCGAGGGCGAAGTGCCCTTCGACCGGCTCATCGACCCCTACGGCATCGCCTTCTGGCCCGACTACAAGGGCCGGGACGGCTGTCGCACCCCCATGCCTTGGACCACGGATTCACCCCATGGCGGGTTCTCCACCGTGGAGCCCTGGCTGCCCATGTCCCCGGGACATCTGGAGCGCGCCGTTGCCGTGCAGTCCACCGATCCGGATTCCGTGCTGGCCTTCTACCAGCGCTTCCTGCCGTGGCGGAAGCAGTCCGAAGCCCTCTGCCGCGGCTCGATCCACTTCTACAAATCCCCCGAACCCATCCTGGCACTCAGGCGGGAGTTGGGCTCGGACCGCGTTCTCGCCGTGTTCAACCTCAGTCCCGAACCCGTTCGTTACACCCTACCCGCCCCGGTGCTGTGCCTCGATGGGCATGGCCTCGCGGCGTGTCCATGGGAAGGCCAGGACATCCAGCTCCCCCCCTGGGGAGGGTTCTTCGGCCGCATGGTCTGAACCCCATGCGCCTGCTCCTCCCCTTTTCAGCCACTCACCCAGCCGCACCGCGGCATCTCTCTCTGGAGGCAATACCATGAAGCGACTTTCCATCCTCAAGGCCGCGCTCCCCCTGGCGCTGGTCTGTGGACCACTCCTGGCCCAGGACGTGGTCGAATTCCACGGCTATACCCGCATGGGCGTCGGCCGTTCCTCCAACGGCGGCGAGCAGGGGAGCTTCTACCTGCCCGGGACCCAGGCCAGCCCGTCGAACGGCCCCGGCTACCGGCTCGGCAACGAAGAGGACAACTACCTTGAACTGGCCATGGACGTGAAGGCCTACGAAAAGGGCTCCTCGAACTTCAAACTCCATTTCCGCGAAGCCTTCCGCCAGTACAACGGTTCGCGCGATGCCAGCGCGGATGCGGGCGGCAACGTCGACTACTCCCATCAGGCCGGCCAGAACCAGATGCTCTACCTCCGTGAAGCCTGGGGCGAGGCCAACGGCATGCTCGGCAGTTCCATGCCGCTGAAGGACGCCACCCTCTGGGCGGGCCGCCGCTTCTACCAGCGCCACGACGTGCACATGCTGGACTTCTACTACTGGAACAACAGCGGCGACGGCTTCGGCCTCGAGAACGTCAACGTGGGCCTCGGCAAGTTCAGCTACGCCTACATCCAGGCCGACCGCAACAACCTCAATGGCGGCTGGGACGGCGGTGTGAGCGGCTGGTCCCACTTCCCCGGCACGGTCAACTCTGACGTCTTCAACTTCAACGGCAAGGTGGTCGTGGCCTCTCATGACCTGCGCTGGACCGATCTCTCCGCCTGGCAGGGTTCCTCCTTCAGCCTCGGCTTCCAGTACAACGAGCCCAGCGTCCGGAAGGGTTCCGTCAACAGCTCCAACAACAACGTCGGCCGCCGCTGGCACCTCGAATACCAGCAGTCCGGCATCCTGGGCGGCGACAATAAGCTCTACTTCACCAAGGGTGACGGTTCCACCTTCTGGAACTGGTACAACCCCGAGGTGAATACCAAGAACAACTGGTGGATGGTGATCGACAACCTCTTCATCCAGCCCACCAAGCAGTTCGGCATGGGCGTGGTGGCCGTTCACCGCGTGCAGAACGAAGACTCCAGCCAGCCTGGCCATCGCGACATGGTCTGGGATTCCCTCGGTGCCCGCCCCACCTGGTTCTTCACCAGCCATATCAGCCTGGCTGCTGAAATCGGCGTCGACCACTTCAAGGTCAGCGGCGACGGTTCCTCCGCCGATGGCCAGACCCGCAGCATGACCAAGAAGACCCTGGCCCTCCAGTTCAGCCCCCAGTCCAGCTGGTGGTCCCGCCCGGTTCTGCGCCTCTTCGTCACCAAGGCCAACTGGAATTCCTACGCCACCGCCTGGGGCACCCCCAGCGGCATGGGCGTCTTCAACCCTGCCCAGGCCGGCACCACTTTCGGTGCCCAGGTCGAGGCCTGGTGGTAAGAGCGGCTTGATACCACGGCCCGTCCTCCTGGACGGGCCGTGGCTCGGCTGGCTTTCCTGAAGGACACGATGTGACGTTCCGCCCCATTCTTAACGCAGCCCTCCTCGCCTACCTCCTG
>JBBQHW010000078.1:0-11004 GCA_038324335.1 Holophagales bacterium
ATCGGGGTCCTGCCCGGCTGGGTGACCGCCCGCAGCGAGCACTACTTCCCCGACTTCCACCAGATGAAGCGGCACTACCCCCTCATCGTGCCCATCGAGAAGCAGTTGCTCATCAAGAAGAAGTAGGCTCCCAACAGGTAGGGGGAATTAATCCCAGCCAATGTGGAAACGGGTAACGAGAGGGCGCAGCCGGCTGGAAAGCCGCTGCGCCCCTTGTCTTTCCGGGGGGAATGCGCCTAGGGTTTCTGCGGTTCACTGGTCTTCACCCGCAGCCAGGATGGCACGGTGATCATGCCGGTTTCGTGGCGGTAGAAGGCGGCGGTGATCTCGGCGCCCAGCAGCAGGATGGCGCAGGTGTAGTAGAGGAAGGTGAGGCCGGCCACCATGCCCAGCAGGGAGCCGTACATGATGCCCCAGGTAAGGGTGTGGTTCAGGTAGACACCGAAGCCCCACTTCGCCAGCCACCACAACGCCGTGGCGACGCCCGCGCCCAGGAAGGCATGACGGAACTTCACGTGCAGGCGGGGGAGGTGCTGCAGCACCATGGTCATCACCAGCAGGCCCAGCAGGGGCCCCAGGTAGGGCAGGAAGTCCGTCTGCTTCCAGGGCAGGAACTTGCGGACGGCCCCGCCGAGAACCAGCGCCAGGAAGACCACCATGAGGAGCAGACCGCCCACCAGGAATGCCACTTGGCGCAGCAGGTGGTTCTTGCGGGTCTGGCGGTGCTTCTTGATGCGCAGGCCGAAGACGTGGGCCAGGCTCGTGTCGAGCTGGCTGATGCCCCAATAGCTGCCGAAGAGGAGGACGCCCCAGGACAGGCCCATGCCGCCGATCTTCTGGCTGTTGGCCAGGGCATCGACGATGAACTCGCGGGGTAGGAAGGGCACGATCTCCTGCAGCGTCTTCATCATCCCCGGACCAAAGGCGCGGCTGCCCAGGATCGCGCCCAGCAGCTTGAAGAGCAGCGTCGACAGTGGCACCAGGCTCACGATGAGCCAGAAGCTGAGGCCAGCGGCGTAGCTGAGGCAGTCATCCTTGTGGTACTTGCCCAGTACCTCGAAGGTGAAGGATCCGGCCCGGCCCAGGAGGGGCACGGCCCGGGCGATGCGGTGCCACAGGGCCACGACCACCTGCCAGGCCCGCTCAGCACCAGCCGTCACTGCAGCCCAGTGGCCTTGGACCTCCTCGACCACGGCGCCTCCTTCCCCGCTCAGAATCGTACGGGATGCCGGGGCAGCAAGTACATCAGCCAGGCCAGCGCGAGCCCGATGCCGATGAGCCCCGCCGCATGCTTCAGGATCGAGGCCCGGGTCCGCTCTCGCCGTGTGGTCGGATGCAGCAGGCCCAGTACCAGGGCGATGCCCAGGCCCATGACCAGGAAGTGGAGGACGTGGCTGGCGAGGAAGCGCATGGGTCCAGGGTAGCAGGCTGGGTTCTAGGCCGTGGGCTGTGGGCGGTAGGTTGGAAATGGAAGCGGCCTGCGGCCGCGCCTTCTGTTTCCCTTGGTCTGTCAGTATTTGGAGCACTGCTTGGGCCAGCCCGCTCCATCTTTCCTACAGCCCACAGCCTACCGCCCACCAGCTACTGCGCCGTCGCCGGATTCTCTCGGCTCAGGATGGCGGTTCCCTCAGGCCCCAGGGGCTCAGGCATGCGGGTGAGGGCCAGCTGGATGACCTCGTCCATGTGGCTCACCAGATGGATGCTGAGCTGCTCGCGCACCTCCGCGGGGATCTCCTCCAGGTGCCGGGCGTTCTCGCTGGGGATCAGCACGGCCTTGCGGCCCTGGCGATGGGCGGCCAGGAGCTTCTCCTTCAGCCCGCCGATGGGCAGTACCCGGCCTCGCAGCGTGAGCTCGCCGGTCATGGCCAGGTCAGCCCGCACGGGGATGCCCGTGAGCACCGAGATCAGGGCCGTAGCCAACGTGATGCCAGCGCTGGGGCCGTCCTTGGGGATGGCGCCCTCGGGCACGTGGACGTGCAGATCCACCGTGTCGAGGAAGTCGCGCTTCAGGCCCAGGCGCTCGGCCCGGGCGCGCACGTAGCTGAGCGCCAGGTTGGCGCTTTCCTGCATGACTTCGCCCAGCTTGCCCGTGAGCTTGAGGATGCCTTTGCCCGGCAGCACCGCGGCCTCGATGGTGAGCAGGTCGCCACCGGTGGGAGTCCAGGCCAGGCCATTCACCACGCCGGGCGGGGCCGTGTCCTCGGCGCGGCTCTCCAGGATTTTTTCTGGCCCCAGCAGCTTCGGCACGCGTTCGGGGGTGATGACGGGGTCGAAGGCCTGGCCCTTTTCGGGCTGCAGCGTGTGCCGCGCCAGCTTGCGGAGGATGTTGGCGATCTCCCGCTCCATCTGCCGCACCCCGGCCTCGCGGGTGTAGGACTGCACGAGCTTTTCCAGGGCCGCAGTCTCGAAGCGCACACCCATGTTCTTCATGCCATGGCCCTCGAGGGCGCGCGGGATCAGGTGCTTCTCCGCGATGGCGAGCTTCTCCTTGGTGGTGTACCCGCTCAGTTCCAGCACCTCGAGGCGATCCTCCAGGGGCTCGGGGATCTGGTGGCGAACGTTGGCCGTGGCCAGGAAGAGCACCTGGCTGAGGTCGAAACCCACGTCCAGGTAGTGGTCCTGGAAGCCGAAGTTCTGTTCGGGATCCAGCACTTCCAGGAGGGCGCTGCTGGGGTCGCCGCGGAAGTCCGAGGCCATCTTGTCGATCTCGTCCAGCAGCATGAGCGGGTTGCGGACCTTGGCCTTCTTCATCAGCGAAATGATGCGGCCCGGCATGGAGCCGATGTAGGTGCGCCGATGCCCGCGAATCTCCGCCTCGTCCCGCACGCCGCCTAAGGAAAGCCGCACGAAGGGCCGGTTCAGGGCCCGGGCGATGCTGCGCGCCAGGGAGGTCTTGCCCACGCCGGGCGGGCCCACCAGGCAGAGGATCGGGCCGCGCAGGGCTGTCCGGGTGGGACCGCCCAGCCCTTCGGGCTTCTGCGTCCCCCCCGGGCCCCCCGCCTTCGGGCCCGGCGAAGCCGTGCCCTTGGCCGACTCGCTCTCATTGGCTCGCTGCTGATTCTGCAGGCGCGCCATGACGGCCAGGTGCTCGAGGATGCGGGCCTTGATCTTCTCGAGGCCCGAGTGGTCCTCGTCCAGCACGCGCTCCGCCTCCACGAGGTCGAGGCGCTCCTCGGCCATGGCCTTCCAGGGCAGGGCCAGCAGCCAGTCCAGGTAGGTGCGACTGACGGTGGCCTCGGCGCTCTGGGCCGGCATGGCCTCCAGCCGGTCCAGTTCCTCCAGGGCCTTGGTCTTGGCTTCCAAGCTCATGCCGGCGGCCTCGATCTGGTCCTTGAGGCGGCCGCCCTCGTCCTTTTCTTCCTTCTTGCCCAGCTCCTGCTGGATGACGCGCATCTTCTCGTTCAGCACATACTGCTTGTGGTCCTGGTCCAGGCGCTGGCGGGTCTTCTCGTCCAGGGTGCGGTCCACCTCGGAGCGGGCGGCATCCAGCTCCAGGAGGTGCATGAGCGCATCGCGGCGCGGGCCGATTTCCAGCTGCTCGAGGATCTCCTGTTTCTGTTTCACCTCGGCGGGCACCAGGCCGGCCACCGTGTCGATGGCCTTGCCCAGGGGCAGTTCCCGGATCTGATCCATGCTCAGCAGCCGGGAGGCGTCAGAGTTGCGCCCCAAGAAGGACTCCACGGCCTGGTGGAAGGGCTGGATGGAGACGCCCGGCTGGGGCGAGGGTTCCGGCAGCAGGTAGGCCTCGGCCTGGATGACTTCGCCGGAGTCGTCGAAGCGCAGAAGGGTCACACGCCCCACGCCCTTAACGCCCACCTTGTAGTAGTCCTTGGGCAGGGCGATGACCGATTCCACCAGGGCCAGGGTGCCGACGTCGTAGAGGTCGGCCTGGCTGGGGTTCTCCACCTTGGCATCCTTCTGCGTGAGCATCAGCAGGTGGTCGCCGGCCTTGATGGCCAGCTGCAGCGTGCGCACGGAAGCCGAACGGCCCACCACGAAAGGCACCCGCGTCCCCGGAAACAGCACCATGTCCCGGATGGGAAGGGCCGGCAGGGTGAGGGTCTTCGGGGTGGCCACGGCCGGGCCTAGCCGGCGGCGGAGATGGGCTGGGAAGGCAGGCCGAGGACCTCTTCGACTTTTTGCCGGGTGATGCGTAGGGTCTCGCGGGCCGTGCGCTTGTCCGAGGGCAGTTCGTACATGGGCTCCAGCAGGATCTGTTCGACGAGGCTGCGAAGGCCCCGGGCGCCCAGCTTGCGGGTGAGGGCCTGCTCGGCGATGGCGTTGATGGCGCCCTCCTCGAAGCTCAGGTCCACGTCGTCCATGTCGAAGAGCTTCACGAACTGCTTGGTGATGGCATTTTTCGGCTGAGTGAGGATGGCCACCAAGGCCTCGCGGTCCAGGGGCGTGAGCCCCGCCACCACGGGCAGGCGGCCCACCAGCTCGGGGATGAGGCCGAACTTGATGATGTCTTCGGGCTCCACCAGGCGCAGCAGGTTCTCCTTGTCGTCCTTGGAAGAAGGCGTGGAGCCGAAACCCACGGCCTTGGCGCGGATGCGCTGCTTGATGATGTCGTCGATGCCCACGAAGGCGCCGCCGCAGATGAACAGGATGTTGCTGGTGTCCAGCTGGATGAACTCCTGGTGCGGGTGTTTGCGGCCGCCCTGAGGGGGCACGTTGGCAATGGTGCCTTCCACCAGCTTGAGCAGGGCCTGCTGCACGCCCTCGCCCGAAACGTCGCGGGTGATGCTCGGGTTCTCGCTCTTGCGGCCCACCTTGTCGATCTCGTCGATGAAGACGATGCCCCGCTGGGCCCGTTCCACGTCGTAGTTGGCGGCCTGGAGCAGCTTGGTGAGGATGTTCTCCACGTCCTCGCCCACGTAGCCGGCCTCGGTCAGGGTGGTGGCGTCCGCCATGGCCAGGGGCACGTCCAGGAAACGGGCCAGGGTCTGGGCCAGCAGGGTCTTGCCCGTGCCCGTGGGGCCCAGCAGGAGGATGTTGCTCTTGGACAGCTCGACCTCGGTGCCGCCCAGGGCCTTCCGGGGGGTCAAGATCCGCTTGTAGTGGTTGTAGACCGCCACGCTGAGGCGCTTCTTGGCGGATTCCTGGCCGATGACGTAGTCGTCCAGGAAGGCCTTGACCTCCTTGGGCCGGCTCAGCCGGGCCTCGTGCTTGCCCAGGGGCTTGCCCTGGCGGCTCATGCGCAACTGCAGCTGCCCAGCCTCCAGGCACTCGTTGCAGATGAAGGCCTCCGGCCCGGCCAGAAGCTGCTCCACCTCGTGGGGCTCTTTGCCGCAGAAGGAGCATTTCTGTTCGCGCTTGTACTTATTCATAAAACTCCCCTCCAGGGGATTGTCTTAGGCTACATCGTGAATGGTCTTCAATTCCAGGATCTCGAAGCGCCGGACCCCCGCAGGGATCTGGACTCGAACTTCATTGCCCTCCTCCTGGCCCACCAGCGCCATGCCAATGGGGGAGCTGATGCTGAGATGCTGTGGATGGCTGTCCAGTTCCTCCGGCAGCACCAGCCTGTAGGTAAATTCCTCTTCGGAATCCAGGTCCAGGATCGTGACTTTGGAACCGTAGGCGGCACGGGACTTGGGCAGGCGGCTGATGTCCAGGCTGGCCACCTCGGCAATGCGCTTCTCCAGGGTCACCATCTTGTTCTGGAACATGTCGCGCTTGGCCAGGGCCTGCTCGTACTCGGCGTTCTCGGAAAGGTCACCCTGGCCCGCCGCCAGGGCGATCTCCTTGGGGATGTCCACCAGGAGGGCCTGCTTGATCTCCTTGAGTTCCTTCTCGAGCTTTTCGAGCACGTGCTTGGGCATGGGGATTTCCGGAAAAAAGGGGGTCAAAAAAAAGGCGGGCCAAGGGGCCCGATCAGGCATGGGAGGTATGGATTGATTCTACCCACTCCTGGGGTGGAAGCGGAGCCGGAAGGGGGTTGCCCTCGCCGGGGCGGGTCTTGAAGCGCCGGTGCATCCAGAACCACCAGCGGGGATCCTTCCGGATCTGCGCCTCGATGCGGGAGGTCATGAGCTGGGTGGCCACCCAGGCGTCCTTCGCGGTGTCGCCGGTGGTGGGCACCTCGAAGGGCGGCTCGAAGCGCACGGTGGTGGTGCCATCGCCGTTGGGCCAGCTGAAGACCGGCAGCACGGGGAGGCCGTAGCGCGCGGCCAGGGCCCCGGCGGTGGAAAAGGTCGAGGCCCACTGGCCCAGGAAGCGCACCCAGACGCCGTTGGTGAGGGCGTCCTGATCCAGCAGGAAGCCCACGCCCCGGCCGGTCTTGAGAGATTTCAGGGTCTCGCGCATGGCCCCGGCCTTGAGGATCACGCGGTTGCCGAAACGGGTGCGGAAGGCCAGCGAGATGGGCTCCAGCAGGGGGTTGTCCAGTTCCCGGCCGATGGCGTCCAGAGTGCGACCGTGGCGGCTCTGGCCCAGGGCGATGGCCTCCCAGTTGCCGTAGTGGCCCGTGAGCTGGATGAAGCCCTTGCCGCTGGCCTGGGCGGCGTCGAAATGCTCCAGCCCCTCCACGCGGATCCACCGGTCCAGCTCCTCCGGCGTGGCGTGGCGCAGGCGGAGCAGGCTCACGAACAGGGCGCCGAAGTGCCGGAAGCAGGCCTTCGCCATGGCCCGGGTCTGCGCCTCGTCCAGCCCCAACTCCGCGAAGCGCAGGTTCTCCCGCACGATGCGCCGGTGCCTGGGATCCACCAAGTAGAACAGCGTCCCCGCCGCCTCGCCCAGGGCCTGCACCGTGGACCAGGGCAGGTGGCCCAGGATGCCGTCCAGCAGGCGGAAGGCCCCGTATTCCAGGCGGTGCCGGAAACTTGGGGTTGGGGTGGAAGTCATGGGGGCCCAAAAAAGGGCGCCTCGGGGTAACGAGGCGCAAGGTATGAGTTTAGCAGCAACGGGAAGGGGCCTTCCGGGACGACCATTGCCAACACTTGCGGTGCTCCGGTCGGGGCTGGGGCACCCTCATGCCAAGTTGGGTTCATCACGAAACGACCCACCACGGAGGCACGGAGCATGGGCACACAGGAGGCGCCAGGCTCGGATGCCCCAAGAAGGATTCGAGCCTGGCGCCTCCTGTGACTTCCGGCAAAGCCGGAAGCGGCCTCTGGCCTGCCCATGAAGGAGGACCACAGAGACCTCCGTGCCACCTCCGTGGGTTCAGTGTCTCCGTGGTGATTGTTCTTTAGAATGCATTCGATATCAGCCGCCCTCCCGGGACAGGGGCATGGTCATGCAGCGGGGGCCGCCCCGGGCCCGGCTCAGCTCGCCGGCCTCGATCTGGATGAGGTACTTCCCCCCGTCCAGAAGCTCCGGCCCGGCCTCCCCTAGCACCTCCTTGGCGGAGACCACCCGGTAGCCCGCCCGGTCCAGGGCCACGGCGGTGGCGATGTTGCGGCCATAGCTGGTGATGACGCCCGGCGCGAGGCAGAAGGCGTTGGCGCCATCCGTCCACTGCTCCCGCTGCTGCATGATGGGATCGTCGCCACCGCAGAAGATGGGTTTCAGGTCGATGCCCACGGCCCGCAGGGACCGGAGCAGGCTGGGCTGGGTGCTCATGCGCAGCTCCGGGTGGCGCAGATCGATGCGGGTGACGTTCAGCAACTCCCGGCTGCCCTCCAGGAAGTAGGGCGGATAGACCAGGCACTCGCCGTCGCTGATGCGGGTGAAGATGGTGTCCAGGTGCATGGCGCTGCGCTTCTTGGGCATGAGCACCATGAGCAGGTAGTCGAAGCTGTCCTCGTGCCCGGCCCGGTGGGCGCGCAGGCTTTCGGCCAGCAGGTGGATGGCGTCGGCCTGGGTGCGCTCGCTGCAACCCACCGCCAGCACCTTGGGGCTGAGCACCAGGATGTCGCCGCCCTCCAGGCTCACGGGGGCCTTGATCTCGCCGCGGAT
This sequence comes from Holophagales bacterium, assembly GCA_038324335.1. Taxonomy (GTDB): domain Bacteria; phylum Acidobacteriota; class Holophagae; order Holophagales; family Holophagaceae; genus Geothrix. The sequence goes on from JBBQHW010000078.1 coordinate 7,903, forward strand.
GAGGGGAGTCACCTGGTCGAACCACTTGTCGTGGTCCGTGTGGTGTTCCAGGCGCGGATGGTGCATGAATACGTAGCTGAGGATCAGGGGTTCCCGCTCCCGGGCCCAGGTGGCCATGGAGTTCACGCTGTAGCCGTCGCCGATGACCGAAGCCGGGTCGCGCATGAACAGGAGGTTCGGGATGGGCCGCACCCGGTAGTCGAACTCCTCTTCCCAGCGCGTGTGGACCGCCATGTCCTCCCAGGGCACGCCACCGATGACGCTGGCTGCCACCTGGGCCGGCGGCAGGTCCCGCAGCAGCTCGCAGGTCTCTTCGGGGGTGCCCGCCAGCCGCCGGAAATCCTCGATGAAGGCCAGCTTCACGGCTTCCTCGCGCAGCGCCTCGACGAACAGATCCTGGATGTCCAGCACGTCGTCGGCCACCTTGGCCAGCACCCGCCGGAACTGTTCGTGCTCCCGCCGGGCCAGGTCGCCGTGGAGGATGTCGTCGAAGAGGAGCTTCTCCATCATCCCGGGCACCATCAGGTCCACCTCGGGGCCGGGGTTGTGGACCACCACCTGCTTGAGGCGGGCGGTCTCGGAGAACACGGAAAGTTGGATGGACGGCATGGGGTTCCTTGGCGGGTCTGGAGCCGGGCAGGTTAGCACGGGGGAGCCGAGCTCCCGGCTTCCGCCACCGAACTTTCCGGCGCATCCTGCGTTCAGCTCAGTGGGACAGGATTCAAGCATGGAACCAGACGCGTTGCTGCAGCGGGTGCAGGCGGGCGATGAACTCGCCTGGGAGGCCTTCGTGCGCCAGCACCAGGGCCGCATCTTCGGTCTGGCCTACCACTACGTCGGCCAGGCGGAGGACGCCCGGGACCTGGCCCAGGAGACCTTCGTCCACATCTACCGCAGCCTGCCGCGCCTGCCGGACGCGGCGGGCCTGCTGCCCTGGATGCTCTGCATCACCCGCAACCTGTGCATGGACTACTTCCGCCGCCGCCAGGCCCGGCCGCCGGTCTGGGACATTCCCGTGGAGGAACTGGGCCACCTCCCTGCGGACGAGGCCGATCCAGCGCAGGACCTCCATGAGCAGGGTCGCAGATCACTGCTGCATCTGGCGCTCCGGGAGCTGACCGACTTGAACCGCGAGATGATCCTGCTGAAGGACATCCAGGGCCTGGCCCTGGAGGAGATCGCCACCCTGCTGGGCATCCCCCTGGGCACCGCGAAATCCCGCTCTCACCGGGCCCGGCTCGAACTGGCCGAGAAGCTGCTGGCCCTGGGGGTTTCCGCATGAACCCCCTCGCCGCTGACATGCCTGCCCTCACCGCCGCCATCCTGGCCCGGACCAGCGGACCCGCCTGCGGCCGCCTGCGCGCGCTGGCCTGCGACTTCGTCGACGGGACGCTGCCTGGGGATGACGCGGACCTGGTGCGGGGGCACCTTGAGCACTGTCCTGCCTGTCAGGGCCTCGTCGCCCGGCTGCGGACTGCTGCCGGCCTCCTGCCTACCTTCGCCAGCCTGGATCCGGGTCCCGGCTTCACGGCCTCGGTCCTGGGTCTGACCCACTCGGCCCCGGGCCCGGCGCTGGATCCCCTGCTGGAAGGCTGGGCCCGACTCATGCGGCGGCCCCGGGCAGCGCTTGAGGCGGCCTACCTCGCCTCTGCGGCGGGTTTCATCCTCCTGCAGGTCCCCCTGCCCGCCTCCCTGCACCCGGTCTCCATTACCCTCGCCACCCTGGTGCGGACGGAATCCCGGGGCACCCTGGCGCAGGTCCGGGCCCACAGAGAGGCCTGGATGCAACGCACCCAAAGCTTCCTGCCGGCCCGTGCCCCGGGGCCGCAGCCGGGCGTCTGGTCTACCTTCTGGTCCCACCTGGGCCGGTTGACGCATCACACCCGGTTCGCCCTGGGCCAGGCCGTCCGCCAGATGCGAGCCCGCCTTTATCCCGCAGCCCCGAAGGCACTGCCCCAGGCCACCGAACCCACCAAGGCACCCCTGCGTTCTGCTCTTTGAACCGCCCTTCGAAGGAGACCCCATGACCGGAGACCCCATGACCGACCAGCCCCAGTCCCCCAGCACCCCCAGCCATCCTGACCCCGCCTCCTTCCAGGCCAGGGTCGCGACGACCTTCTATCAAGAGGATCCCAGGATGCGTTCCGTCGCCCTGGCCACCCTGCTCTCCCTCATGCCGGGCCTGGGCCAGGTCTACCTCGGCTACGTCCAGCAGGGCTTCATCAATGCCCTGGTGGTGGCTTCGCTCATCACCCTCCTCAGCGTCGATGCGGGGTCCTTCACCCCGCTGCTGGCCCTGTTCATGGCCTTCTTCTGGCTCTATAACATCGTGGACGCCAACCGCCGGGCGCTGCTGCTGAACCAGCGGATCCTCGGGCTGGCGCCCGGCGAGCTGCCCGATGACCTGAGCCCAGTCTTCCGCGGCTCGGTGTTCGGCGGCCTGACGCTCATCGTGGGCGGCGTGCTGGCCCTGGCCCATGTGCGCTTCGGCCTCTCCCTCGCCTGGGTGCAGCACTGGTGGCCCGTGGCCGTCATCGGCCTGGGCGTCCACCTGGTGTGGAAGGCCGTGCAGGCCTCCAGGGTTGGGGATTCGTCCGCAGGCTGACCCTGTCACCTTCAGTGGACCTGCAGGTTTCGTATTCTTTACTGAATTGGTCGGATATTTTTCTTGATGGCCATGGGTCCGCGGCGTAGCCTGATTCTTCCCATCGAACCTGGGGCGAGACCCCACACAGGAGGCACCATGGCCGCATTCGTCACCCAGCCCGCACCCGATTTCAAGGCCGATGCCCTCGTCAATGGCGAGTTCAAGCAGGTCTCCCTCTCTGACTACAAGGGCAAGAAGGTCGTCCTCTTCTTCTACCCCCTTGATTTCACCTTCGTGTGCCCCACCGAGATCCTGGCCTTCGCCGACTCCCTCAAGGAGTTCGAGGCCCGCAACACCCAGGTCATCGGCGTGAGCGTCGATTCCAAGTTCAGCCACCACGCCTGGGTCAACACCCCCCGCAAGGACGGCGGCATCCAGGGCGTGACCTTCCCCCTGGTCTCCGACCTCAACAAGACCATTGCCCAGGACTACAACGTGCTGCTGCCCATCGGCAT
>JBBQHW010000079.1:0-10822 GCA_038324335.1 Holophagales bacterium
AGAAGACGAAACCTTCGAGTTCGCCCTTCGCCGCTTCAAGCGGAAGTGCGAAAAATCCGGCATTCTCAGCGAGCTGAAGAAGCGCCAGCACTACGAGAAGCCCAGCGCCAAGCGCAAGCGCAAGATGCTCGCCGCCCGTAAAAAGACGCTCAAACGGCTCGCGCAAGAGCGTCGCATGATCGGTTGATCTTTCCCAGCGCTGATCGCGGAAGTCTCGCGTATGAGCGAAGCGAATACCGAGAAGAAGACCCTCAAGCGCCTCGCGCAAGAGCGCAGGATGATCGGTTGATACCCTCGCGCAGCGCTTCCGCGCTGCGATAAAAAGGCCCGCGCAAGCGGGCCTTTTGTTTTACTGAAGACTGAAGACTCAAGACTGAAGACTGACCCATGAACCCTGAACTCGACGCCCTGGAATTTCCGGAAGCGGTGCGCCTAATCCAGTCGGGCGCGCGCACCAGCCTGGCTCGGGCGGCCCTGGGCGCCATGCAGCCCTGGGATGGCTTGGCGGGGCTCCGCCGCCTCTACCTGCTGGAACTGCAGGACGCCTGGGCCGCCGCTCCGGACCAGTTTCCCATCCTGCCCATGGATGAGTCGCTGGACGAGCTCCTCAATCCGGCGGGTTGGCTGCTGCCTGAACATTGGCGGCAGTTGCGGGATGGCCTGAAGGGCCTGTCCCGGCTGCTGCAGAGCCTGGCGGCCCTGCCCTGGCCCGAGGCCCGCCCGGCCCCGCCCGGTACGCACCTGGGCATCGACCGCCTCCAGGTGACCGCCGCGCTGCTGCCGGACTCGGCGGCCATGGCGGACCGGCTGGCGAAAAGCTTCACCGCCGACGGCCAGCTGGATCCCCTGCGCATCCCGGCGCTGGCCAGCCTGCACCGCCAGCGGCAGGACGCCTTCCAGGCCGTGCAGACGAAGCTGCAGAAGCTGCTGCGCGCCACGCCGGACGCCTTCAGCGAGGCCATGATCGTCGAGCGCAACGGCCGCTACTGCCTGCCGGTGCGCCCGGAACGCCGGGGCTCCGTGCCCGGGCTGGTGCTGGACCGCAGTGGCAGCGGCGCCACGGTCTTCATGGAGCCCATGGAGGCCCTGCCCCTCAACAACGCCTTCGTGGAGGCGGACCGGGACTACGCCCAGGCGGTCCAGGCCTTCCTGCGGGACCTGCTGGCTGAACTGCGGAACCGTCGGGAGGATCTGCTCCGCTGGCGGGACTTGCAGGCCCGGGCCGACCAGGGCCTCGCGCTCCTGCGCTGGGCGGCCCTGTGCGATGGCCGTCTCCCAGAGCTCGCCACGGATCCCCGGCAGAGTCGCCTCTGCCTGCTGGAGGCCCGGCATCCCCTGTTGCTGCCCGCGGTGCGGGAGGCCCTGGGCCTGGAGCCCCTGGCCCATGCCGTGGTGCCGCTCAATCTGGTGATGGCAGCTGGCCGGCCGGGGCTCATCATCTCCGGGTCCAACACCGGCGGGAAGACGGTGGTCCTCAAGACCGTGGGCCTGCTGTCGGCCCTGGCCGCCTGCGGCTGCGCCATCCCCGCCAAGGAGGGTTCGAGCCTGCCGCCCCTGCCCAGCCTCCATGCGGACATTGGCGATCATCAGACCATCACTGGAAGCCTCTCGACCTTCAGCAGCCATATCCTGCATCTGAAAGAGATCCTCGAAACGGTTCATGATGGCGGCCTGGTGCTCCTGGACGAACTGGGCACGGGCACGGACCCCAAGGAGGGTGCCGCCCTGGGCATCGCGCTGCTCCAGACCCTGTCGCGCCGCCACTCCTGGATCCTCTGCTCCACCCACCTGGGCGAGATCAGCCAGTGGGCCCTGCGCCACACGCGCTTCCAGAATGCCTCCGTCCAATTCGACGAGGAGCGACTGGCGCCCACCTATCGCCTGCTGGTGGGCCAGCCGGGCCAGAGCCGCGCCCTCACCATCGCCGCCCGGCTGGGCCTGCCGAGCGCCGTGCTGGACCACGCCGACAAGGTGCTGGGCCAGCGCGAACAGGACTGGCGGGATTTCCTTCGTGAACTGGAGATCGAGCGCACCCGGCTGCTCGAAGAAACCGAGGTCCTCCAGCAGCAGCAGGCCGCCGCCGAGAAGGACCGGGAGATCCTGCGCCGGCGCGAGGAGCAGCTGCGTCTGGAACGCGAGGCCTTCCAGGCGGATTCAAAAGCAAAAGTGGCCCGGGTGCTGGACTTCCTCGACCACGAAGGCAAGCGGCTGATCCGGGAGCTGAAGGACCGCCAGAAAGCGGCCGAGGTGAATGCGGATCGCCTGGGCACCGAGGCCCATGAGCGGGTGAAGCAGTTGACGCGGCTCGCCGAGGCGGAACTGGCACCCGCGCGGGGCCAGGCCAAGATGGCCCCGCCTCGGGAGATCCGGGAGGGCGGCTATGCCCGCCACCGGGGCCTGGGGGTGGAAGGCAAGGTCATCGCGCTCAAAGGAGACCGGACCACCCTGGAAACCCCCCAGGGCCGCCGCCTGGAATGCCGCCTTGGCGAACTGGAGCCCATCGGCGCCCGGGAGGCCGCACCGAAGCCGGCGGGCAAGGTGCGGGTGCGGGTCGAGGTCCAGGAGGTGGATTCCGAGCTCAACCTCATCGGCCGGGCCAGCGATGACGTGGACGGCGACGTCTACCGTTTCGTGGAGGAGGCCCTGGCCGCGGGGCGCCGGTTCGTCCGCATCGTCCATGGCCATGGCACCGGAAAATTGAAAGCCGCGGTCCGGGAGGCCCTGCGCGGCCACCCTGGCATCGCGCGCGTGGAAGACGCCCCCCAGGCCCAAGGGGGCGCCGGGGCCACGCTCGTGACCTTGCGCTAGTGGTGCCCGCCCGAAATACTTGGATCATCCACCACGCCGGTGGGCACCGCGTGGCGGGGGTCTGGGGAGAGGCTCCAGGTCCAGGAGCCCTGGCGACTGGGAGCACGCATCGCGTGCGATAGCTGGAGGGCAGTGCCCCCAGTGGGGTGACAGCCTTGGCGCATCTGCGCGCCAGGGCGCCAGAGGGGCTATGCCCCGATGCCCCTAGATCCTGGCCAACGCCAGCGTTGGCCGGGGGAAGTGCACCTCGCCATCACTCCATTGGTCCAGGTATTTCAGGCGAGGTGCTCTAGGGTTGGACCCAGCCAACGAAATTCAACTCCCGCGACGGACGATCCGATGCAGGAACAGACCTGCTTAGGGGCTGACCATGGCTTTCTGGAATAACCTCAACATCCGCAAGAAGCTGCTGTATTCGATCCTGGCCCTTGCGGTGGGACTGGGCCTCGCGGCCACCGCCTTTTCCAGCTGGCGGCTGAATTCTGCGCTCAATGATGGCCTGCGGCTCAAGGCCGGCAGCCTCGCCGGACTGATCTCGGACAACGTGCAGTCCGGCGTCCAGTTCGAAGACATGGGTCTGGTGGAGCGGGCTCTGGACGGCCTGAAGGATGATGCTGACGTCACCCAGTCCTCCCTCGTCTCCCTGGATGCCGCCACCAAGGCTCCCAAGGTCGTCACCAAGTCCAAGGCCAAAACCTCCCAGGTGGACCTCGCACCCTTTGCGGCCGCCTTTCTCAAGGAGGCCGAAACCAAGGATCTCTCCAAGGAGACCCTGGCCATCGAAAAGGACGGCTACATGGTCGTAGGCTCCCTCGTGAAGATCGAGGGCGCCCCCGTCAAGTCCTACGTGATGTTGCTCATCAACCGGGACCGCCTGAACAAGAACCAGTGGGGAGCCTTGCTGGGCATGCTCGTGCTGCTGGTCGTGATCCTGGCGGCTGGAACGGGCGCCGCCTTCTTCCTGGGCAACACCATCGTTACCCCCATTGAGAACATTCAGAACCGCATGCGGGACATTTCCGAAGGCGATGGCGACCTCACGGCCCGCCTCGACGTCAACGGAACCGACGAGGTGGCTGCCCTGGCCGGCCACTTCAACCGCTTCGTGGACAACGTGCATCAGATCGTCCAGCAGGTCATGGCCATCTCCACCAACATCGCCTCGGGTTCCCTGCAGATGTCGGCGGGCATGTCCGAGATGCACAGCACGGCACAGAGCATCGCCGAATCCGCCGAGAGTCAGAAAGGCAGCGTGGCCACCACCACGAACCGGGTCCAGGGCATCGCCGGGGCTTCCCAGGTGGTCAATACCAACGTGGCGGACGCCATGCTGGTGTTCGAGCAGGCCCAGCAGGCCGCGGCCAAGGGCGGCACGGCGGTCGGCAGCGCCATCACCGGCATGCAGGCCATCAACCAGAATTCGAAACAGATTGGCAACATCCTCACCGTGATCACCGAGATCGCCAACCAGACCAACCTGCTCTCCCTCAATGCCGCCATCGAGGCCGCCAAGGCCGGGGAGCACGGCAAGGGCTTCGCGGTGGTCGCCGAGGAGGTTCGCAAGCTGGCCGAACGCAGCGCCACCGCCGCCAAGGAGATCACCGCCCTGATCACCACCTCCAACCGCGCCATCGGCGACGGCACCAAGATGGTGAACATGGCTGGCGAGGCCCTGACCAGCATCGAGAGCGCCATCACCGACTCCGCCGAGCGCATGAAGACCATCGGCAGCCAGAGCGAGACCCAGAGCCATGACAGCCAATCCGTCGTATCGGCCATGGGAAACCTCACCGCCATCGCCGAGCAGAACGCCGCGGCCATGGAGGAAATGGCCGCCACCATCAAGGAATCCACCCGCACCGTGGACGAGCTCAGCCAGCTGGCCGAGCAGCTCAACTCCCTGGTATCCAGGTTCAGGATCTAGTTCGGTTGTTCTCGCAAAGGAAAGGCCCCGCATTTGCGGGGCCTTTCCTTTGCGACGCGGGGATCAGAACTTGATGCGCACGCCCAGTTGCAACTCGCGGGTCCGGTCCTTGCTCACGCCTCCCAGTTGTCCGAAGGCGGCATTGGTGATGATGTACCCGTTGGGGGAGGGTACGCTGAACTCAGCCTTGTTGAACAGGTTGTAGATGTCGATGATGCCTTCCACGTTGACCTTGCCGTAGACCTTGAAGTTCCGGCTCAGGCGCAGATCGATCTGGGTGTAGCTCGGCTGGCGCAGGTCGTTGCGCGTGTGGTCCGGGGCGAAGTGGTTCTGCATGCCATCGCCGTTCACGTCAGTCGCAAGGTAGGCGGAGTAGGGCAGGCCACTCTGGAAGAGGCCCCGGACGGAGCCTTCGATGCCCCAGATGATGGGGAAGTAGCCCACCACGTTGATCACCCAGCGACGGTCGCTGTCCCCGTAGCCGTAGTTCGAACCGGGGTCCTGGGGATTGGGCGTGAGGGAGGCGCCCAGCTCGCTGCTGAAGTTCGAATTCGCCGAAGTGTAGGTGCCCCGCTCGAAGGAGCCAGTGTCGTGGGCCTTGGCGTAGGTCACGTTGGCGAAGAGGCCCGTCTTCTCGTCCCAGGTCTTCTTGGCCGTGAAGCTGATGCCCTTGTAGTCGCCCCAACCGTCGCTCTTGACCAGATAGACATCACTGAAGCCGCCCACGGGGTTGTTGCCAGGGGTCCCAGAACCCGGAAGGAAATTGACCGCACGGCCCCGAATGGTGGCGTGCATGGGGCGATTGGCGGTCACGTTGGAGTAGTTGTTGTTGCTGGAAGCATAGCCATCGTTGTAGTAGCCACCTGCGATGAGTGCGATGCCGGCGTCATCCTTCTGGCCCAGGTTGATGTTCTCGAAACGCTGGAGGTTCTCGTACTTCACGTAGGTGGCGCTGAGGCCCAGGACGAGGTGGTTGGCATATTCATGCTCGATGCCCAGGTTGGCCTTCTTGGAGCGGCTGAGCTTGTTGTTCGGGTCCCAGAGAGAAGTGGATGAGGTGACCGCCGGAAGGGCGGCCAGCTCGGCATCCGTGAGGTGGCGCATGGCTGAGCCGGTGATCAGATTGCTGGCACTGAGCAAGCCCGGCCCGTTGAAGGTGCTCAGGTTGGTGGCCCGGTTCAGACTGAGGCTGTAATTGGTGATGATCTGGGCATTGCCCGTCATGGTGTTGGAGTGCAGGAGCAGGGGCGTGGGGCTGGTGAAGGAGCCGTAGCCGCCACGGAGGACGGTCTTGCCCTTGCCGTCCAGGTCATAGCTGAAGGCCAGCCGGGGGTCGATGGCGCTGGCGCCCAGGGCCTGATCCAGGCCCTGGAAGTTCGGGTTGGGGGCCGGATTGTTGGAGAAGGACTGGTTGGTGCTGCGCAACCCCGCGGTAAGGGTCAGGCGCTTGTCGAGGAGGCCCGAGTACTGGACCTGGCCGAAGAAGCCTTCGGTCTTGGTCCACATCTGGATGCGGCCGCCGAGGGGGCTGACCGCGCCACTGTAGGTGATGGTGCCCCCAGGATCGGTGGCCGAGGGCGCGGCGGTGAGCGTCCCGTTGGCCCAGGCCGCCGCGGCGCCGTAGGTGCCGAACTGGAAGCGGCCCGCATTGTTCTGGAAGAACTGGTTGTCGACGTCCACCTTCATCAGGTCGAAGCCGCCTTTGACCTGGAAGTCGCCATGGTTCCAGGTGGTGGCGCTGAAGAGCTGGAGGGTGTTCTCGTTGCTCTCCCGGGGGGTGGACGTCTTGGTGCCGAAGGCCATGAAACTGGCGCTGGTGGGAACCTCGATGGAGGGCACACCCAGCACGGAATTGTTCCGCATGGGACGGGCTTCCCGGGCGAACTGGAGGCGGCTCTCCGTGAAGAGCTCATTGCTCCAGATGTCATTGGCTTCCACCACCCAGCTGATGGCATTGGTGACCGTGGGAATGGCGTTGCTCTCGGCGTTGTTCGCATTGGCGCTGGTGTTGAGCAGCGTATCCGTCATCGTCTGGTAGTTCACGCGCAGCACGAAGCGGTGGTTTTCGCTCATGGCGTAATCGAGGCGGCCGAAGTAGACCGTGTTGGTGTTCTCCATGGGATAGGCATGGGCGGGGATGCCGGCGCCTGGATTGCCCAGCTCCTGCGCGAGGGTGAGCCCCGACCGGTTGGTCAGCACGCCACCCAGGCGGGAAGCCACGAGGTTGTTGAAATCGGTCTGCGTCATTCCCGCAGCGGCCGTAATCGCCGTGGGAATGGGATTGGCGGTGATGCTCTTGTGGAAGCGCTCCACTCCCACGAAGTACCAGAGCTTGTCCTGAATGATGGGCCCGCCGACGTTGAAATTCACGTTGGTGGAATCGTTGAAACGCTGCAGGTTGGTGGGCGTGTTGAAGGTGTTGGAGGGATCATAGGGAATGGCCTGGGGCTTGGCGCTCCAGCTGGTGCGGCGGATCTGGTAGAGGGCGCTGCCGCCGAACTCGTTGGTGCCGGTCTTGGTGACGGCGTTCACCGTGGCGCCGGCCTGGGCGTACTGGACATCGAAGCCGTTGGTGACGATCTGGAGTTCCTTGATGGTGTCTGCGCCGAAGATGAAGGGCGTGTAGACGCCACCGCGCTGCTCATTGAAGAAGGCGGAGTTGTTGCTGGCGCCGTCGATCTGGATGGCGTTGAAGATCTGGCGGCCACCCTCCACCACGAGCCGATTGCCCGCACCGGCCACCACGCCGGGGGACAGCTTGGCCATGTCCGTGAAGTTGCGGGTGACCAGGGGCACGGCCTCGATCACGGTAGCGTCCACGCTGGCCATGGTGCTCACCTGCTTGGTATCCACGCCACTGAGGGCACCGACCACTTCGACCATGGCAGAGGCTTCGGCCCGGTCGATGCTGAAATTCGCGATGGCGCTCTGGCCGAGCAGGACCTGGATGTTGGCATCCTTGACGGTGCGCATGCCAGGGGCGGTGACCGTGAGTTCGTAGCTGCCCACGGGCAGGAGGCCGATCTGGTACTCACCCTGGGCGTTGGCGGTGGTGTTACGGGTGTACCCCGTATCCCGGTTGCGCAGGAGCACGGTGGCACTGGCCACGGCCTTGCCACCCTTGTCCTTGACCACGCCCCGGATGGCGCCAGCCGTGGAGGTGGTCTGGGCCGAAGCGACCACGGCGCAGGCCAGGGCCGTGAGAGTGAGGGTTGTGAACCTTCGGTTCATGAGTCGCTCCTGGGCCAGGGAAGGCCGCGGTTGGGTTTGGGGAGGCCGTGGGCGGATGCTTCGAGAGGTCCGCGCCGGGATGGGGGTGGCCCAGGATCACCCAATTCCACCAGGGGACTCAAGTGACAATTTTGTGTGGAAAGTTCCCAGAAAATTTCGACAAACGAACCACCGAAATTACCGGTCACAGATCAAACGAAGGAGAATTCAGACGAGATTCCGGGCCTTCATGAAGCTGACGAAGCCGAAATCCCCATCACTGATGTGGTGCTTCAGCCAGCCCTCCATGAACGTCGGCACCATCATGGCCATGGCCTGATCGCTCTCCCGGAATCTCGCCAGCAATTCCTGCAGGCTGGCGAGCATTGAGACATGTTCGGCCCGGTGCTGGGTGAGATCCGGATAGCCCACTTTGGCCATGTGGGCCTCCTCTGACGCGAAATGACGCTCGGAGCAGGCCACGAGGTCCTGGAGCAGAGCCTCGATCTCGACGCGATTGGCCGCCTCCAGGACCAGTCGACGCAGGCGGTTGACGATCTGGAAGAGCTCCTGGTGTTGCTCATCGATGATGCGGATCCCGGTGCTGTAGCGGGTATTCCAAGCGACTTCCATGGTCCCGGACCTCTTTCATTGGGAAATGCCTTCTCAAACCAATACTTGGCCCGCATTGATCTACAATAATATTCAATGTCGCCTGTCGAATGTAGATTTTCCGGACCTCAAGATCAAGTGAAATCCCAAAGAATTTGCAGGGGAGTTCCGCCCACAAAACAAAGGAAGGGCCCCGGCGGGGCCCGTTGAAAAATACCGGTGGCCGGACTCCGGTGCCCGTCGCGCGGCTGGCTGCGACCGCCCCATTTCCATCAGGCCTGACATCAAGTCAGACCCGATCGGTGTGCCCAATATTGGCAGCCACATCTGGGGGCTGATAGGATTCTGAGAGTGGCCCGTGTGGCGGAATGGCAGACGCGGCAGACTCAAAATCTGCTTCTCGCAAGGGAGTGGGGGTTCGATACCCTCCACGGGCACCAATACAAGCGATTCACCACGGAGTCACCGAGACCACTGAGAATGCACGGAGGCCTCCAAGTTCCTCCTTCAGGGGCCGGCCGAAGGCCGCTTCGGGTGAAGCCGGACGCCATATTGCTTGGGACTACTTGGAACGACGCCGCGGTCGGTGATCACTTCCGGTTCTTCTCTTTCGTGAAAGCCACGTAGCCCATGTCCACTTCGTTGATGTGGTGCTTCAGCCAGTCCGCCAGGAAGATGGTGACGTCCATGGTCACAGGCTTCCCTTCGGCCAGCCTGGCCTGGAGGTCCCTTGCCTTCGCAACCAGCTGCGCGTGCTCCGCCATGTGGGAGGTCAGCATGGGATAGTCCATGTCGCGCATGTACCGCTCTTCCGTCTGGAAGTGCTCCACCGTGTACTTCACGAGGAAATCCAGGCTGTCCTTGGACTGGCTTTTGGAAGTCCCGTCCTTGAAGGAATCCCCCAGCCGGTTCACGGCCTCGAACAGGGTCTTGTGCTGGGCATCGATGACCGCGATCCCCGTTTCGTAGCGGCTGCTCCAGTTGGCGATGGCCATGTCCACTCCTTGATCCTGCTCAGATCTGCATCGGCGGTGGATCCCCGCTTCATGAATCCAGCGGGTCCCCGTCGGGGGCCGGGGCTGCCGGCGCGATGCCCAGCCCGGCGATCTTGGCCTGGACTTCCCTCAGACTGAAGGGCTTCCGGAGGCTCGCCACCTGGGGGCGGCCCACAAGTAGCGGCGCGATCTCCTGATCGCTGTAGCCCGAAGCCATCAGCACGTGGATCTCCGGACGGCGCTCGAGGATGAGGGGCAGGGCCTCGGCACCGTTCATCGCGGGCATGTTCATGTCGAGGATCACCAGCTCCGCAGGCAGGCCCCCTTCCAGCAGCTGCAGCGCCTGGGCGGCGCCCGGGGCCGGGGTCACCTCGTGGCCCAGGAGTTCCAGCATGGGCCCCACGGATTCGCGGATGAGGTCGTCATCGTCCACCAGGAGAATGCGCAGGCTGGCCTGAGGCGCGGGCGGGGCGGCGGGATCCAGCGCATTGGCGACAGCGGGCGCCTCCATTCGGGCGGCGGGGAAGCTGAGGATGGCCTCGGTCCCCGCCCCGGGCTGGCTGTGCAGGGCGAAGATGCCGTTGTGGGCCACCATGGTGCCGTAGACCATGGCCAGGCCCAGTCCCGTGCCCTTGCCCTGGGGTTTGGTGGTGAAGAAGGGCTCCATGGCCTTGGCCAGCACCCCGGGGGCCATGCCTTCGCCCGTGTCCCGCACCCTCAGCTCCGCGCCACCCACCGTCGTCGCCCTTGTCTCGATGTGGAGGAGACCGCCCTTGGGCATGGCGTCCATGGCATTCACGCACAGGTTCATGAGCGCGTGGCTCAGGGCCCCCGCGTCGCCCCGCACGGAGCCGAGGCCCTGGGCCAGGTCCATCCGCAGCTCCACCCGCTTGAGCGTCGTGTAGCTGAGCAGCTGGCTCATCTCCTGGACCAGGGCGTTGAGGTCGATGGGTCCCTCCTCCTCGAGATCCTTGTGCGCGAAGTAGAGCAGGCCCTTGACCACGCCCCGGCCCCGCAGGCAGGCATTGACGATGGTGTCGAGGCTCCGCGCCTCCGGGGCGGAGGGAGCCACCGACTCCCGCAGGCTCGAGGCCAGGCCCAGGATGGCCCCCAGTACGTTGTTCATATCGTGGGCCACGCCGCCGGCCAGGCTGCCCAGGCTTTCCAGCTTCTGCGACTGGTGCAGCTGGGCCTCCAGGGCGCGCCGCTCCCCCCGCTCCTGCCGGGCCTGGGTGATGTCCTCCTTGATGCCGATGTAGTTGGTGACGGCCCC
>JBBQHW010000080.1:0-10487 GCA_038324335.1 Holophagales bacterium
TGTGAAATCTGTGGATTCATCTTTTAATTTTGGTTCATGGGCGCTCAGGTATTCCCTCTGACCTCACTTATTTTTGCCAGCGGATTCTGTATCGTCTGTGGTTCCCGGTTTTCCGCTCTGGCTTCCTGGGGGCCCCTGAGCGACACTCAAACATGGCCGTGTCTGGGAAAGCCCCGGAACCTATCCTCCGCGAGGGGGAAGGCTCAGCCTGTGGGGACGAGTCCTGCCTGACCCAGGAGGGCGCCTTTGATCGGGTGAAGGCCGCCTTCCTCAAGCACCACCCCAATGGCGACATCGCCCTGCTGAACCGGGCCTTCGCCGTGGGCAAGGACATGCACGCCACCCAGGTGCGCAAGAGCGGGGAACCCTACTTCTTCCATCCCCTGGCCGTGGCCCAGAGCCTGGCGGACTGGCGGCTGGACGCCGTGAGCGTGGCCTGCGGGCTGCTCCACGACGTGGTGGAAGACACCCTCATGACCCTGCCCCAGGTGAAGGCCCAGTTCGGCGAGGAGATCGCGGAACTGGTGGATGGCCTCACCAAGATGAGCAAGCTGGACTTCACCGACCGGCACCTGCTCAACGCCGAGAACGTCCGCAAGCTGCTGGTGGCCATGGGCAAGGACGTGCGCGTGCTGCTGGTGAAGCTGGCGGACCGCCTGCACAACATGAAGACCCTGGGCGTCATGGAGGAGGAGAAGCGCCGCCGCATCTCCCGGGAAACGCTGGAGCTCTACGCGCCCCTGGCCAACCGCCTGGGCATGGGCCTGGTCCGCCTCGAACTCGAGGACCTCGCCTTCCGCCAGATCGAGCCTGAGCAGTACCACGACCTGCTGAACGCCGTGGAGGCCAAGCGCGCCAAGCTGTCGGCCACCATCCAGGAGATCCGCGGGGCCCTGGAGGCCATCCTCCGTCAGCAGGGAATCTCGGCCCAGGTCTACGGCCGCATCAAGCACCTCTACGGCATCTGGAAGAAGATGGGCGCCCAGGCCAAGGGCTTCGAGGACATCCACGACTGGCTGGCCTACCGCATCATCTGCCCCGATCGCGCCAGCTGCTACACGGCCCTGGGCCTGGTGCATGGCCTCTTCAAGCCCGTGCCGGGCAAGTTCAAGGACTACATCAGCCTGCCCAAGGAGAACGGCTACCAGAGCATCCACACCTCGGTGCTGATGGCCTCGGGCGACATCTTCGAGGTGCAGATCCGCACGGAGGAGATGCACCTGCACGCCGAGGCGGGCATCGCCAGCCATTGGACCTACAAGGACGGCCGCATCGCCAACCGGTCCGAGATCAACCAGGTGACCTTCCTGCGCCGGATGGTGGAACTGCACCAGGATGCCGAGGACAGCCGCGACCTGGTGGCCAACCTGCGCGGCGAGCTCACCTTCAACCGCATCCAGGTCTTCACCCCCAAGGGCGACCTGCGCAGCCTGGTGGAAGGCGCTACGGCCGTGGACTTCGCCTACGCCATCCACACCCAGGTGGGCCACCGGTGCGTGGGTGCCAAGGTGAACGGCCGCATCGTGCCCCTCAAGCACACGCTGCAGAACGGCGACCGCGTGGAGATTCTCACCCGCCACGACCACAAGCCCAGCCGCGACTGGCTGGGCTTCGTGAAATCCGCGGGCGCCAAGAGCCGCATCCAGGCCTTCATCCGCGAGGAGGAGCGCGCCCATGCCATCACCCTTGGCCACGAGCGGCTGGACCGGGAGGCCCGCAACATGGGCGTCCACCTGGACGAGCCCGAAGCGCAAGCCAAACTGGAGGCGCGGCTGGTCGAGCTGAAACTCGCCAGCTGGGACGCTGCCTATGCCGCTCTGGGCTTCGGCCGCCTGACGGTGCACAAGCTCATCGAGCCCCTCATCCCCGAGCCCGAGCGCGCCCGGCCCAAGGAGAACACGTCGAACCTCATGGACTCCGTGGTGGTAGGCGACACCACGGGCATCCTCTACACGCTGGCGGCCTGCTGCAAACCCATCTGGGGCGACGAAGTGGTGGGCTACATCACCCGCACCCGGGGCACGGCCATCCACCGCGCGGACTGCCCCCAGCTGCTCACCACCACCATGCATCCGGAACGCCGCGTGAACGTGGCCTGGGGCAAACACGGCGCCGAACTGTATGACACCGAGATCGCCCTCACCACCGAGGACCGGCCGGGCATGGTGGCCGCCATCTCCGAAGGCATCCAGCGGGTGGGCATCAACGTGCAGCGCTTCCACGGCTCCGCCACCGAAGAGGGCTCCGGCCTCTTCCACATCGCGCTCCGGGCCCGGGACCGCACGCACCTGGTGGAGCTCATGGCCGGTCTCCGGCGTATCCGCGGCGTCTACACGGTGGAACGCGTGAAGGGGTCCGTGTTCGGGAAGGTCAAGTGACCTCCTGGTTGATTCCCGAAGCGGCGCCGCCCATCCCCTGGCCGCGCATCCAAGAGAGCCTGCGCCTGCCCCAGCGCTGGCCCAGTCCCCACAAGCTCAGCCCGCGGATCCCCGAGAACCCCCGCCGCGCCGCCGTGGGCGTGCTCCTCTGGGGCGATGCAGAGGGTGCCCGCAAGGTGGTGCTCGTGCAGCGGGGCTTCACGGCCCCCCAACATCCCGGGGAGATCGCCTTCCCCGGCGGTATGACGGAACCCGGTGACCGGGACCTGCCCGCCACCGCGAGGCGCGAGGTGGCCGAAGAGATCGGCATCACCGACGGGCTGTGGGAGCTGGGTTGCTTTCCGGACGGCGTCGCCAAGGCCCATGTGCGCTTCACGCCCGTGTTCTTGCGGTGGGAGGAGCCTTCACCCCTCTTCCGCGTGGACCGGGAACTCGAGCAGATCCTCCTGCTGCCCCTGGCGCCCCTGCTGGACGCGCCTTGGACCCTCGAGATCATCGACCGCTACGGCCTGCCCCTGGAAGTGCCCCGCCTGGAATTGGCCACCGAGGCCTGGGCGGCTCCCCTGTGGGGCGCCACCGCCTTCGTGCTGAAGGCCTGGCTGGATGTATTGAAAGGCGTCTGAATCAGCGCTACTTCTTCTTCTCCGCCTTCACCGACCCATCCTGCTCCAGGAACTTGTCCGGATCCTTCTGGAGCGCCTCGCCGCAGTGCTTGTTGCACACACGGTACAACCTGCCCCGCACGGCCACGGTGGCGGACTTCCCGGTCACGGCCATCTTGCAGACCGGGTCCTTGGTGTTGGTAGCGGGCTTGGCCCCTTCGGCCGCGGGCGCCGCGAGGATGACAATGGCAAGCAGAGGCGCGAGCATGGGGACTCCCGGAAAGCCCCAGTGTAACGGAGCGCCCTGCGTCAACGTGACGCGGGGCGCTCCGTTGCTGCTTCGGCCTACTTCTTGGCGTTCTTCGGCGTACCGTCCTTCTGGAGGTACTTGTCCGGGTCCTTGAGCAGGGTCGTATCGCAACCGGGGCAGCAGATGCGGTACTCGTGGCCCCGGACTACGACGGTCTTCGACTTCTCGGTCACCTTGCCGCCAAGGACGGGGCAGGCCGTGTTAGTGGCGGGGATGGGCTTGGCGGCAGGCGCCACCAAGATGAAAAGAGAGAGCAGAGGTGCGAGCATGGTGACTCCTTTGGAGGTAGTTGTTTAACTCAGGCTTCGACAGAAGCCTGAGCAGCAAAGGGAAGAGAACGCCTCTTCCAGAGGTAGTAGATGGCGGGATAGACCAGCAGTTCGAGCAGGAAGCTGGTGGCGAGGCCGCCTACCATGGGGGCGGCGATGCGCTTCATGACGTCGGCGCCGGTGCCGGTACTCCACATGATGGGCAGCAGGCCCATGAAGGCCGCGCAGACGGTCATTGCCTTGGGACGCACGCGCTTCACGGCCCCGTGGATGATGGCCTCCACCAGGTCCTCCTCGTTGTTCAGCCGCCCTTCCCGCTGGGCCTCGTCGTGGCTGAGGTCCAGGAAGAGCAGCATGAAGACGCCCGTTTCCGCATCGAGGCCCATGAGGGCGATAAGCCCCACCCAGACGGCGATGCTCATGTTGTAGCCCAGCAGCCAGAGCAGCCAGAAGGCGCCGATGGCGCTGAAGGGCACGGCCAGCATGACGACAGAGGCCTTGAAGGCGCTCTTGGTGTTGGCGTAGAGCAGACCGAAGATCAGCACCAGGGTGATGGGCAGGATCAGCTTCAGCCGCTCCTTCACCCGGATCATATTCTCGTACTGGCCCGACCAGGTGAGGCTGTAGCCGGCGGGCAGCTTGAGTTCTTTTTCGACGGCCGCCTTGGCGTGCTGGACGTAGCTGCCCACGTCGATCTTCGAGGTGTCGAAATCCACCAGCACGTAGCCATTCATCTGGCCGTTCTCGTCGCGGATCATGGCGGGGCCGTTAGCCCATTTCAGTTCCGCGATCTCCTCCATGGGCACCAGGGCGCCGCCGGGCGTGGGGATGAGCACCCGCTTCAGGGCATCGGGCGTTTCCCGGTAATCGCGGGCATAGCGCACGTTCACGGGGTAGCGCGCCCGGCCGTCGAAGACCGTGCTCTGGTTGTCGCCGCCGATGGCGGTCATCACCAGCATGTTGGCCTGCTCGACACTGAGGCCGTAGCGGGCCAGCTGCTCCCGCTTCAGTACGAAGTCCAGGAAGTAGCCCTGGGCCGTGCGCTCTGCGAAGGCGCTGCGGGTGCCGGCCACGCCCTGGAGGATGCGCTCGGCGTCCACGGCCACCTTCTGGATGGTCTCCAGATCCGCGCCGTTGATCTTGAGGCCCACGGGTGTGCGGATACCGGTGCTGAGCATGTCCAGCCGGGCCTTGATGGGCATGGTCCAGGCGTTGGGAATGGCGGGTAGCCGCACCACGCGATCCAGCTCGGCGACGATCTCCTCCTGGGTGAACCGGTCCCGCCAGATGGGCCGCAACACCGCCTTCAGGAAGTCCGGCGCCCAGGCGCTGAACCAGCGGGGCTTGGCGCGCCACTGGTCCTCGGGCTTGAGGACGATGACGGTCTCCATCATGGAGAACGGGGCGGGATCCGTGGCGGTATCGGCACGGCCCGCCTTGCCGAACACGCGCTCCACTTCGGGCACGGTGCGAATCAGGCGATCCTGCACCTGGAGGATGCGCTGGGCCTCGGTCTGGCTGAGGCCCGGCAGCGTCGAGGGCATGTAGAGGATCGTCCCCTCGTTCAGGGGCGGCATGAACTCGCTGCCCAGGCCCAGGAAGGCCGGGATGGTGCAGAGCACCAGCAGCACCGCCACTAGAATGGTGGCCTTGGCGTGCTTCACTACGAAACGGCAGGGGCCTTCGTAGATGCGGTGGAGGAAGACGCTGATGGGATGCTTCTCCTCGGCGTAGTATTTTCCGACGGCAACCTGCGTGGCAGTCCAGGCCAGCCACTTCGGCTTGAAGGTGAAGGGCTCCACCCGCGCGAAGAGCATGCGCATAGCCGGATCCAGGGTCAGCGCCAGCAGGGCGGCGATGCCCATGGCGAAATTCTTGGAGTAGGCCAGGGGCTTGAAGAGCCGGCCCTCCTGGTCCAGCAGGGTGAAGATGGGCAGGAAGCTCACCGCCACCACCAGCAGGGAGAAGAACACGCTGGGGCCCACTTCCATGAGGGCTTCCAGGCGCACCTGGTAGAAGCTCATTCCTGCCAGCCGCACATCTTCGTCAGGCTGGCTAGCAAGGCGGGCTTGGCCTGCCTCGCTTGCGGGGGGTTCGGGGGGGACGCAGAGGCCGATAGGCCGGGCGGGCTGGACCCCGGGGGGGGCGGCGCCGGCCTGGGTGGGGGGGGTGGGGGGGGCACCCCCGCGCCGTTGGGGCGGGCCCCCCCCCCCCCCACGGCATCGATTCCATTTCTCGATCTTCTTGTAGGCGTTCTCCACTTCCACGATGGCACCGTCCACCAGCACGCCGATGGAGATGGCGATGCCGGCGAGGCTCATGAGGTTGGCGTTCTGACCGATGCCGTACATCGGAATGAAGGCCAGGGCCACGCTCACGGGGATGGTGATGATGGGCACGATGGCCGAGGGGATGTGCCACAGGAAGATGAGGATGATGATCGAAACCACGATCATCTCTTCGATGAGCTTGTGCTTCACGGTCTTGATGGCGCTGTGGATCAGTTCCGAGCGGTCGTAGGTCGTCACCACCTCCACGCCTTCGGGCAGGCCCTGCTTCAGCTCGGCGATCTTCGTCTTCACCCGCTCGATGACGTTCAGGGCGTTCTCGCCCTGCCGCATGACCACGATGCCGCCCACCACGTCGCCCTGGCCATCCAGGTCCGCCAGGCCGCGGCGCATCTCGGGCCCGAGCGTCACCGTGGCCACGTCGCCGAGCCGGATGGGGGTACCGTTCTCCGCTTTAACCACGGCCTGTTCGAGATCGTGGGTGGACTTTACATACCCTCTCCCCCGGACCATGTACTCGCGCCCACTGTATTCCACCAGGCGCCCGCCCACTTCCGAGTTGGCCGCCTTGACGGCCCCGATGACGGCCTCGATGGGGATCTTGTAGGCCGCCATCTTGTTGGGGTTGAGCTGCACCTGGAACTGTTTGGCCTGGCCGCCCACGGTGGCCACCTCGGCCACGCCGGGCGTGGCCTGGATGCTATAGCGCAGGAACCAGTCCTGGAGGGAACGCAGCTCGTCGGTGCTGTGCTTGCCGCTCTTGTCTACCAGGGCGTACTGATAGACCCAGCCCACCGAACTGGCGTCGGGCCCCAGGGAGGTCTGCACCCCGGGCGGCAGGCTCGCCGTGATCTTGCTGAGGTACTCCAGGGTCCGGCTGCGGGCCCAGTAGATGTCGGTGCCGTCCTCGAAGATCACGTAGACATAAGAGAAGCCGAAATCCGAGAGGCCCCGCACGGCCTTCACCTTGGGCGCGCCCAGGAGGCTGGTGACGATCGGGTAGGTGACCTGATCCTCGACGATGTCGGGGCTGCGGTCCCACTTGCTGTAGATGATCACCTGCGTATCGCTGAGGTCCGGCAGGGCATCCATGGGGATGTTGCGCATCGTCCAGAAGGACAGGGTGATCAGCACCACGGAGGCAGCCATCACCAGCCAGCGGTTGTCCGCCGAGAAGCGGATGATCCGCTGCAGGAAGGTCGGGTGTTCAGGATCGTAGCCGCTGTGCCCGCTCATCGCTTGCTCATCTGCGCCAGGGCGGCTTTGAGGCGGGACTCGGAGTCCACCAGGAAGTTGGCGCGGACGACGACCTCCTCACCGGCTTTCAGGCCGGATCGGACCTCCACTTTCTCGCCCACAGTGATGCCGGTGGTGACCTCGCGGGGCTCGAACCGGCCTTCCCCCAGCGCGACGAAGGCCACCTTGGTGGTGCCTGCGTCCAGCACCGCATCCAGGGGGATGAGCAGGCCCTTGCGAACCTGGCCCTTGAGCACAACATCACCGAACATGTCGGGCTTGAGGTCCCCGGCCGCATTCTGGAACTCCACCCGGGCCTTGGCGGTGCGGGTCTTGGGATCCATGACCGCATCCACGAAGGCGATGCGTCCCTTGAAGGTCTTCCCGGGGGAGGCCTGAGTGGTCATCTCGGCGGGCAGGCCCACCTTGGCGCGGCTCAGTTCGGCTTCGTAGACGTCCACCTGCACCCAGACATGGCTGAGATCCGTAATCTCGAAGAGGATGTCGGCCGGCGTGATGCGGGCGCCCTCCATGACGTTCTTCACGGTCACCACGCCCGAGATGGGGCTGCGCAGGATGAGGGCCTTCTGGACCTCGCCGGTCTTCTCGAGGTGGTCGATGGTCTCCTTTGGCACGTCCCACAGGCCGAGCCGGCGCCGGGCCGAGTCCAGCAGTTCCCCGCCGCTGCCCTGCAGCGAGCCGCCGGAGAGGGCCTTCTGCGTTGACAGGGCCAGCAGGTATTCGCGCTGGGCGCTCACGAATTCCGGACTGTAGAGGCTGAACAGCGGCTGCCCCTTGGCCACGGGCTTACCCACGAAATCCACGAAGAGCTTTTCCACGAAGCCCTCCACCTTCACGTTCACCTTGCGGACGCGGGTCTCGTCCACAACCACGCGGCCCAACGCGCGCAGTTCGCCGCTGACGGAACCCTCGACCACCTTCTCCACATGCAGGCCGATGAGCTGCTGGCGTTCCTGGTCGATCGTCACGGTGGCGTGAGTATCACTACCTTTACCCTCGCCCTTGAGGTCGCCCTCAAAGACTGGTGTGTAGTCCATGCCCATCTCGTCCTTCATGGGGACTGGCGACGTGAGGCTCGGGTTCATGGGGGAAATGTAGTAGACGATCTTCCCCTTCTCCTTGGGGCCATCGCTTTCCATTTTCACGAGGTCCATGCCGCAGATGGGACAGGTCCCTGGATGGTCCATGATGATCTGCGGGTGCATGGGGCACTGGTACATCTGCTTCTTGGGGGCCGAGGCGCTGGCGGTGCCGTGATCGTCGTGCTTGGCGCCCGGCCGCAAGAGCAGTGTGCCGCCGACGCCGGCCACCAGGCCCAGGACCACCAGGCCGAGGGTGCGGATGCGGGTTGGGCGAGTGGGGGGTGGGAGGATCGGTTCATCAATCATGGTCAGCTCCGGATCACATGGATTTCATGGCAGGGCCGCCGTCCTGGGCCTTGCCGGGGGCCTTGGCGGTGGTGGTCGCAGCGGTGGGCGCGGCCGCTCCGGCGGAGAAGCTGGCGGAACCCAGCGACCCGCCGTTGATGGGCGCCGTGGGGCCCAGGGCCGCTTCCCCCAGGGCGATGTGCTGGGCCTGGAGCAGGGCCAGCGTCTGCAGAAAGGCGCCTTGATCCCCCACCCAGCCATTGAGGGCCTCCAGGGCCCCCAGGAAGGAGCCTCGCCCGCCTTCGTACTGGGCCAGGGCGGCCTTGAAGTTGGCCTCGCTTTGCACCAGCAGTCCCTCGTGGTAGAGGTCGCGGGTGCGGCGCAGGGACTGGATCTGGATCTGGCGCTCCGCCGTGCGCTGGCGCAGGAGCGTGCGCACCGATTGCACCTCGGCATCCTGGCCCTGGCGATGGTGCTCATGCTCCGCCACGGCCCGCTGCTGTTTGCTGCGCCCGTAGATGGGCAAAGAGATGCTCACGCCCACCTGCCACATGGGATCGAGGCCGCCCCGGGGCATGAGGCCCGCGGTCACCGCGAAATCCGGCCGGCGGTCGAGCTTCGCCAGGTCCAGTTGCCGTTCGGTCTGCTTGACGCTGGCGGTGGCGCCAGCCAGTTCGGGACTGCGGGCCTCGACGGCTTCGGGGGTCAGCAGGTCGGGTTCCGGGAGCTCCATCAGCTGGGCCGTCGTGGGAATGGGATCCGCGGGGTCGTGCTGACGCAACCGATTGAGCGCGGCCAAGGCCATCTTCTCTTCTGATTCCAACGCCCACACCGCCAGCTGGATGCGGGTGCGCTCCACCTGGGCCCGCAACAGCTCGCCCTGGCTGCCCTGCCCCACCTCATAGCGCGTGCGGGCCAGGCGCTCGGCCTGCTCCAGGAAGAGAGACTGCTGGGACTGGAGGGCCTTCTGGCTGCGGATGAGCAGCAGGCCCGCGTAAGCCCGGCGCACGTCGGCTTCCAGCCCCAGCCGCACCCGCGACCGGGTGGCCGTCGACAGCTCCACGTTCAGGGCCGCCACCTCCTTGCGCAGACCCCGCTTGCCCGGCCAGGGAAAGGGCTGCGTCAAGGCCACGCTGTAGAAGCTGGTCTCCATGCGGCCCACTTCGATGCGCTTGAAGCCGTCGTTCTGGAGGCCCAGGGACAAGGTGGGATCCGGCAGCACGCCCGCCTGGGGCACGCGCTCCTGGTCCATGCGCACGCTGGCATCGGCCTTCTGCAGGTCGGGGTGTCCGGCCTGGGCGTCGCGCAGCAGCGCTGCCAGCACCGGGTCAGGCGACGGGGCTTCGGGGAGGGGGGCCTGGGCCAGCGCAGGTGCGAGAAGCACCAGGGCCGGGGCCAGGCGCATCGATAGGCGCATGGGCAACTCCGAGAGGGAATGAGGCAGCGACCCGCACAATTGCGGGCAGGGCTTCGCTCAGTTCCCCCCTCAGATCAGGAGCGTATTCAGCCGCGCCAGATGCCGTCCCAGATCCGGGTCGCGGCCGCGCGCGGGCGTGGGTGCTTCGACTGGCGCATAGACATCCAAAGCCCTGGCCCAGGTGGCGGGCTCGGGACGGCAGGCGGAAGTCCGACCCATCTCGTCCTGACTCTCCCCAGCAATTCGTGTCGAACCAACGGAGATGTTGGAGGGACAGGGTGGGTTGGTCGTGGTGCAGGAGGACTCACCTGCTCCATCAAATGCGGTCCGTGGCTGAGTTGGGGGAGCCGTGGGCTTGGTTGGGCACTCACAGGGCTCGGTAGCGGCAGCGCCGCACCCGCATAGGCAGATCATCTCGGCGGGTCCCGCCAGCGCACGCGCCACTTCCACCGGACCCACCAAGGTCAGGATCGCAATCGCGATGTAGTGGATAATCCGGCGCACTTTGAGACACCCCGCAAAACAAACGTTAGGTCAATAATCAATTGACAGCAAGGTGGAAATAGATTCCAGCAGACTGTCATCGGTGCGGATCGTCT
>JBBQHW010000081.1:0-10466 GCA_038324335.1 Holophagales bacterium
CAGTTCCTTCAACTCGGGCCGCGCCAGGGACCAGGCGATGGCCGTGGGCGGATGGGCGTGGACGATGGCCTTCGCTTCCGGCACGGCGCGATAGATGGCCAGGTGCATGGCCCGCTCGCTGCTGGGGCGGCCCCCGACAACCGTGCCGTCCAGCTGCAGGTGGGCCAGGTCGCCAAGCTGCACCTTCGCCTTGGGCACGCCGCTGGGGGTCATGGCGATGAGGCCATTGGGCAGGCGCACGGAGAGGTTGCCGTCCGAGGCCGCCAACAGGCCGCACGCATGGAGGCGGCGGCAGGCGTCGAGAAGATCCTGGAGTTGTCGTTCCATGCCTTCATCTTCGCATAGCCCCAGAAGCTGCCTTCGGCCGCTTCTGGCGAGGGAACTACTTCGTCAGGTTCTTCCGCATGACCTTCTTCGGCGCCACGGCGCAGAAGCTCTCCTCCATCCAGTCCAGCAGCAGGGGCAGCGGGATGGAGTCCCCCGGACTGAAGGAGGCCGTGACCCAGCCGCTCTTGCCGAGGCCGTAGCCTGTGGGCTTCGCGAAGGGCAGCAGGAGTGCGAAGCCCCTGGACTCGGGCAGCTTCACCGTAAGGCGCAGCTGCTCCTCCGCCTCGGACATGAAGAGGAAGACCTTCTCCCGAACCTTGAAGGCGCTTTCGCCCCAGGGGTGGTCTTCCCGGGTCTCGGGATAGGCCAGGGCGGCCTTTCGCAGGGCTGTCTTGGCTTTGGCGAAGGGGGCGGCCTTGGGCATGGCTCCAGGGTAGGCCCGCCTTCGCCCTGGGCTCAATCCTCCAATGGGAAGGCTTCCAGATCACGCGTGGAATAGGGCACCTTGCTCGCCAGATTGCGACCTGGATCCCTCACCGGAGTCCACCCTCGCTATGCTGACGGAATGGATGACTGGCTGGATTGGTTTCGGGAACGGCGGGGCATGCTCCTGCTGGCGCTGCTCGTCGGCCTGGGAGGCTTCTGGTGGTGGGAGGGCCGCCCCGTCACCCAACCCGCGGGCATCCTCGCCCCGCTGGATCCCGCCCAGACCACCCCGGCCTCCGAGGCCCCGTGGGTCTTCCGCAAGCACAAGGTCACACCGCTGGCCCGCTTCGAACTGCGGGCCCGGGTGCTGCGCACGGAGCGCTACCGCTTTGATCGCGCGGCGGAACTCTCCCCCGTGGACTTCGCCCTCGGTTGGGGCCCCATGTCCGATTCGAAGGTGTTGGAGGCCATCTCCATCCAGCAGCGGGACCGCTGGTACTTCTGGAGCGCCGCACGAATGCCCATCTCCGCGGGCGAGGTCATCAGCCACAGTGCGAACATGCACATGATCCCGGCGGATCCCCTCGTGGAGAAGCGCCTGCTGGCCGTGAAGTCTGGCCAGATCGTCGAGCTGCGGGGCATGCTGATCCGGGCCGATGGTCCGGACGGCTGGCATTGGGTCAGCAGCCTCACCCGCACGGATACCGGGGATGGCTCCTGCGAGGTGGTTTGGGTCGAGTCCGTGAGTGCCGCAGACCGCTGATGGCACTTGTGACCCCGGGGTAGAAAACGGGCGGGCCGCCCCTGGTAGACTTCGGCGGACGAAGGGCCCTGGAGTATCCATGTTTGACATCGAAGCCTCCCTCGACAGCCGCCTGCTGGCCGAGCCCCGCATCCGCCCCACGGTGGTGTTCCCCGAGGCCCTGGATCCCCGCACCCTGGAAGCCGCCTGCTACCTGGGCCGCTTCATTCGCCCCGTGTTCCTGGCACCAGAGGCCGAGGTGCGCGCCCTGGCGGCCCGAGAGCTGGCCCACCTCGGTGAAGACCGGGTGGCCTACACGCTGTCCGAAAGCGCCTTCGTGGCCCCGGCCTCCCGGCCCGATCTGCTGGAGACCTTTGCCGCGGCCTGCCTGGACTGGTGCCAGGTCCACGAGCGACCCATGTGTCTCGAGGAGGCCCGGAACCTGGTGGCCGAGCCGGGCCGTTTCGGCATCTGGGCGGTGCGGCTGGGCCATGCGGACATGGTGGTGGGCGGCGCCACCCATGAACCCAAGGCCTTCTTCCGCCCCATGGTGGAACTCCTGGCCCATCGCGACGTCACCTGCGAGGCCGGGGTCTTTGTGCTGCCGGACGAGCATCCCGAGGAAGTCTATCCCAACAACATCGTGGTGTTCGGCGACGTGGGCGTGAACGCCACCATGACGCCGCGCACCCTGGCGGAGGTGGCCGTGGGAACCTGTGCCGTGGCCCGGGACCTCATTCCCGAGCACGTGCTGCCGGAGATCCGCTGCGCCATGGTGTCCTACTCCAACCGGGGCAGCGACGAGGGCCCTTCGCCTGAGCTGGTGCGCCAGGCGGCGGACCTGGTGCCGGAGATCCTGGCGGAGCGCATCGCCCACGCGGAGCGCTACCGCAGCATCCACATCCAGGGCGAGGTGAAGGTCAGCGTGGCCCTGTCGCGCCGCTCCGCCGACCTCTACCACGCCGAAGGGCTGCCCTGGGAGGGCGTCCCCAACGTCATCGTCTGCCCCAACCTGGACATGGGCAACCTGCTCTACCACCTCTATGGCACACGCTTCCCCGGCGCGCGGAAATTCCCGGTGATGTTCGGCCTCCGCTTCCAAGGCGTGGACCTGGCCATGGACTGCACCCCCGAGGACATCCGCCTGGCCGTGAAGGCCTCCGTCATGCGGCTGCACCACTACGGCGAATGGCAGCGCACCCCCAAGGACACCTTTTTTCGCCGCTTCCGCGTGCTGGTGCTGAACCCCGGCTCGACCTCCACCAAGACATCCGTCTTCGAGGGGGACGAGGAGCGTGCCACGGAGGAGATCCAGCATCCAGCCGAGACGCTCAAGGCCTTTGAAGGCCGGCCCATCACCGAACAGTTCGCCTTCCGCAAGGAGGCCGTTCTGCGCTTCCTGGCGGACCGGGGCCTCGGCCTGGGCGATCTGGACGCGGTGGCCGGGCGGGGCGGCCTGCTGCGGCCCATTCCCCATGGCACCTGGAACGTGGACGGCGCCATGCTCGCGGATCTCAGGGCCGGCCAGCGGGGCGAGCATGCCTCGAACCTGGGCGCCCTCATCGCCGCCGAGTTGGTGGCGGGCACCGGCAAGCCCGCCTACATCGTGGATCCGGTGGTGGTGGACGAGGCCGATCCCAAGGTGAAGGTCACGGGCCTGAAGGAGCTGCCCCGCCGCGTGATCAGTCACGCCCTCAACCAGATCGCCACGGCCCGGCGCTACGCCGAAGAGCACGAGACCTTCTATGAGCGCATCAACGTCATCGTGGCCCACATGGGCGGCGGCATCACCGTGGGCGCCCACCGCAAGGGCCGCTACCTCGACGTGAACAACGGGCTGGACGGCGAAGGCCCCTTCTCGCCTCAGCGCACGGGCAGCCTGCCACCGGGCCAGCTCATCGACCTCTGCTTCTCCGGCAAGTACACCAAGGCCGAGCTGAAGCTGCTGAACAAGGGCCGTGGCGGCCTCATGGACCTGCTGGGCACCGCCGACCTGCGCGAAGTGGAGCGCCGCGTGGCGGCCGGGGACGCCGAGGCCAAGCTGGTCTACGACGCGCTCATCTACCAGGTCGCCAAGGCCATCACGGCCCTGGCGCCGGCCTTCGAGGGCGAACCCATGGACGCCATCCTGCTCACGGGCGGCATGGCCCGGTCCTCAAAACTGGTGAGCGAATTGACGCGCCTCACGGCGGCCCTGGGCTGCCCTGTGAAGGTCTACCCCGGCGAAAACGAAATGGCCGCCCTCGCCAAAGGCGCCCTGCGCGTGCTGTCCGGGCGGGAAGTCGCCAAGGACTATCCGCCGGCCTAGGCCAGCAGGGCGCCCAGCGCGATGGAGCTGAGCTTGGTCTTGGGGCTGTCGCCGCGGCTGCTGAGGATGCAGGGGACGCGGGCGCCGGCCACGTAGGCGGCCGTCTCGGCGCCGCCGAGCTTGGTGCCGGCCTTGTAGAAGGTGTTGCCCGCCTCCAGGTTCGGGAAGAGCAGGCAGTCGGCGTCGCCCGCAACGGGACCGCCGACGCCCTTGATGCGGGCAGCCTCGGGATCGATGGCGGCGTCCAGGGACAGGGGCCCGTCCACCAGGGCGCCCTTGATCTGGCCGCGGTCGGCCATCTTGGCGAGCAGGGCCCCCTCGACGCTGGAGCGCAACTTCGGCTGCACGTGCTCCGAGGCTGACAGCACGGCCACCTTGGGCAGCTCGATGCCCAGGGCCTTGGCCGTCTTCACCAGGTAGCCGAGAATGGCCAGCTTCTCCTTGATGTCCGGCTCCGGGAGCACGGCCACATCGCCGGCGATGAGCAGCTTGGAATGGCCGGGGTGCTCCATGACGGTCACGTGGCTGAGGATGGCGCCGGGGTTCAGCAGGCCCTGCTCCTTGTGCAGGATGGCCCGCATGTAGGTCTCAGTGCTGAGGAGCCCCTTCATGAGCAGGTCGGCCTCGCCGGAGCGCACCAGGGCCACGGCCCGGGCGGCGGCTTCCGCTTCCGTGGCGGCGTGGATCAGCCGGAAGTGTTCCAGGGGAAAACCCTGTTCCTGGCAGACCTGCCTCATGAGGGCCTCGTCGCCCACGAGGATGGCCTCCACCAGGCCGGCCGTCACGGCGGCATGCACGGCCTCCAGGGTGTGGGCGTCGTTGGCCCAGGCCACCGCCAGCCGCTTGTGGGGACGGTTCTTCACGGCGCTGAGCAGGTCGTCGAGGGTGTTGATCCGCATGGCGGTTCCTGTGGAATGTTGCCGCGATTGAGGCGGCCTCAGGGAGGGTAACATTGTCGCCATGGCCGTCTCTGTGAGCTTCCGCACATACCTCCTCGAGCAGCTGGGACAGCTCCGTCCCGTCACCACGCGCCCCATGTTTGGTGGTCTGACCTTCTTCGCCGAGGGCCGCGCCTTCGCCCTGGTGGCCGAGGACACGCTCTATTTCAAGGTGGATGACAGCAACCGCCCGGATTTCGTAGCCGCGGGCATGGGACCCTTCCTGCCCTTCGGCGATCCCGACAAGCCCATGCAGTACTACCAGCTGCCCGAAGAGGTGCTGGAGGATCCGGATCAGCTGGGGGTGTGGATGACCAAGGCCATCGCGGTGGCTTCGAAAGCTAAGGCCAAGGCCAAGCCGAAACCGACGGCGCCGGCCAAGGCTGCCCCCAGGCGGAAGTAGGGCCCGTGCCTCCTTTCGAAATCCGTCCCGCCGTCCCGGAGGACGCCGCGCTGCTGGCCGACCTGGGCGCCCGCACCTTCCGCGAGACCTTCGAGAGGATCTGCTCGCCGCAGGACCTGGAACAATTCCTGGAGGCCACCTACGGCGATGCCAAGCAAGCGGCCGAGCTGGCGGACCCGGCCCGGCCCGCCTGGGTGTTGGAGCTTGAGGGGGTAGCCGTGGGCTATCTCCAGCAGCGTCTGGGCCACCGGGATCCCTGCGTGAGGGGCGAGCGCCCGGTGGAGCTGCAGCGCATCTACGTGTTGCGGGCGGTCCAGGCCCGCGGGCTGGGCGCGGCCCTCATGCGAACCGCCCTGGATCAGGCCCGGTCCTGGGGCGCGGACGTCCTCTGGCTGGGAGTCTGGGAGCACAATGCCAAGGCCCTGGCCTTCTACGCGCGCCACGGTTTCCGCGAGGCGGGCGACCACGTCTTCCGCATCGGCCAGCAGGTGGACCGCGACCTGATCCTCACGAAGGAATTGCCATGAACCTGGTGCTGCTCCTGCCCGAGGATCTGGTGGCGCCGGATTTGGCGCGCCTCACGGGCCGGCGCCTGGCCCATGTGCGCGAGGTGCACCGGGCCCGGGTGGGCGACGACCTCAGCGTGGGCCTGCTGGACGGGAACATCGGTCGGGGCAGGGTGCTGCGCCTGGATGACGAAGTCCTGGAACTGGCCCTGACCCTGGATCAGGTGCCCCCGCCAAAGCTGCCAATGACGCTGCTGATTGCCCTGCCACGGCCCAAGGTGCTCAACCGCGTGGTGGCCGCCGCCGCCAGCCTGGGCGCCGCGCGCATCGTGCTGCTGAACGCCTGGAAGGTGGAAAAGGCCTACTGGGCCAGCCCGCGCCTGCAGCCCGAGAACCTGCGCGAACAGCTGCTCCTGGGCCTGGAGCAGGCGAAGGATACCGTGCTGCCAGAACTGCGCCTGGCGCGGTTGTTCCGGCCCTTCGTGGAAGACGAGCTGCCCGGGCTGCTGGGCGAGGGCACGGGTCTCCTGGCCCATCCGGGTTCCGGCCTGGCCGCGCCCAAGGTGCTGGTGGTCCCCGTCACCCTGGCCATCGGCCCCGAGGGCGGCTGGATCGAAGCCGAAGTGCAGAGCCTGCTGAAGGCCGGAATGAAGCCCCTCGACCTCGGCCCCCGCATCCTCCGCACCGAGACAGCCCTGGCCGCGCTGGTGGGGAGGCTGTTCTAGGATTTCAGAACCCCACCGAGTAAGCCCCATCCCGCATGAGCGGCACGGTGGTTCCGTCCCCCAAGACCAGGTCCACGGCCGTGACTTTGACGTCGGGCTGGGTGTCGGGGACGTAGACGCGGTCGATGTGGATGACGGCCTCGGGGCCCGAGAACTGGGCGGGGCCCACCTGGCCGCCGAAGTGGTCGCTGCGGCCGAAGGCAATATGCAGGCCCAGCTTTTCGTCCAGCAGGATCTCGCCGATGGGTTTGATGCCGAAGGCCGACAGCACGCCCAGGCCCAGTTCGGCGATGTTGCCGTAGGCGGGTTCCCGGGCCAGCAGGGCGGCTTCCTCGCGGGACCTGGGGCCCTCGCTGATGACCGCCACGGCCTTGTTTCCGACGATGCGGTAGCGCACGAGCTCGGTACCGAACTGCACGGGCATGATGCCTGCCGTGCGACTGGGATCGCCTTCGCGCTCGCCCTCGTAGGGCACGATGTAGGCCTCGCCCGAGGGCAGGTTGCCCGCCACGCCGGGCCTGGGCAGCAGGCCGCCGGAGGCATGGCCCGTGCGGTGGCGCAGGTCCAAGTGCAGGTTGCAGGGGCCCGCGGGCGTGTCGAAGCGGAAGTCCGCGCCTTCTCCCCGGTCCAGCAGGTCCTTCAGCAGCTCCACGCGGCGGTTCACTTCCGTGTAGTCCAGGCGCAGGGCGGGGATCATGTCGGCCCGGAAGCCCGGCATGGTGGCGGCGCGGATGGGGTGCTGCTTCGCGGCCAGCTTCAGCGGTGCCGTGGCCGAGAATTTGGTCAGCGCGATGAGGATGGGGTGGCTGGCGAAGAGGTCCGTGAAGCTAATGGAGGCCGCCGGATCCAGCGATTCGGCGGTGGGCAGGGGGCCACCCGCGTGGGGCCAGGCGCGCCCGGGCAGGTCGCCGTTGTTGGTGTGGACGTTGGGATAGACCACCAGGTGCGATTCCAGGCCCAGCTCGGCGCGGTGCGCAGTGAGTTCCTGGGTCCACTCCACGGCGATGGCGCGGCGGGCCGCCCAGTCGGCATCGTCGGGCACCTTGGCATCCGGCAGGTCCACCAGGATGGCCAGCGCGCCTTCTCCGGGTTGCGGCTGGAACACCCGCCGCACTAGGGCCACCAGTTCCGGGCCAGTCAGGTGCTCATTCATTCCATCACCCCGTCTCGTTCAAAGAAAAGGATCATCACCAAGACACTAAGACACCAAGAAAGGATAAAGGAAAAGGCTCTTGCAGTGCTTGGTGCCTTGGTGCCTTGGTGGTAAGAATTGCTGCTTTTTGAAAGCAGCTAAGTTCAGGCCAGGAACAGCCGGTAGGCGGGATTGTCGCCTTCGTCCACCCAGGCGTAGCCTAGCTGGTCCAGGAAGGCCTGGAATTCAGCCTGGTCCTGCGGGGGCACCTGGATGCCCACGAGGACGCGGCCGTAGTCGGCGCCGTGGTTGCGGTAGTGGAAGAGCGAGATGTTCCAGCCCCGGTTCATGCGATCCAGGAAGCGGAGCAGGGCGCCGGGCCGTTCCGGAAACTCGAAACGGAGCACCCGCTCGTGGGTTACCGAGGGGGCGCGGCCTCCCACCAGGTGGCGGATGTGGAGCTTGGCCATCTCGTTGTCGCTGAGATCCTCGGCCTCCAGGCCATCGGCGCGGAGGTGGTCGAGGAGCATCCGGGTTTCCCCGCGATCGGCTACCTGCATCCCCACGAAGATGTGGGCCCGGCTGGGGTCGGCGTAGCGGTAGTTGAACTCGGTGATGGACCGCTGGCCGATTCGTTCGCAGAAGGCCCGGAAGCTGCCTGGCCGTTCCGGGATGGTCACCGCCAGGATGGCCTCGCGCTGTTCGCCCAGTTCGGCCCGTTCCGCCACGAAGCGCAGGCGGTCGAAGTTGGTGTTGGCCCCCGACAGGATCGCCACGAGTCCCCCGGGCCTGGGCCGGTCGCGGTGCCGGCCGGCCCAGGCCTTGAGCCCGGCCACGGCCAGCGCCCCTGCGGGTTCCAGGATGGAGCGGTTCTCCTCGAACACGTCCTTGATGGCCGCGCAGATCTCGTCCGTGCTCACCAGCACCACCTCGTCCACGAACTGGCGGCAGAGCTCAAAGCTGTGTTCGCCCACCTGGCTGACGGCCACGCCGTCGGCGAAGAGGCCCACCGAGTCCAGCTTCACGCGGCAGCCCGCCGCCAGTGAACGGTGCAGCGCATCCGCATCCACCGGCTCCACGCCGATCACGCGGATGCCCGGCTGCAGGCGCTTCAGGTAGGCGGCGATGCCCGCGATGAGGCCGCCGCCGCCCACGGGCACGAAGACGGCCTCCATGCCCCGGGGCAGCTGGCGGAGCAGTTCCACGCCGATGGTGCCCTGGCCCGCGATGACGTCGAGATCATCGTAGGGGTGGATGTAGGTGGCGCCACCCTCGGCCTGGACTGTCTGGGAATGGACGAAGGCGCCCTCGAAAGTATCGCCCTGGAGCACCACTTCGGCCCCCAGGGCCCGCACGGCGTCCACCTTAATGCGGGGCGTGGTCACGGGCATGACGATGGTGGCCCGGCAGCCCAGGCGCTGGGCGGCGAGGGCCACGCCCTGGGCGTGGTTGCCCGCCGAGGCCGCGATGACGCCGCGGCTGCGGGTGGCTGCATCCAGGTGGGCGATCTTGTTGTAGGCGCCCCGCAGCTTGAAGGAGAAGACCGGCTGCAGATCCTCCCGCTTGAACCACACGGGGGTGCCGAGGCGGGCCGTGAGCTGCTTCGCGGGTTCCAGGGGCGATTCGATGGCCACGTCGTAGACCAGTGCCGTGAGGATGCGTTCGAGCAGATCCCGCTGCGGGGGCTGGACTGTATCTGGGTTCAAGGGGCTCTCCTGCTAAAGAAAAACCCCCCGACCTTGCGGTGCGGGGGGTGGCTTGGAATCGTGGTCCGGCTCCGGCCTAGGCCCCCTCGCGCGACCGAATGATCGCGATGGCGGCGGTAATGCTGGAGACGGAAGGTGTCATGGCAAACAAAGGGAGACCCCAAGCTAGCATCGGCTTGGGGGCTGCACAAGGCCTCCCTGGCCGTGCCGGGAGAGCGAAGCAGGGGCTGCCGAGGGTGCCCCATTTGCCGCTGCCGGATGGCAGACTGGAGACATGGCAAAGAAGCGCGGATGGGTGTGGCGGATCCTGACGGGGCTGGCCTGGGCCCTGGGCGGGTTCCTGGTGCTCTGCGTGCTGGTGGTGCTGCTGTTCCGCTTCGCGCCGGTGCCGGTGTCGGGGCTCATGGTGCAGCGGCGCATCGAGAGCTGGTCCGGCGCCAAGCCCTATGTCTCGCGGCACCGCTGGGTGCCCCTGGAGGCGATCTCGCCCAACCTGGGCGCGGCGGTGATCGCCGCCGAGGATCAGAACTTCACGGAGCACTTCGGCTTCGACTGGCAGGCCATCGAGAATGCCGTGCAGCACAACGAACACAGCCGCCGCAAGCGGGGCGCGTCCACCCTGTCGCAGCAGACCGCTAAGAACCTCTTCCTGTGGAACAGCCGCTCCTGGACCCGCAAGGGCCTGGAGGCCTGGTTCACCCTGCTCATCGAGGCGGACTGGCCCAAGCGGCGGATCCTGGAGGTCTACCTGAACATCGTGGAATTCGGCGACGGCATCTATGGCGCCGAGGCGGCGGCCCGCACCTACTTCGGCAAGCCCGCCGCCCGCCTCACCGCTTCCGAGGCCGCCCTGCTGGCGGCAGTGCTGCCCAACCCCCGCAAGTTCCACGCGAACGCGCCCACTGACTACATCCGCGGACGGCAGGCCTGGATCCTTAATCAGATGCGCCAACTGGGCGGCGCGCAGGTGGTCAAGGATCTGTAATCATGATGCAAAGGTATCCAAAGGGCGGAACTTGGACCTTCGTCACGATTCCCGCCACGCCGGTTTTCCGGCGGATGTCGGGGTATAGAATGAGCCCAATCTTCCAGGAGGAACTCGCATGAAATCTCCCGTTCGCGTGGCCGTCACCGGCGCTGCCGGTCAGATCGGATACAGCCTGCTCTTCCGCATCGCCAGCGGCGCGATGCTCGGCAACGATCAGCCCGTGATCCTCCAGCTGCTGGAGATCACCCCCGCCCTGAAGGCGCTG
>JBBQHW010000082.1:0-10309 GCA_038324335.1 Holophagales bacterium
GAACCCTCTGCACAAAAAGGGCTCGACTAAAGGGGCAGGACTTTGCTCGACTATGAAGGTTCACCCGAGTCTCCTTGAAAGCTGTGGTTTGGCGATTACAGCTTCCCAGAATTCGGGTGAACAACCTGATTGGCACTTACAGCTAGGTGGCTTGAGCGGTCCCACCGACCAGCGCAGAATCATCAGCAAGCAGCGGAGGATGCATGCCACTCAAAGGGAACGTCGCCCTCGTCACCGGCGCCAGCCGCGGCATCGGCGCCGCCGTGGCCAAGGCCTTGGCCGCTGAAGGCGTGGCCGTGGCCGTGAACTACTTCGGCTCCGAGGCCGCCGCCCACTCCGTGGTGGATGAGATCATCGCCGCGGGTGGCCGCGCCATGACCGTGAAGGCCGATGCCCGGGACCGGGCCCAGGTGGCGGCCATGGCCGCCACGGTGCAGGCCCAGCTGGGCCCCATCGGCATCCTGGTACTGAACGCGTCCATCGGTTTTCCCATGGCCAGCTTCCTCGAATATCCCTGGGAGGCCTTCGAGGCCAAGCTGCAGGGCGAGTTGGGCGCCGCCTTCCATGGCTGCCGCGCCGTGGTGCCGCAGATGCTGGCACGCAAGGGCGGCGCCATCGTGGCCATCTCCAGCGGCCTGGCCCGGCACCCCGGATGGGGCTTCTGTGCCCACAGCGCCGCCAAGGCCGGCCTGGAGGGTTTCGTGCGGGCCCTGGCCTGCGAGCTCGGCCCCATGGGCATCCGCGTGAATGCGGTGGCGCCTGGCCTCACGCTCACGGACGCCACGGCCAACATCCCCGAGAAGCACAAGGATCAGGCCGCCGCCCACACGCCCCTGCGCCGCAACGGCCAGGCGGAGGACGTGGCCCAGGCCGTGCTGGGCATCCTGCAGGCGGGCTTCGTCACCGGCGCCACCCTCCCCGTCAACGGCGGCAGTTCCGTTTTTTGAGCCTGGAGCTGGTTCCTGAACAAGCTGGAACACAGAGGACACAGAGGGGTCACAGAAGCCACAGAGAACTGCAATGTGGTGTTTCTGGGTCCTCTGTGTTCCGCTTTTCTGACTGTTGATAGCTTCCCGGAGGTCGCCATGCACCCAACCATCCGCGCCGGTTTCCTGCTGGGCGCGTCCGTGGCCGCCTGGACACTCATCATGGCCACCACCGGCCTGATCAAGAATCCAAACCTGTTCTACCTGTTCTGGCTGGTCATACCGATCCAGATCGGGATCTTGCTCTGGTCACTCCGGCAGTCAGCGCCCACGGCCGGTTATGGCCGCCAGGTGTGGGCCGGGGTCAGCATCTCGCTCCTGGGCTCCATGCTCATCTTCGCCAACAGCTACTACCTCACCGCCGTGCAGTTTCCCCACCACTTCCAGGACATGGAGGCCATGGGCCGCCAGCTGATGGCCGCCAAGGGCATGAGCTCCGACCAGATCGAAGCTGCGGTCAAAGCCCAGGCGCACCTGCAGACCCCCATGGCCAGCGCCATGGCCGGCGCCATCGGCACCGTGGTGACCGGCTTCCTCACATCGCTCATCGCTTCTGTCTGGCTGCGGAAGAAGTGAAGGGAGGCCCGGCTTGGCCGGGCTGAACGCGGGGACTCCGCGGGTATGCGCGCACGCGCGGAACCCCCGGAGGGTGTGGGCTTACCGCTCGACCCGGATCTCCGCCACAAGGTCGAGAGGGTAGCGCTTCCCGGCCAGGGCGTCGTCGAGGCAGCGCAGCACCCAGCCGGAGCGCAGGTGCGCGGCGGCCAGTTCCGCGCGGCTGAGCCAGTGGCAGCGGAGGATGTCCGGATCTTCGGGCACGGCCACCGCGTCATCAGGCACCGTGCCCGCGTAGCAGATGCGGAAGTAGTCGCTGCCATTGGCGGCCTTCAGCGGGTAGAGCCCCACGATGGCCGTGGGCGTGAAGGCCAGGCCCGTCTCCTCGCGCACTTCGCGGCGCACGGCGTCCAGCAGCGACTCACCGGGCTCCACATGGCCGGCGGGCTGGTTGATGACGGGCCGGCCCGTGACCTTGTCGGATTCCTCCACGAAGAGGAAGCGCCCCTGCCGCTCGATGACGGCGGCCACGGTGAGGGCCCACATCAGAAAAAGAGGTAGAACCCGTTGACAAAGTAGACGAGGCCCACCACGCCCACCGCGAGGCCCGCCCAGTAGACGGGCTGCTTCTTCATAAGGGCGGCGATGGAAGAGAGCAGGATGGCGATCTGCAGGAAGATCACCGCGAGGCCGAAAGGGGCGCCGTGCTTCTGGGCGTCGGCCTTGGCCTCTTCGAAGGCCGTGGCCTTCTTCGAGATGTCGGCCTTCTCGCCGTCGTACTTGGCCACCTTCTTCTCCACGTCGGCCAGGCTCTTCTCCAGCAGGGGCAGGTTGGCCTTCGGCGCCAGCTGGAGCTCGCGCTTCAGGCGCATGGCCTCCACCTCGTAGAGGTTCCCCTTGATGCCCTTGGCCTGGTAGTGGGCCCACTCGTCCGAGGCCATGGCCTGGTTCAGCACGGTCCTCGTGGAGAAGCTGCCGCCCCTGAAAGTGGACAGCGTGGCGCACACGGCGAAGATCACCGTCGTGAGGGCCAGCAGGTTCAGCCAGGGATCCTTGTCGTCGGCCATGGGGGGCTCCTTCGAATCCTTTGATCATACAAAGGCTGGGCGCCATGCGGCGCCCAGTTGACTGAAACGCGCAGCGTTTCAGCAGAGACGGGCTGTGGTCAGGGCACACCTGCACCATGGGGCCAGGCCCAGTCGCCCTTGGCGGGATCGAGCCGCCGGTCCTTGCCTGCGCCGGACCAGCCCGCGGTTCCACCATCATCCCTGCCATCCCAGCCGACCTGGTAGAGCGTGAAGGCGACGCCCTGGCGGGCGTAGTGCAGCGGTCCGCCGGACACCAGGTCGTGGGGCAGCACCTGCAGGTAGGCCGGGGCCAGGGCCTCCAGGCGCTCGGGGTACCGGCCCTTGTCCAGGCGGTGGCGCTCCAGGGCGCAGACAACCACGCCTTCGTCCAGCAGGGCCTGGAGTTTGGCGAACCGGAGCACCTGGCCGCCCAGGGCCGGGACCGCGATCCGGGCCATGGGCAGGTCAGGCCGGAACCGATAGCGGGCGGACCACGCCGCAGCTTCGATGTACCGCGCTGGGAAGACACGATGGGCGGCCGGGTCCTGGGCATCCGCCAGGTGAGTCAGGAGCTTGCTGTATTCCAACAAGTTTCGATAAATCCAGCCCCTTTCCAGGGCGCCGAAGCGCAGGCGGCGGTTGACGCCTTCGGGAAGGCCTTTCGGCAACGGCCGGTTCTCCGCCATGGCGACCTGGATGGTGATGAAATTCTGGCGTTCACCTTGCCACGCAGCCACTTCTGTCCTCAGCAGGTCGACCTTCGCCAGGTCATCCTGGATCACCGCAAGGTGCGACGCCTTCCACAGGTGCTCTTCGGTGCCTTCCCAGACCACCTGCATGGCGAGGTTCAGAATGGCCGACCGCAGCAGCGCACTGATGAGGCTGGGTTCGGCTTTCAGATGGTCGGCAATGCGGAAACAGGTTCCCAGGTCCTCCAGCGCCTGCTCCGGGTGCCCTGCCCGGAGGTTCGCCAGGGCCCGGATCCTCAGGGTTCGCACCACGCCGCGGAAGCCTAGGAGAGCTGGGGTTTCCCATTCCTGGTAATCGATGGGCAGCCGGGAAGCGGGCCGCCGACTGGCCTGGTCCAGCTCCTTGAAGACACTTTCCAAGGGCCTGAAGGCCGTCTGCAGGTCCTTCGCTCC
This sequence comes from Holophagales bacterium, assembly GCA_038324335.1. Taxonomy (GTDB): domain Bacteria; phylum Acidobacteriota; class Holophagae; order Holophagales; family Holophagaceae; genus Geothrix. The sequence goes on from JBBQHW010000082.1 coordinate 3,751, forward strand.
ATAGGACCGTGCGGTGGCCTCCAAGTCATCCTTGCGGCCCTCCTGCCAGTTCCCCAACGCGTCCCAGGCTCCCTTGGGAATGGGCAGCGCCTTGAACCACGGATCCACCGTGCCCTTGCCGAGGATGGCGCCCCGGAGCAACGGCGCCTCGGCGAAGTTCTGCTCGGGGGGCACCGCCGGGGGCACCAGGTCCTTCCAGTCGAGGCGGTCCCCCATGGCCACGCGCTGAGCCTTCCAGTGGTTGAAGGCCCACTTGCCGGTGAGGTGATAACCCAGCAGCCACAGCCCCACGGCCAGCACCAGGCCACCGATGACCAGGAGGATGCCCAGGATCCAGCTCCGCATGACTGCTCCCGTGGTGAGTGGAATCATCCTGACGAAATTACTCTACCAGAGACAGTCTGGGCGCCTTGCGGCGCCCAGCCATCTGAAACGCGCAGCGTTTCAGCAGAGAACGAAAGCCTCGCTGGAACTACTCCCAACCCCTGTGCTCCAACCGGAAGCGCTTGCGCAGCTCCCGGCGGGTACCGGGGAAGACGTCATCCCGCCGGGCCTGCTCTTCCACTTCCCGGAGGGCGGTGCGGAGCTGATCCGCCGCCTGTCGCAGCTCGGTGATGCGGTACTCGTAGCCCTTCACTGGACTGCCCTGGAGGGCGCCGGGCTCCCACAGCGCGTAGAAGCTGCGCTCGAACTGGCCCATGACTTTGCCATCCCAGTAGTAGGCGAGGAAGCGGGCGAAGGACGCCTCCATCTGGTCGGCGGCGTGGGCCAGGGAGGCCAACTGGGTCGCGTAGCGCCGGAGGCCCGCCTCCCGGGCCTGGTCGGACTCGGTGCCCCCATCGCCCAGATGGAGGGGCTTCGCGCCGGCGGGGGTCTTGACGAAGTCCAGGGCCAGGGGCCGGTCTTCCAGGAGGGCCTTGGCATGGTCGATGGCCACGGCGAAGTTCAGCCCCTGGCCGCCCCGCAGACCCATGGTGTTGACGCCAAGGACCCGGCCCGCATGGTCGATGAGGGGCCCGCCGCTGTTGCCGGGATTGATGGCGGTGTCCGTCTGGAGCACGACCACTTTGTCGATCTGGCGGAGGCTGCTGACGACGCCCCGGGTGACGGAGTTGTGGAAGACGCCATAGGGGGTGCCGATGGCCAGTACCTCCTGGCCCTGGCGCACGGCCTGGATGGTGCCCAGGGCCAGGAAAGGCCGCTCCGGGCCGGGCTGCATGAGCCGCAGCACCGCCAGGTCGTAGTCCCGGGAGGTGGCCAGGATGCGGGCATCCAGCAGGGTGTTGTCCGACAGGCGCACCTTCACGTAGCTCTGGCCCACCACCACGTGGTAGTTGGTGAGGAGCCGGTCCCGGTCGATGAAGAAGGCGCTGCCCCGGCCCGCGGAGGTCTCCACCACCACCACGGCAGGCAGGGCCTTGGCGAGCACGTCCTCGATGGAAAGGGCCGGGGCGGGGGCTGCTTCCGCGGGAGCCGCAGCCAGGGGCTCCGGAGCCGGCGCCTGCTGCTGTGCGGGCGTGACGGGCGCCGGGGCCCGGTGCCCCTGCAGCCACAGCACCATACCCGCGCCACCGGCCCCCGCGAGGGCCACCGCCAGGATGATCAATAGGCCCAGGGTCCAGGACCGCATGGTGGCTCCGTTGAGTGATGGTACTCATCCTGACGAAGCGGTCGCCAACAAACAAGCACGGCGCCGTGAGGCGCCGTGCAGTCTGAATCGCGCAGCGATTCAGCAGAGGCTAGCTGTCTAGTAGCGGTACTGGTCCGCCTTGTATGGCCCTTCGACCGCCACACCGATGTACTTGGCCTGGTCGGGCCGCAGGGTGGTGAGCCGGGCGTTCAGCGTCTTCAGCTGGAGCCGGGCCACCTGCTCGTCCAGGTGCTTGGGCAGGGTGTAGACGCCGACCGGGTAGTCCGCCTGCTTGGTCCACAGCTCGATCTGGGCCAGGGTCTGGTTGGCGAAGGAGGAGGACATCACGTAGCTGGGGTGGCCCGTGCCGCAGCCCAGGTTCACCAGGCGGCCCTTGGCCAGCAGGATGATGCGGTGGCCGTCCGGGAAGATGATGTGGTCCACCTGGGGCTTGATCTCTTCCCAGGTGTACTTCTCCAGACTGGCCACGTCGATCTCGCTGTCGAAGTGGCCGATGTTGCACACGATGGCGTTGTGCTTCATGCGGGCCATGTGCTCGTGGGTGATCACCCGGAGATTACCGGTGCAGGTGACGAAGATGTCGGCCTGGGCGCAGGCCTCGTCCAGGGTGACGACGCGGTAGCCTTCCATGGCGGCCTGCAGGGCGCAGATGGGATCGATCTCGGTGACCCACACCTGGGCGCTGAGGGCGCGGAGGGCCTGGGCGCTGCCCTTGCCCACGTCGCCATAGCCGCAGACCACGGCGACCTTCCCGGCGACCATGACGTCGGTGGCGCGCTTGATGGCGTCCACCAGGGATTCGCGGCAGCCGTACAGGTTGTCGAACTTGCTCTTGGTGACGCTGTCGTTCACGTTGATGGCCGGGAACTTCAACTCGCCCTGCTTGGCCATTTCATAGAGCCGGTGCACGCCGGTGGTCGTCTCCTCGGTGACGCCCAGGACCTTGGCCAGCTGGGCGGAATACCAGCCCGGCTTCTCGGCGATGCGCTTGCGGATGGCCGCGAAGAGCACGGTGGCCTCCTCGCTGTCCGGGTGGTCGAGGACGCTGGCATCCAGCTCGGCCCGGGCACCCAGGTGCAGCAGCAGCGTGGCGTCGCCACCGTCGTCCAGGATCATGTTGGCGCCGCCTTCGAAGTCGAAGATGCGGTGCGTGTAGTCCCAGTAGTCGGGCAGGGTCTCGCCCTTGATGGCGAAGACCGGCGTGCCGCCCGCGGCGATGGCGGCGGCGGCGTGGTCCTGGGTGCTGAAGATGTTGCAGCTGGCCCAGCGCACGTCGGCGCCCAGCGCCGCCAGGGTCTCGATGAGCACGGCGGTCTGGATGGTCATGTGCAGCGAGCCGGCGATGCGCGCGCCCTTGAGGGGCTGCTTCGCGGCGTACTGCTCGCGGATGGCCATGAGGGCGGGCATTTCGCCCTCGGCGATGGCGATCTCCTTGCGGCCCCAGGCGGCAAGGGCAAGATCGGCGACGATAAAGTCGGCAGTGGCGACGGTCATAGAGACCTCCTCGAGGGTCGGGACGACTGGGGGACGAGCCACCTCATCGACCCGATGCTGGGTTGAGGCGAGCGCCGTTCCTGGAGGGAAGCGTCCGAGCCTGGGATCCCGTGCAGCCGATCTGCCGGGTCCTGCAGCGCTCCTCGGACCCATTCAGCATAAGCCGTCCTGACAGGGATTTTGAGTGGTTTTTCTGCGGCTCTTCATTTATGTCATCATGCAAAATTGATTCGAAATTTTATTACATGAAATAAATATATAAATTATTGAAGTTATATTTTTTAATAATCATTTCGTCACTTTTTTATAACATAATTTTTTCAAATAAAAAATTATGTACAGCAATTACAACGATTACAGGTTGGCACAACCCTCGATTGAACTGGCTTGCCTGAAAGGAGGCAACCATGTCCAACCCCTTCACTTCCCTCGCCCTGGCGCTCGCCCTGGCCCTTCCCCTCTCCGCGGCGCCCCAGCGCGCCCCCCACGCCCCCCAGCGGCCGGTGAACCTCAATACCGCGACCGTGACCGAGCTGATGCAGCTGCCCCGGATCGGCCAGAAGACCGCCGAGCGCATCCTGGCCTTCCGCAAGCAGCACGGGGGCTTCCAGCGCCCCGAGGAGCTGATGAACGTCAAGGGTATCGGCGAGAAGTCCTACGCCAAGCTCAAGCCCTACCTCGCCCTGACCCCCATGCCGCGCCCCGCGGCCCAGCAGAAGTAGGGGGCGGCCATGCATCCAGGCTGCCGACGATCCCCGCAGCGGGGCACCTCCCTATTGGAGCTCACCGTCACCATGGCCGTGGCCGCGATCCTCGCGGTGGTGGGCGCGGTCTCGCTGGACCAGGGCGGGATGGAACTCTCCGCCGCCCATCAAGAGATTCGCGGCAGCCTGGATCAAGCTTTCGTCCTGGCTCGCGCCCGGGGCACCAATGTCACCGTGGCCCTCGGCAAGGCCAGCGGCGCCGGCGAGCACCTGCCCGTGCAACTGGGCCGCAGGGTGAAGTGGGGCAAGCCCGCCCACATCCCCCTGCCGCCAGACATGAACGCACCCAAAGTGGCGGCCCTGACCGGCGAGGCCCACCCCATCCTCACCGTGACGCCCCGCCACACGGCCCTGGCCAGCACCTGGTTCCTGAACGACGGCAAGGAAGCCCTGTGCATGCGTCTCTCCGGTCACGGCCGGTTGCAGGTGCTGCGCTGGCGGCGGGACCTCTCTGCCTGGACGAGGGCGTGATGAGCGCCGTCGGCCCCACCTTCATCGCCCAGCTGACCCGGACCCTCACGACCTTCCTGCCCGCGCCCCTCTCCCCGCCGCTGCGTGCCGCCCAGCTTGAACTGCGCCGTAGCCTGAACCTGGCTTTCCGGCTGGCCTCCCTCCACCGCCGCGCGGTGGTGCTGGAGCCCCGGCGCCAGGCCAGCGAAGGACGGATCGCCGTGCACCTGCCCGAAGGGGTGTGCTGGGGCCGGCCCGCCACCATCCCCCTCCCACCCTGCCTCCTGAATAGTGGCTGGCGGGGCGGGCGCCCGAAGCCCATCACCGTCATGCCCCAGCAACGGGCCTCGGCGAACGTCTGGTTCCTTCACCACGGCCGGCAGGCCCTCTGTCTCCGCCTGGACCTTTCCGGCGCCGTGGAACTCCTCCGTTACCGCCCGTTGCTGCGGGCCTGGACCAGCTGCTGATGCTTTTCGGGGGACCGCCTGCTCGCACGGCTTGCGATGTCCCCCCAGGACCCCCACTTCGCCACCAGGCAAAGCCTGGCTGCGAAGTCTGACCTCCCCTGGAGCCTAAAATGCGCATCCTCGATCTCTCTCCCGACCAGCGCCCCCGCGAACGCCTGCTGGCGGGCCACGGTGAAAGCCTCGCCGACGCCGAACTGCTGGCCCTGCTCTGGGGCACGGGCCGCCAGGGCCAAAGCGCGGTGGAACTGGCGCAAGGCGTGCTCGGCCGCACCGGGGGCCTGGCCGGCCTGCTGGCCCTGGGCCTGGACGACTGGCTGGGGCAGCCGGGCCTCGGCCCCGCCAAGGCGGGCCAGCTGTGGGCCGCCCTGGAACTGGCCCGGCGCGCCCAGCGCAGCACCGAGCGCCCGCGCATCACCAGCCCCAAGGCCGCCGGCGCCTACCTGCTGCCCCGCTGCCAGGGCTGGACCGAGGAACGCTTCGGCCTCCTGGCCCTCAATGCTAAGGGCGATCTGCTGGCCGAGCGCATCCTCAGCCAGGGCACCGCCACAGCCACGCTGATCAGCCCCCGCGAGTTCTTCCGCGAGGCCCTCCGCTACGGCGCCACCACGGCCCTGGCCTACCACAACCACCCCAGCGGCGACCCTACGCCCAGCCGCGAAGACACGCAACTCACCCGCCGCCTGCAGGCCGCGGGCGAATCCCTGGGTGTCCCCCTGGCCGACCACCTGATCCTCGGCAGCGACCGCTACCACAGCTTCCGGGCGGCCGAAGGGTGGGACCAGCGGCCCTGATGCAACGTCCATTTTCTCGGGAACGGGGACTCATACCAAGTCGCGATCAAAAATAGAGATTCACCACAGAGACACCGAGCCCACGGAGGTGGCACGGAGGCCTCCGTGTTCCTGCATCATGGGCAGGCCAAAGGCCGCTTCCGGCCCTGCCGGAAGCCACAGGGGGCACCGGGCACGGGGCCTCCTGGAGGGACTCGTATCCGGCGCCCCCTGTGTGCCCATGCTCCGTGCCTCCGTGGTGGATCCTTTACGATTGAATGCGAATCAGTATCATCCTGTTCAAGACGGTCGGCAGGGGCATCACCCATTCGGACGTGAACCGCGACGGCAACGTCCTGCACCTGCTCGTTACCTTCCGCTGGTAGGTCGGATCGCCTAAAGGATGAATCGATTGCGTCGGTCCTCCCCAGGAGGACCGGTCAGGGCTTCGAGGCCGCCAGGTGGGAGTCGTACAGGCGCGCCAGGAATTCCATGAGCACCCACTCGCTGGCCCGGTGGTCGGAGCGCAGCAGGCGGTTGAGGTGCATGTGGGACAGACTCCCGGCGAGGCCCTGCAGGTCGGTCTGGAGCGCCCCGCAGTCGAAGGCTTCCCTGAGTATGGCCAGGCTTTCGAGACCTTCGGGAAGGGCATTCCCCTGGGCGAGAGGGATTCCCACTGCCAACTCCTTCCGCAGGGTCCGGAACTTCGCCCCCATGGCCACGGCCCCCTCTCCGGCCTCCCGGAATTCCTTCCGGAAGGCATTCCGCGCTGACTCGGCCAGTTCTTTGCGAACCGGGACCGTCAGGCCCAGGGCCGCCCACATGGCATCCACGCGGCGGAGCCCGGCCCGCCAGCGCTCATCCGGCGTCAGGCCCGCCGCCAGCTGGGCCAGGACGAACCGGCTGTCTGCGCAGAACCACGCCTCCGCCAGTGCGAAGCCCAGCGGGCCGCCGTAGCGCTCC
>JBBQHW010000083.1:0-10279 GCA_038324335.1 Holophagales bacterium
CCTGGCTGAAACCGGAGGGTGCATGAACAACACGCCGCAGGGGTTCTGCTTCGGTCGGGCTCCGCCCTCCCTTCGCAGACCCCCTGCATTCACTGCGATCCGTCTACCATCGAGGACTTACAGAAACTTCTGGACACAACTTCCAGCTCTTGGATGACGAGAGCCTTTCGCGTGTGAGCGGAGCTTCCCCCCTCAGCGACTGGGCCGACGCTTGCAGGGCAGCCTATTTCTATCTGACCGGAGAGTGGCCCACTTGGTGACCTCGATTGGTAAATAGGCCGACCGAGCCCAATCGCTGTGACTTGAGGGTGCAGTTTCACGGCAAGCGTTCCAATTAAATACCCATCAGGCGATTTCTGTGGTTATCACTTCTTTTCGGCGTCTACAGATGTTGTGTTTGGCTTGTTAACTGCTTCTGGGTCATCCGTTGCTTTTTTCTTGGCGAAGCGCTGAGCGCGCAGGTGGAAGTCGTCTGTGAAGGTCCGTCGAATGGGAGGGAGCGGAGCGGCTTCGGCCTCTTGACGGATCTTTCGCAGGCGCAAGAGAGCCCAGGCCACAGGCAGCAGAATGACAATCGGGTACTCCACTAGTAGCCGAAGGGGCGTCATTCGGTATTGGGTGGGGCGCAGGCCATCCGAGTACCAGACGTCGAGGATCCACACCTCGTCGGATTCATTCAGTTCCGCCGCCTCGGCCTTGAGCATGCGGAGCACCTGTTTGTTTTCTCCCTTTTGCACTGTCACGTGGTCAGTGGTAGGGCTGTCAGCATTCCGGTCTACGCTCATGACAATTACCAGGGCAGCCCCGGGCCGCTGAAGGTGGCAGAAGGGATTCCAAACCAGCAGTAGAACCTGGACCAGCATGATCCACAACACCGCGCAGACAAGAGCCCAGAGGCCGATGAGTGCACACCAGCGGAAGGCGGGGCGGGGAAGAGCGGACATGGTTAGAGTATCGCAGATTCCAGCGCCACTCCCGGCTTGGTCAGCTTCGGTCGGGCTCCGCCCTCCCTTCGCTGACCCCCGGCATCCACTGCGATCCATCTACCGTCGAGGACTTACAGAAACTTCTGGACACTACTAGTAGAAGGCACGGACGATGCCCGTGAGGAAGATGATGGCGTAGATGGGAGCCACGGCCTTGGCCGAGGCGCCGGACCGCCAGGTGAAGAGCAGCAGGAGGGCGGAACAGAAGGCCAGGCTCAGGGCGGAGACCATGCACAGCCGAAGCCGATTCAGGCGGTCCGCGGCATGGCCGCCGAAGAGGGCCACCAGTAGGAAAGGCAGCGCCTCGGACAGGCCCACCAGGCCCAGGGCCAGCGGATCGCCGGTGCGCTCGTAGACCTGCCAGCCCACGACCACGCCCTGCATCTGGAGCGCGAGGGTAATGAGCCCGAGGGAGGCGATGAACCAGCGGTAATCCGGGTTGCGGAGCACCGCGTAGGGATCGTGGGTGGTTTCACTCACGTCCATAGGGGCTATTCGTATCGCAGCGCGTCGATGACATCCAACCCCGCCGCCTTCAAGGCTGGCAGGAAGCCCGCGACCACGCCCACCAGGCCCGAGAAGCCCAGGCCCAAAACCACGGCCCAGGATTCCATCACGGCCGGCACCTGGAACTTCTGGAGGATGAAGACGGCGCTGTAGGCGAACCAGACGCCGATGATGCCGCCCAGCACCGACAGCACGATGGCCTCGATGAGGAACTGCCAGAGGATGTTGCGCTGGGTGGCGCCGAGGGCGCGGCGGATGCCGATCTCCCGGGTCCGCTCGGTGACGCTCACCAGCATGATGTTCGAGATGCCGATGCCGCCCACCACCAGGGAGATGCTGGCAGCCACGGCCAGCAGGGCCGTGAGGATGCCCGCCTGCTGGGTCTGCATCTGCACGATGTCGTCCTGCTTGCGGATCATGAAGGGATCATCGTCCTTGGGGGCGGTCTTCATGCGCTGGCGCAACAGGGCCGTGATCTCGGTCTGAGCCGCCTCCGCCTTGCCGTCCTGGGCGCTCACCACAATTCGCTGGATCTTGTCGCGGCCCATGATCTTCCGCATCACCGTGGTGTAGGGGGCCACGATGAGGTCGTCCTGGTCGCCGAACATGCCCGCGCCCTTCTTCTCCAGCACGCCCACCACGAGAAAAGGCAGCGGTCCCACCCGCACGGTGGAGCCCACGGGGTCGTCGCCGTTGGGAAACAGGTTGTCCTTCACGGTCTGGCCCAGCACGCAGACCTTGGCCAGGCCCCGCACCTCCGCATCCGTGAAGAAGCGCCCGCTCTCCACCTCCCAGCCCCGGATCTCCAGGAACTCCGGCCCGGTGCCCTGGATCTGGGTCACGTAGTTGAGGCCCTGGAAAATGACGGGGCGCGTGGTCTGCATCTGCTGGGTGGCCGTGACCACGCTGCTCTGGGCCAGCTCCTGCTTGATGAGGGGGATGTCGCTCTCGAGCAGGATGTCCGCGCTGCCCATGGCCATGGGCCCGAAGCGGTTTCCGCCGCTGCCCGGGAAGATGGTCAGCATGTTGGAGCCCATGTTCTGGATCAGCGCGATGGAGGCCCGCTTGGAGCCCTCACCGATGCCGATCATGGCGATAACGGCGCCCACGCCCACGATGATGCCCAGCATGGTGAGGAAGGCCCGCATCTTGTTGCGGGTGATGGCGAAGGCCGCCAGCTTGAGGAATTCCAGGAAGCCCATGGTAACTGCCGGCTAGCGCCGTCCGCCCTGGGTTCCGCCGATGGGTGCGAGGGCACCGCCGGCCTGCTTGGCGGTCTCCACCCCCACCAGGATCTGCATCCCTTCGGTGAGACCTTCGCCGCTGACCTCCGTGAACTGGCCGTCGGAGATGCCCGCCTTCACGACGATGGCCTTGGGCTTGCCCTTCTCCAGCACCCAGATGCGGTCCTCGCGCCGGGCCACCATGCCGCCCTTGGTGCCCGTGCCGGCCTGGGCTCCTCCCGAGGGCCGGCCACCGCCGAACGTCATGGGCTGACCCAGACGCGGACCGTCGGCCTTCTTCTCGTCCTTGATGAAGGCCGAAGGGTTGAACCGGAGCGCCGAATTGGGCACCCGCAGCACCCCCTGCACCTGGTTGGTGCTGATGGTGACATTGGCGGTCATGCCCGAGCGAAGGGCCAGGTTGCCCGTGAATTTGGGCCCGGGCATGAGGCTGGCACCACCGGGGATGCGGGCCAAATCCTTGGGGTCCATCTTGGTGGCTGGCAGCATCGAAGGCGTGGCTTTCACCTCCTGGGAGGCTTGGCGTTCCTTGAAGCGCTTCAGGAAATCCTGCTTGGTGGTGCCGGCGGGCAGGCGGTCCTTCATGCGTTCCCAGGCCTTCTCCGGGTCCGGGGCGCCTTCGCGTCCGGCACCGGAATCCTTGGCAGTGTCCCTGCTGCCATCGGGCCGGCCGCCGCCCTTCCGGGCCGCCGGGGCGGCTGGTGCCTTGCCCTCTTCCTCGGCATTCGGCAGCGGTTCGTTGGGAACGATCATCTCCACCACGTAGTTCACGACATTCTGCGTGGTGACGGGCTCCTGGCGGACCAGGCTCACGTTCGCCCGGAACTGCTTGTCCGGCAGGCTGTCCACGGTGAAGAGGGCGCGCTGGCCTACCTTCACGTCATCGATGTCGGATTCCCCGATGTTGACCTGGACCTTCATCTTGGAAAGGTCCTGGGCGATCATGTAGAGGCTCGGCGTACTGAAGCTGGCGGCCACGGTCTGGCCCACGTCGGCCAGGCGGGAGATGACCACGCCGTCCACCGGAGCGGTGATGCTGCAGTAGGCGAGGTTGGCCTTGGCGCGATCCACGGCGGCCCTGGCGGAATCCAGGTTGCCCTGGGCGTTCTTGAGGGCGGTGGATTTGGCGTCGAGATCCTGGACGGCCAGCAGCTTCTCGGCCGCCAGCCGTTTGCTCCGCTCGTAGTCCAACTTGGCGAAGTCATAGGAGGCCTGGGCCCGGAGCATGCTGGCCTGGGCATCCTGGAGTTGCGATACCCACACCGTGGAGTCGATCTCGGCGATGAGCTGCCCCTTCTTCACGATGCTGTTGTAGTCCACGTAGAGGGCCTGGATGACGCCCGAGACCTGGGTGCCCACGGAGACCTGCACCACGGGGCTCACCGCCCCGGTGGCGTTGATGCGCTGGGTGACGTTGCCCCGATCGAGCTTGGCCAGGCGCCACTTCACTTCGTCCTTGGGCCGGGTCCAAAAGTAGGCCGCACCACCCGCCACCACGGCAACGCCAATTCCAAGGCCGATCCAGGTGTTCCGCTTCATGGTTCCAGGCTCCATCTATCAAAGGGCACGGCCAAATTCAACCTTCGCCTAACGATGTATTGACCACCAGCGGAGCTTCCCGGTTGAGAGGGATTTGCGGGAATCACCGGATCAGGCCGGCGACATCCACCAGGGCGCGCCGGGCGAACCCGTCGGCCAGGAAAGTCTGGAGGAAGCCCCCCGCCAGCACGATGGCGGCACAGACCAGCACTGTGCCGCCGGCAAAGGGGGCATGGACGGCCGGGCGGTCCGAGGCCAGGCGCTCGGCCTCGGCGCTGGGCGCCTGCAGGTAGAGGGCCACCAGGAAGCGTAGGTAGTAGTAGGCGGACACCAGGCTCGCCAGCACGCCCAGGATGGCCATGCCCACATGACCCGTGGCCACCAGTTCGCGAAATATCATGTACTTGCCGTAGAAGCCGCCCATGGGGGGGATGCCGGCCAGGCTGAGCATGAAGATGGCCGCCGCGATGCCCATGGCCGGGCGCTTCCAGCCCAGGCCGCGGAGGTCGTCGAAGGTGATCTGGTCACCCACCAGGCCGAAGGCCGTGAGCAGTCCGAAGGCGCCCATGTTCATGGCCAGGTAGATGACCAGGTAGTACAGCACGCCGGTGTAGGCCGCCGGGGTGCCCGCCACGAAGCCCAGCAGCAGGTAGCCCGCGTGGCTGATGCTGGAATAAGCCAGCATGCGCTTCACGTTGCTCTGCACCAGGGCCGTGAGGTTGCCGAGCACCAGGGTCGCCACGGCCAGCACGGCGACCACGGACTGCATCCTCGCGCCCACGCCAGCCAGGGGCGTCAGGCTGTTCCCAAAAATGCGGAGCAGGGCGATCAAGGCCACGCCCTTGGTGGCCACGGACATGAAGCCGGCGATGGGATGGGGCGAGGCCTCGTAGGCATCCGGCGTCCACTGGTGGAAGGGCACCGCCGACACCTTGAAGAGGAAGCCCACCAGCAGCAGGGCCGCGCCCACCAGCACCAGGGGATCCAGGGCCAGGCCCTGGGCCCGGAGCAGCATGGCCGCGGTGCCAAGATCCAGAGTGCCGCTCAGGCCGTAGATCAGGACGCCGCCCATGAGGAAGCAGCTGGAGGCCACGGCGCCGGTGAGGAAGTACTTCATGCCGCCCTCGGAGCTTTCCGGACGGAGCCGCACGGTGCCGACCAAGGCGTAGAGGGGCAGGCTGAACAGCTCGAGCCCCAGGAACAGCACCACGAAATGGGTGGTGGACGCGAACAGCATCATGCCGGTCACCGCGAAGAGGAGCAGGCAGAGGGTCTCGCCCTTCACCCAGCCCTCCTGGTGGAAGTGATCCCAGCCCTGGAGGATGGTCAGGGCCGAGGCCACCAGCACGAAGATGCCGGTGAACTGGGCCAGGCGATCCATGCGCAGCTGGAAGAAGCTGGGCTGGCCGCCACTGTTCCAAAGCACGGTCAGGTAATAGAAGCTGGCCCCCACGGCGAGCAGGGCCGTGGCGTACATCACCCCGCGGATCCACTTCTCAGTGACCTGATCCTTGTCCATGGACATGATGGCGATGAGGCAGGCGCCCACGGAAGGGAGAAGCAGCGGCAGCAGGGCCGACCACTGGCTGGGGCTGAGGTTCATCGGTGCACCTCATGGGCGGCGGGTTCGGCGGCATGCCCAGCATTGGCCTCAGGGGCGTGGGCCTCAGGGGCGGGGGCCGCGACCGCGGGCTTCAGCAAGAAGGTCCGGGGCGCGGGCGCCTGGGCGTTCTTCAGCAGGGCCGTGACGGGGGTCTCGCTGGCGGCCACGAAGGTGCGGGGATGGACGCCCATCCAGAGGATCAGCACCACCAGGGGCAGCATGACCGCGATCTCGCGGGCGTTCAGGTCCGTGTGCAGGTGGTGGGTGCCGCTGTCCTCGTCCTTGTTCTCGGGGCCCCAGAAGACCCGCTTGAACATCCAGAGCATGTAGACCGCGCCCAGCAGCACGCCGGAGGTGGCCAGGCAGGCGTAGAGGCGGCCCCAGCTGAAGCCCGACAGGAAGGTGCCGTTCAGGATCCAGAACTCGCCCACGAAGCCGTTGGTGAGGGGCAGCCCGATGGAGCTGAGGGTGACGATGAGGAAGAAGGTGGTGAACACGGGCATCTTCACGGCCACGCCGCCGAAGTCGGCGATCATGCGCGTGTGGGCCCGGTCGTAGAGCATGCCCACCAGGAGGAAGAGCGCGCCGGTGCTGATGCCGTGGTTCAACATCTGGAGCATGGCGCCCTGCGTGCCGATCACGGTGAAGGAGGCCAGCCCCAGCATCACGAAGCCCATGTGGCTCACGGAGGAGTAGGCCACCAGTTTCTTGACGTCGCGCTGCACCATGGCCACCAGCGCGCCGTAGATGATGGCGATGACGCTGAGCAGGGCGATGGGCTTGGCGTAGTGCATGGCCGCCTGGGGGAACATGGGGATGGCGAAGCGGATGAAGCCGTACCCGCCCAGTTTCAACAGCACGCCCGCGAGGATGACGGAACCCGCCGTGGGCGCCTGCACGTGGGCGTCGGGCAGCCAGGTGTGCAGGGGGAACAGCGGCACCTTGATGGCGAAGGCCACGGCGAAGGCGATGAACAGCCAGCTCTGGACGCCGAAGGGCAGCGTGGAGGCGGCCTGGCCCATGAGCAGGGGGTTGAAGCCGCCGGCCTTGTTGGCCAGGTAGAGCAGGGCCACCAGCCACAACAACGACCCGCTGAGGGTGAAGAGGAAGAACTTGTTGGCGGCGTAGCGCCGCTCGTCGCCGCCCCAGACCCCGATCATGAAGTACATCGGGATGAGCATGGCTTCCCAGAACAGGTAGAAGAAGAACAGGTCCTGGGCCATGAGGGCGCCCAGCATGCCGGTCTCCAGAAGGAGGAACAGCGCCGCGAAGGTGCCGATCCGATCCTTGAGGCTGTTCCAGGTGCCCAGCATGGTGAGGGGCACGAGGAAGGTGGTGAGGATGACGAGCCAGAGGTTCAGCCCATCCACCGTGAGGGCGTAGTCCACCGGCAGGCCCACCAGGGTGAACCAGGGCGCCCGCTCGATGACGTCCCCGGCTCCGTGGCCCAGCAGCCAGGCGAGGCTGAGGACGAAGAAGGCGAGGGCGCCCATGAAGCCCAGCATGCGGGCGAGGCGGGCCATCGTCTGCGGCAGCGCCATGAGGACCAGGCCCAGGAGGGTGGGCGCGAAGACCAGGAAACTGAGGGGATGGGAATTGAGCCAGGTCATCGCCCCACCTACTTCAGAAAGACATAGAGGAGGAGCGCGGCCCCCAGCGCCATGCTGAGGGCATAGTTGCGCACCCGGCCGGTCTGGAAGAGGGCGGTGAAGTCCCCGGAAACCCGCGTCAGGGCCCCGGGCAGGTTCACGCCCACGCCGTCGATGATGATCACGTCGAAGAGCTTCCACAGCACGTTGCCGAACCAGCGGATGGGCCGCAGCAGGTAGAGTTCCACGCCCTCGTCCACGTAGTACTTGTTCAGCAGCAGATCGTGGAGGAAGGGGAACTTCGCCGCGCGGGCCTCGGAGACCGCCAGCCCGTCCTTGTAGCTGAGGTAGCCGAAGGCCGCGAAACCGAGGCCCAGCACCGTGGAGACTGTGGCCAGGGCCCAGGCCAGTCCATGGCTGCCGTGCTCGCCGTGAGCCGCGTGCAGCTGCCCGAAGGTGGTGGCGGACGCCAGCCAGGCCTCGATGCGGAAGTCGCCGCCGAAAGCCTTGGGCCACCCAAGCCCCACCGCCAGCAGGGTGCCCAGGGCCAGCACGGCCAGGGGCAGCGTCATGGTGGTGGGGCTTTCGTGGGCGTGGTCGTAGGTGTGGTGGTCGCGGGCCTGGCCCAGGAAGGTGAGGGTGAAGAGGCGCAGCATGTAGAAGGCCGTGCAGCAGGCGGCGAGGACGCCGATCACCCACAGGGCGGGGCTCTTCAGGTAGGCCAGGTAGAGGATCTCGTCCTTGCTGGCGAAACCCGAGGTACCTGGGAACCCGATGATGGCCAGGGTCGCGATCAGCATGGTCCAGAAGGTGATGGGCATCTTCGCCTTCAGGCCGCCCATCTTGAAGAGGTCCTGCTCGTGATGCATGGCCAGGATCACGCTGCCGGCGCCCAGGAAGAGGAGGGCCTTGAACCAGGCGTGGGTGAAGACGTGGAAGAAGCCCGCGGCGAAGCCCGAGGCGCCGAGGCCCAGGAACATGAAGCCCAGCTGGGAGACGGTGGAATAGGCCAGCACCTTCTTGATGTCGCGCTGCACCAGGCCGATGGTGGCGGCAAACAGGGCCGTGGCCGCGCCCACCCAGGCCACGACGGTCATGGTGATCGGAGCCAGGGTGAACACCGGGGCCAGGCGGCAGATCAGGTAAATGCCGCTGGTCACCATGGTGGCCGCGTGGATGAGGGCGCTGACCGGCGTGGGGCCTGCCATGGCGTCCGGCAGCCAGAGGTAGAGGGGCAGCTGGGCGCTCTTGCCCGTGGCGCCCATGAAGAGCATCAAGGTGGCGAAAGTGAGGACGCCGAAGCCCACTTCCGGGGCCAGGTGCCCCGCCTGGGTGAGGAGGTCGGACACTGTCAGTGTGCCGAAGGCCGCGAAGAGCACCATCATGCCAATGATCACGCCCAGGTCGCCCACACGGTTGGTGAGGAAGGCCTTGAGGCCCGCGTCCGGTGCGTAGTCCGTCTCGAAGAAGTAGCCGATGAGCAGGTAGGAGCAGAGGCCCACGCCCTCCCAGCCCACGAACATCAGCACCAGGCTGGAGCCCAGCACCAGGGTGAGCATGAAGAACACGAACAGGTTCAGGTAGCAGAAGAAGCGGGCGTAGCCCTCGTCCTCGTGCATGTAGCCCACGGAGTAGAGGTGGATGAGGAAGCCAATGCCCGTGATGATCAACATCATGGTGCCGCTGAGGGAATCCACTACCAGGCCGAAGGGCACACTCAGGGACCCGGTCGCCATCCATTCCCCGTAGTTCAGGAGCAGGCGATGGTCCGCGGTTCCCTTCATGGCGAAGAAGGCCGAGAGGGCCAGCAGGAGGGCGACGAACACGACGCCGACGCCCACGGCGGTGACGACGCGCTTGCCGGCGCGCTTGCCCAGCAGGCCATTGAACAGGGATCCCAGCAGGGGGAGGATCGGAATGAGCCAGTAGTACTTGTTCATCGCATCCTCACTGCTTCAGGCTGGCGGCGCGGTCCGAGTCGGTGGTGTCCCGGTGCCGATAGAGGCCGATGACCAGCGCCAGACCGATGGCCGCCTCGCAGGCGGCCACGGCGATGATGAAGAGGTAGAACACCATGGCCTGGGCGTCGCCACCGCGGAACCGGGCGAAGGCCAGCAGGGCCACATTGGCCGCGTTGAGCATCAGTTCCACGCCCATGAACTGCATGAGCAGGGTGCGGCGCAGCAGCACCGTGGCCAGGCCGATGGCGAAGAGGAGCAGCGCCACCACCAGGTACCCCTGGAGGCCGCCTTGGAGGATTGCGTCGAGGCCGCTCATCACAGGTTCCTTTTCGTCAGCGCCACGGCGCCGATCATGGCCGCCAGCAGCAGGAGGCCCGCCACCTCGAAGCCCAGCAGGTGGTCGGCGAAGAGGGCGGTACCCACCTTCTGCAGGGTCATGGCCTGGGGCATGGTCGCGCCGTTCAGGGCCAGGGCTTTCACCCCGGGGGAGGCCAGCACCAGCTTCACGGCACCCAGGGCCAGGGCCGCCACCAGGGCCAGGGACACCCAGCGCTGGATGGGCCGGGCGGACTGGGCCTTCTCCTCCTCATGGCTGTTCAGCATCATGATCACGAAGAGCACCAGCACCATGATGGCGCCGCTGTAGACGATGAGCTGGAGCGCCGCCGCCACGGGGTTGGCCAGGAGCACGAAGAGGCCGGCCACGCCGAAGAAGGTGGCCACCATGCAGAGGCCCGCCACGATGACGTTCTTCTGCAGCAGCATGGCCAGGCCGCCGAGCAGCGTGATGAGGGCGAAGGTGATGAACATGGCCGCTCCTACAACGCGATCGTGCGGCGCGGCACGGTGG
>JBBQHW010000084.1:0-10274 GCA_038324335.1 Holophagales bacterium
CTGCGCAAGGCCCTGGCCATGGGCGTGCGCATCCAGGCCGAAGGCTTCGAGGATCTGGCGCGCATCGAGGCCCTGGTGGACCGCGAGGTGGCCGTGAACCTGCGGGTGCATCCGGCCTTCGCCATCGATGAGGGCAACCGCATCATTGGAGGCAGCGGACCGTCGGCCTTCGGTGTGGACGAGGAGGCCCTGCCCGCGCTGCTCCAGCGCACTGCCAACCTGCGCCATGTTCGCATCCGGGGTCTGCACGTCTTTGCCGCCAGCAACCAGCGGAGTGCCGTGAAGCTGCTGGCCATTCACGGCGCCGTGATGGAGCTCGCGCGGCGCCTGCACGGCACACACGGTCTAGCCTTCGAGCAGATCGACCTGGGCGGCGGCCTGGGCATTCCCTACGCACCGGAGCAGTCCCCGCTGGATCTGGCGGAGCTGGGCCGGGGGCTGACGGCGCTGCTGGCTCGGCACACCTGGTTCACCGGCGAGCTCATCCTGGAGCCGGGCCGCTTCCTGGCGGGGCCCTGCGGCGTCTACCTGGCCCGGGTCATCCGGATCAAGAACAGCCGCGGCACCTGCTTCGCCATTCTCGAAGGCGGCATCAACCACCTGCTTCGTCCCCTGCTCACGGGGGAGCCCTTCCCCGTGTGGGCCCTGGGCAAGGGCGAAGGCAAGGCGCCCTACACCCTGGCCGGCCCCCTCTGCACCAGCCTGGACCGCCTGGGCGAGGCCCTGTTGCCCGAATTGGAACCCGGCGACCTCCTGGCCTTCGGCAGCACGGGGGCCTACGGCCTCAGCGAGGGGATGACCCACTTCCTGAGCCATCCCGTGCCGCCGGAGATCTGGGTGGAATAGTCGCGGGGCTCAGCCCAGCAGCGCGATCCAGAGGCCCTGCTGGTCCCTGGGCAGGGTCTTCACCTGCTCCAGGAGCTTGAGGCGGATCTGCCAGGTCTTGTCGCCCGGAAAGAGGGCCCGGCCGCGCTGGAGGTCTTCGCGGGCCTCGTCCCACTTGGCCTGGGCGGCGTGGGCGGTGCAGAGCGCCAGGTGCAGTCGGGCCGCCCGTGCCCGCAGTTCGGCGTTGGAGGGATTGGCCCGCAACAGGGCATCGATCACCTTGTACGCGGCCTCAAGATCGCCGTTCTGGAGGTGCTTCTGGAATTCGGGCAGGCTGGACCCCGAGACGCCACCCGGCAGCGCGGCCCGGGTCTTCTCCAGCAACTGGGCGCCGGCGGCGTCCTTGGGGTTCAGGTTCACGAGGGCCTCGGCGCGGAGGAAGGCGCGGAGGGGATCCATCAGCTGGGCGGCCTCGGCTTCCTCCCGCAGGGCCTCCGCCGATTCGCCGAGATCCGGGGCTTGCATCTGTTGGCTCAGGGGTGCCACGGCGGTCTCGCGGGCTGTGCGGACATCCTCCTTCAGGGCCTGATCCCGGCGGTAGCCCTGGAGAAGGGCGAAACCCACGAGCAGGGCCAGGAGGCTGCCGCTCACAATGGCGAGCAGCTTGGTTTCCTTCAGCCAGGGCATGCGGCCCGTAGCGGCGCGAACCCGGTCCGGGACCGACAGGCCGACCCGGGGAGCCGGGGCAGCCTTGAGCAGGGCCGCGGGCGGTTGAACGCCCTGGGCTTCGGTCGCCAAAGGAAGGCTGGTCGGCTCATCGGCCATGGCGATGCGACCCTGGCCATCCAGAGTCATGATCGGGGTGAAGGAATGGAGCGCGTCGCCGGAGTCCCTGGCCAGGCTGCCGGGTTTGCGGCAGCGTTCCAGGCCCAGCAGGGCGCGGGCATCACCCGGAGATAGGCGCAGGGCCTGCTGATAGGTGAAGGCCGCCTCCTCGTGTCTTTGCAGGTGAAGCAGGTGCTCGGCCTGCTTCAGTTTCAGCTCCACGGACTCGATTTCGGGGAGGTCGTCATTGGGGGAGGCCGACTCGGAGGTATGGGTCTGGCTCTGGTCCAACTCGATCCGGGCCATTTTCAGGTAGCCTTCCACCTCATGACGGTGGGGTTCGAGCGCGAGCACCCGCTCCCATTTGGGAATGGCCTCCTCCACCAGACCCATGTCATAGAGCTGGACGGCTTCCCGGAGGAGCTTGTCCACGTCTTCGCCGGCGGAGTAGGCTTCCATCTTGCCTGGGGACAACACGGCGGCGGCCTCGACCAGCTCCAGCCCAAGCTCCCGGCGCGCCCCGTTGGCATAGCTCCGGGCGAGGGCGTGGGCAGGATTCATGGCAAGCGCCTGATCCCACTTGCGCAGGGCATCCTCGACCTGGCCCAGGTCGTAAAGGGTGCAACCCTCCGCCACCAGGCGGTCGAGAGTCAGAGCGCCAGGGACCCGCTGAGGAGCTGGGAGCAGCGGCCCTGCCAGCGAGGGGGCCAGGAAATGGAACTCCGAGGGCAACGGCGCCGGGGGAGTCATGGGGCTCGGGGCGGGCTCGGTTTCCGCCTGGATCGGGGGCGGTGCTGATGGGGCTGGTGCGATGTTCTCGGGCGGCTTGGGGGCCACTGGATGGGGCCCTGTAAGGTCCCTGGCCGCGGCGGCCGCGGTTTCCCGGAGGGCCAGCAGGCCTTGCTTCACGGCCAGAAGACCCTCACGGGCCTTGGCGTGGGTGGGCTGCTGCTTGAGGATGGCCTGCCAGATCTGCCCGGCCTTGACGATTTCCCCATTGGCGAAGAGAGCCTCGGCTTGGCGAAGGTGCGGAGCGTAGGGATCAGAGGTCATGGCGCGGGCCTCAGTTGAACGAAAAGTCGTCGGTGTTGCGAACCAGCAGCATGAAGGTGCTGTTCCCGCAGGTGAATTCCTGCTGGCTGCTCAGTTGGACCGGGCCGGAGATGCGCTCGCCGTTGACCAGCGTGCCATTGGTGGACTGCTGGTCGGTGATCCACACGGTGGCATCACGACGGATCTCCAACTGGGCGTGGCGGCGCGAGGTCTCCGGGTCCCGCGTGATGACGTTGCCTTCCTCCCTCCCGATGACGCTCAAGGGTTGTTCCAGCACGTGGACCGTGGAGGCCTGGGGGCCACTCAGAAAGGCCAGGCTGAATTTCAGGCCCGGGGGCATCCCCGCCACCTGCAGTCCTGCCGCCACCAACATGGAATCGCGATCCCGTTTGGCGGTGGTACGCGCCGTTGGCATGGGCGCATGGGGCATGGGCGGGTCCGGAGGAAGGGGCGCCGAAGGAGTGGGGCTCGCCGAGGAACGGGATTGGGCTCCGGCCGGAGGTAGGCCTGGGTTGGCGACTTCGAAGACGTGTGCGCACTTCGGGCACTTGAACCGCTTGGTCTGGAGCTCACCAAAGCGCGAGTCGTCATACTGGAAGCGGGCCTGGCAGGCCGGGCACACCACGATCATGGGTTCCTCTTCAGATGTTCGAAGTGTATCTCTTACTTCTTGCGGGTGGCGAAGAAGCTGAACTCGTTGCGCAGCGGAATGCCCTCGGGCAGCTTGAAGCCCGTCACGGCGGCCGGCAGCGGCTGATTGATCCGCAGGGGACCGAGGTCCAGCAGCCAGGAATCCCCGCTGCGTTCGACCCACTGCACCTGGCGCGGCAGCCAGGTCTCGCGGTCCACCCAGAGATTCAATGCCTGCAACCGTTTCCGCAGGGACAGGGTGCGCGGCGTGAGCGCCAGGAACCAGGTGTTCGGAAGCTCTTTGCCTTCGCCCAGGGCAATCTGGAAGTAGTCGGACAGATAGCTCAGCTTCTGGCCGAGACCGAGAAATTTGCGGTCGGAATTCTTGATGAACCCGATCTTCATCATCTCGCCCTCCTTGGCCTCGGGACTGTACGAGATGAGGGTCTTGGGCGTGAGGTGGAGGACCAGATCCTCCGGGGACTGGAAGGCGAAATGCGCGAAGTCCGAGCCCTGGAGGTACAGGGTGCCCTTGGTCACCGAGGGCGTCTTCAGCAGGGCGCGGCGCAGGGTGAGCGTGAAAGGGCATTGCAGTGTCTGGGCCTGGGCCTGGGCCCCGTCGAAGCGCTCGACCACCTCACGCAGGGGCGGGGGAGCCTGCCCTGCCAGCGGCAAGACAAGGAGGAGAAGGGCGGCGGCACGTCGAAGCATCAGGCCTCTCGATCGGCAGTTACGGTGAGCATGATGGGATTCCGCTGGTGGGCGAGATGCAACGTCACGGCGCTGCCCCGTAGCACCTCTTCCGCGGCGAAGCGGGCCAGGTCGGGATGGTTGTTGGATTCACTCAGGTGGGCGAGAACGAGCTGCCGCAGGCGTGGCCCACAGGCGCGGTCCAGCAGTTCCGCCATGGCCGCGTTGCTTAGGTGGCCCACCCGGCTGAGGATGCGGGCCTTGAGGCGGGGCGGGTAGTCGCCTTCCCGCAGCATCTCCACGTCATGGTTGGCCTCCAGCACCAGCAGGTCGAGGTCCTGCAGGTGGTCGGCCACCAGCGCGGTGAGGCAGCCCAGGTCGGTGACCACGGCGCCGCTGCGACCGCCGAACTCCACGCGGTAGGCCACGGGATCGGCGGCATCGTGGGGCAGAGCGAAGGGCAGGATGCGCCAGCCCTCCCAGTCCCGGGGTCGGCCGGCTTCCAGTTCGATCCAGCGGTCCGCGGGGATCACGACGCCCTGGGACCGCTCGGCGGCCCGCCGGGTGTCCGCCGTGGCTAGGATCGCCCAGTCCGTGCGGCGCAGGATGACCCCCAGGGCCCCGACATGATCCGAGTGCTCATGGGTCAGGGCCAGGGCCCGGACGTCGCCGGAACACCAACCCACCGCCTCCATGCGCTGTCGGATTTGGCGCAGGGAGATTCCCGCGTCGATGAGGAGCGTCCGCTCCCCGTCCGACAGGGCGTGGCAGTTCCCCTTGGAACCCGAGGCGAGTGCGGCATAGTGCATGGTCCAGGATACTCGTACACTGTTCCCATGAGCCCGACCCTGCGCCTCTCCACGCCCGCCGACCTCGAGACCCACGTGGCCCATCGCATCGCGATGTTCCGCGACATGGAGATGGGCTCAGAGGAAGGGTTGAAGCGCATGGCCGAGTCCTTCCGGCACCAGCTGCGGGGCTGGCTGGTGACGGGGCAGTGCCGGGGCCTGGTGATCGAGGACAACGGCCAGGTCGTGGCCAGCGTGCTCATGCTCATGAAGGAGACCGTGCCCACGCCGGTGACGCCCCTTTCGGTCCGGGGCTACCTTTTCAACGTCTACACCGCCCCCGCCTACCGGCGCCAGGGTCTGGCCGCGCGCCTCACGGACGCGGCCCTGGACCTCGCCCGGGAGATCGGCATCGAGATCATGGAACTGCATGCCAGTCTTGAGGCCGAAGGCCTGTATCAGCGCCTGGGCTTTGCGCCCACCAGCGAGATGCGCCTGGTGATGGGTTCGGGCATCAAGACTCCGAAGCAGTGGAAGCATCGGCGCTGAATACCTTTTCGGCTAGCGGAGTCGCACGACCGCGCCAGCGCCACAACCCGAAGATCGCGGCACCACAGACCAGGGTGCAGATGGCGCTGGCCTCCAGGCCGAAGGCGCCCCCCGTGAGCCAGTCCGGGCGGCCGTGGAAGACCGGGGTCCAGGCGCCCTTGATGGCTGTGGTGCCGCTCACGCCGAAGCCCAACAGGCTGCCCTGGGCCCAATTCCAGCCCAGGTGCACGCCGATGGGGAGGGCCAGGCTCCGGGTGCGGAGGTAGCAGAAGCCCAGGAGGAGGGCGGCGAGGGCGATGTTCACCGTGGCCCAGGCCCGGGTGGCGCCGTGCATGCCCGGGTTGCCCCAGTGCATGAGGGCGAAGAGTGCGGCGAAGACCAGCTGGCCTACCCAGGGCCCCGCCCCCTCCACCAGCCGCTGGAATGGATAGCCCCGGGACAGCATCTCCTCGTTGAAGGCCACCCCCAGGAACATCGCCGCCGCGGTGAGAAGCTGCCGGGCGCCGATGTTGGCGGCCCGCTCCCAATGGAAGCCACCCAGACCCCTCACAAGCAGGGCCGTCAGGAGGATCAGCAGGATGCCGCCCAGGAGGCCCACGAGAAACTCCCCGAGCCAGCGGGAGCCCAGGTGGAAGCCCAGGTCGCTGAAGGAGCGCTTCTCCAGGCCCACGCAGATGAAACTCGCCAGGGCCACCATGGCCAGGCTGATCCAGACGCCCAGGACCATGCCGGGCCGCGGGGCGTGGAGGGCCTTGGCGGCCACACCGACGCCGATGCCAATGGCCAGGAACGCCAGGAAGAAGCCGAGCACCTTCCAGCCACTGCGGACAGAGCCCTGCTCGTTGAAAAACACATGGGACATGAAAGCTCCTGGAAGTCAGTGCTACGGCTGGTTCCTGAATGCGTTGAGCCTACATCACGCTCTGAGTCTCGGCGAAGGCCCGGGAGATCTCCAAGAAGAGCTTTTCCTCGTTGGGCTTCAGCGCCGCGGCCCGGGCGAACCAGGTGGCGGCCTTCTTGCGCTGGCCGGCCACCAGGAAGGCCTTGCCGAACAACAGGAAGCGGGCCCAGTCGTCCTTTTCCAGGGCCAGCAGTACGCCCATGTAACGCTCCGCCTCGTTCACCAGGCCCACCTCCGCGAGATCGATGGCGGCCTGGGTAACGGCCTCCTTGTTCTTGGGATCGCGCTTCACGATCTTCTCGTAGCCCTCAAGGGCCTCCGTCTTGTAGCCGTGCTTCAACCAGGCCGCGGCGATGAGGCGGAGCACCTGGCCATCCTTGGGCTCCTTTTCCTCCGCCTCCTTGAAGGCGGCCACGGCCTTGGGCCGGTCCAGGGCGGCAAGGTAGGCCCGGCCATATTCCGCGAGGTACTTCGCGTCCTTGGGCTTGATGGCGCGGGCCTTGTCCGCGCAGGCCTGGAGGATGGCCCGGCGGTCGCCGTTGAAGAAGGCCTCGTCGAAGACCGCGGGCGCGGGTTTCGTAGTCTGCGCCCAAAGGCTCATGGCGAGAAAGAAGGGGACGGCAACGCGCATGGGAACTCCTTGGGTCGGTTTCCGGCAGGTGGGACCCTAGCTGGGTTCGGCGCCGTGATCGGCGTAGGCCAGGGCGACGGCATTCCACATCCGTTCCTCCTGGGGCTTGGCCTGGGTGGCGCGGGCGAACCATTTTGCGGCGCTCTCCCGGTGGGCCTTGCGCAGGCAGCTCCGGCCATAGGTGACGCAGTTCTGCCAGTCCGAGGGATCCAGGATCCAGGCCCGCTCCATGAGCGCGTCAGCCTCCTTCGCCAGGCCGCCATCCTGCAGGTTCACTGCCGCGCGGGTGAAGGCGTTCTTGGCCTTGGGATCGGCGGTCTGCATGTCGGCGATGGCCTTCATGGCTTCGCCGCGCTGCCCGGCCCGGAGCCAGGCCGCGGCGATGAGGCGGTAGACGTCGGCATCCTTCGGGCTCTCGATCCGGGCCGCCTGGAAGCAGTCCTCGGCCTTGGCCCGCTCGCCGGCGGCCAGAAAGGCCCGCCCGTATTCGGCGAGCATCTTGGCGTCCTTGGGGCGCAGCAGCCGGGCCCGGTCGGCGCAGGCGCCCGCCAGCTTGCGCGGGTCGCCGCGGAGGCTGGCTTCGTCCATGGCCTGGGACAGCAGGGGCAGGGCGAGCAGGCAGAATGCGAGATGGCGCATGGGGACTCCGGATGAGGGCTCCCGCATCCTACCGCCCTATAGGGGAATATTCCCGTGCTTCTTGGGCGGGGTGGTGTCGCGCTTGGTCTCCAGGAAGGCCAGGGCCTTGATGAGCTTGAGGCGGGTCTCCCGGGGCAGGATCACCTCATCGATGAACCCGAACTCGGCGGCGATATAGGGATTGGCGAACTTCTCGTTGTACTCGGCGACGAGCTCCGCCTTCTTGGCGGCGGGATCCGGCGCCACGGCGATGGACTTGCCGTGCAGCACGTTCATGGCGCCCTCGGCGCCCATGACCGCGATCTCCGCCGTGGGATAGGCAAAATTGAAATCCGTGCGGATGTGCTTGCTGGCCATGACACAGTAGGCGCCGCCATAGGCCTTGCGGGTGATAACGGTGATCTTGGGCACCGTGGCCTCGCAGAAGGCGAAGAGCAGCTTGGCGCCATGGCGGATGATGCCGCCGTGCTCCTGGGTCACGCCCGGGAGGAAGCCCGGCACGTCCTCGAAGGTGATGAGGGGGATGTTGAAGGCATCGCAGAAGCGCACGAAGCGGGCGCCCTTCTCGCTGGAGGCGATGTCCAGCACGCCGGCGTAGTAGGCCGGCTGGTTGGCCACGATGCCGACGCTGCGACCGTCGATGCGGGCGAAACCCACGACGAGGTTCCGCGCGAAGGCCTCGTGCACTTCGAAGAAGTGGGCATCGTCCATCACGCCCTTGATGATGTCGCGGATGTCGTAGGGCCTGCTCGAATCATCGGGAATGATCGTGTCGAGCTCCGGATTCTCCAAGGGCATCTCGCGCTTGGGCGCGCGGCGGGGCGCCTCGCCCAGGTTGTTGCTCGGCAGGTAGGAAAGCAATTCGCGCGCATGGGCCAGGGCCGCGAGATCGCTCTGGCACACGAAATGGGCCACACCGCTCTTGGCGCTATGGGTGGTGGCACCGCCCAGTTCCTCCTTGGTGACCTCCTCATGGGTGACAGCCTTGATCACATCGGGGCCGGTCACGAACATGTAGCTGGTGCCCTTCACCATGGTGATGAAGTCGGTGATGGCGGGGCTGTAGACCGCGCCGCCGGCGCAGGGACCCATGATGAGGCTGAGCTGGGGGATGACGCCGCTGGCCAGGGTGTTGCGCAGGAAGATGTCGGCGTAGCCGCCTAGGCTCACCACCCCCTCCTGGATGCGGGCGCCGCCGCTGTCATTGAGGCCGATGACCGGGCAGCCCACCTTCATGGCCAGGTCCATCACCTTGCAGATCTTCTTGGCGTAGGCCTCGCTGAGGGAACCGCCGAACACGGTGAAGTCCTGGGCGAACAGGGCCACGGGGCGCCCGTCCACGCGGCCGAAGCCAGTCACCACGCCGTCGCCGGGGATCTTGTCCACGCCCCAGTTGCGATGGACCATGAGGGCATCCATCTCCTCGAAGGAACCCTCGTCCAGGAAGGCCGCCACCCGTTCCCGGGCCGTGAGCTTGCCCCCCTCGTGCTGTTTCGCCACCCGCATCTCGCCGCCGCCCGCCAGGGCCTGCGCATGCTTGGCCTTGAGGATCTCGATCTTCTTTTCGAGGGACATGGGGACTCCCGGGACTTGCGGATGGCGGCCGGACAGGTGGGGATCAGCCGATAGTCTAACCACCACCAGCCGCGCGGAGCATCACACCCCCTTCGCAGGCGCAGAGGGCCCGGGCTCTCGGATGGTTAGCTCTTGGGTCCGGTGCTGGCCACCCCAGGAAGGGGCAGGTGGCCAGTTGTCATCACTTGATGGCGCGGGTGGCCAGGAAGGTGGCGAACTTGTCGGCCCACTTCACGAGCTTGTCCTGGATGTTGCTCATGGCGGTCCCACTGATGGCGCGGTGATGAACCGCCAGGAGGACTTCTCCGGACTTGGGATCCAGCACCTTCAGGTCCCAGGTGGCGGTTTCGCTGCCGGCACCCAGTCCAATCAGCCACTTGGCAGCCTTGCTGCCGGCGTTCGCGTCGACGAAGCGGCCCAGGAGCACCAGATCACCCTCGGTCCGGCTTACCTTGGCCTTGCCGTTGAACGCGCCGTTCAGAGCCCCGCGCAGCATCCCCGGGAAGCTGTCCGTGATTTCGGTGGCCTTGGCGTTGTCCTTGCCGTCGCGCCCTTTCCGGAGCATGGCGGGATCCTCCCAGGGTTTCATGAAGAGAACGTGCCCGCCGAGGTCGAGGCCAGGCTTGATCCAGAAGTAGTCCACGTCATCACCCTTGGTGAAGGTGATGCCATCACCGAACCAGGCGGGATCCAGGAGGCCATCGTCCTGGAGGGGCGCCTTCGGGGCGGCCGGTTTCGGTACCGGCACGGGAGCTGGCACCAGGGGGACTGCAGGCGCGGCGGGAGCAGCAGGCACGGCCACGGGCTGGGGTGCCGGGGCGGTTGGTGCTGCTGGCATGGCGGGGGGTGCACTCTCCGGTTTCGGCGTTTCCTGGGCGCCGATACAGAGTGCCGAACCTAGCAGCAGGGCAAGCAGTCGGGACATGGGGACTCCTGGGGTGGGAGGATATGCAACCGAAGTATCATGAATCAACGGATGGGTCTAGGTAGAGTCATGGCCTCCAGACTGAAGGCCTCGTCCAGTTCGGCGGGGGTCAGGTAGCCCTTGCGGAGGATCAGCTCCCGGACCGGAACACCAGTCTCCAGGGCCTCCTTGGCCACTTCGGTCGCCTTCTTGTAGCCGATGGCGGGCATCACGGCGGTGACGATGCCGATGCTGCGCTCCACC
>JBBQHW010000085.1:0-9797 GCA_038324335.1 Holophagales bacterium
CGACTTCATATAAGGCCGCCAGATCGGCGTCCAACAGCACCCGCTCGCCTCGGATGACGAGGATGGCCTGGACTACCCGTTCCGCTGGCAGCTGGCTCACGGCACCTGCTCCCCATGGGGATTGGACAGCAGGTAGAGCACGGCCATGCGCACGGGGACACCGTTGGTGACCTGTTCGAGGATGAGGCTCCGGGGCCCGTCGGCCACGTCGCTGGTGATCTCCAGGCCGCGGTTGATGGGGCCGGGGTGCAGCACCGCCACCTCCTTCTTCGCGCGCTTCAGGCGGGCCGGGTTGAGCTGGAAGAAGCGGCTGTATTCGCCCTGGCCGGGGATGTAGGCGCCCGTGCCGCGCTCGAACTGGGCGCGCAGCATCATGATGGCGTCCTGCTGGGGGATCACGGCGTCGAAGTCGTGGCTGATGTCGATGTTGGCCCAGGTGGCCTTCATCTCCTGGGGCACGAGGGTGGGTGGACCCACCAGGGTGACCTTGGCGCCCATGCGCGTGAGGAGCCAGAGGTTCGAGCGCACGACGCGGCTGTTGCGGATGTCGCCCACGATGGCGACCCGCAGGCCCTCCAGCCGGCCGAACTTCTTGCGCAGGGTGTAGGCATCCAGCAGGGCCTGGGTGGGGTGCTCGTGGGAGCCATCCCCGGCGTTGATGATGCTGGCCTTCATGTGGCGGGCCAGGAGGGTGTGGGCC
Organism: Holophagales bacterium; assembly: GCA_038324335.1. GTDB lineage: Bacteria > Acidobacteriota > Holophagae > Holophagales > Holophagaceae > Geothrix. The sequence continues at coordinate 701 of JBBQHW010000085.1, forward strand.
CCGGGGGCGCTGTGGCGCATGACGATGAGGTCCGGGTGCATGGCCTGCAGGTTCATGGCCGTGTCGATGAGCGTCTCGCCCTTGGTCAGGCTGCTGGTGTCCGCATCGAAGTTGATGATTTCCGCGGACAGGCGCTTCTCGGCGATCTCGAAGCTGTTCCGGGTGCGGGTGCTGTTCTCGAAGAAGAGGTTCACCACCAGCTTCTTGCGCAGCGCCGGCACGATCTTGATGCTGGGGCGCTCGCAGACCTCCTCGAAGGCCTGGGCCTGGTCCAGGATGGCGTTGATGTCCCGGCTGCTGAGGGGTTCGATGCCCAGCAGGTGCTTGTGGGGGAAGACGTACCGCTCCGAGGCCATCAGCAGGCCTCCACGGTGACGCCATCCTTGCCGTCGATCTCCTTCAGGCTGACGGCCACTCGGTGGCCGGGGGGGATTTCCAGCCGAAGGCCCGCGAGGTCGGCCTGGATGGGCAGTTCCCGTCCGCTACGGTCAGCCATGACCAGGAGCATCACCCGGTGGGGCCGCCCGTGGTCCAGCAGGGCGTCCAGGGCCGCCCGGACCGTCCGGCCCGTATAGAGCACGTCATCCACCAGGACCACGGTGTGGTCCTTCAGGGTGAAGGGGATCTCCGTGGGGCGCACGATGGGGCTGCCCACCATCTCGGTGAGGTCGTCGCGATAGAGAGTGATGTCCAAGGCGCCCACGGGGATGGGGGCGCCGGTGAGGGTCCGCAGCAGGGTGGCCAGGCGCTCGGCCAGGGGCAGGCCCCGGGACCGGATGCCCAGGAGGACAACCTCCTCCTCGGGCCGGACCAGGGTCACCAGCTCGGCGGCCAGGCCCTGCAGGGTGGTCTCCATCTGGCCGGGGTCCATGGGACATTGGCCTGGGGCAGCGGGCATGAGACCTCCGGGGTGCGCCCCGGCGGGGCGCGCGCACGAACTCAAGTCTAGCCGAGGCGGGCACCCCTTTTTGCAGGATTCAAGTCCGGCAGTCCCCCCTCCGATGCCCCATGTGAGGACGACCATGAGTCAGGAACGCCGACAATATAGACGAATCCCCCTGGAGGCCAGCCTGGGTTTCCAGGAGTTGAGCTTCCATAAAGGGGAGGCTCCCGCCACGAGCAGCTACCGGGACGTGTCCGCCGGTGGCCTCCTGGTGGAATCTCCCCGGGCCTATGCCCTGGGCACGCTGCTCAAGCTTGAGCTGCGGGTGCCCGGCTGGGGCCGCTACCAGAACCATTTCGGTCCGGTACAGGATGCTGAGGTTCGCCCCCTGGTCGCCCTGGGCATGGTGGTCCGCGTCGAGCAGCTGGACGCGGGCGGCTACGAACTGGGCGTCAAGTTCCAGAACGTGTACCCCGATGACCTTGAAGCCCTCGTGAAGTTCCTGGAGGCCACCGCGCCTCCGCTCCCCCTCTGACCTTTCCCCACCCTATTCTCTGGAGGCCCCCGTGAAGATCCTCATCGTGGACGATTCCTCGACGATGCGGCGCATCATCATCAACACCCTCTCCCGCATCGGCTATACCGATGTGATCGAGGGTGACAACGGCAAGAGCGGGCTTGAAAAGCTCGGCCAGGGCGGGGTGGAAATGATCATCACCGACTGGAACATGCCGGAGATGGATGGCCTCGAGTTCGTGAAGACCGTGCGTGGCCAGAACCCGGCCATCCCGATCCTCATGGTGACCACCAACGCCGCCAAGGAGGACATCGTGGAGGCCCTCCAGGCCGGCGTGAACAACTACGTGGTGAAGCCGTTCACTCCGGAGACCCTCAAGGAAAAAATCGAATCCCTCCTCGGGTAGGGAGCAGCCCCATGGATCAATCCGAAATCGACGCCCTCCTCTCCGGAGGCGGCAAGTCCCCCAAGAAGCCCAAGGCCGTGGCCAAGGCGACGGTCCCTGCGCCCGCGCCTGCGCCCGCGCCTGCGCCTGCGCCGACCGCCGCTCCTCAGGCCGCACCGACCGACCATGCCGAGCCCCACAAGGACGGCAGCGGCCACGTGATCTCGGAACTGGACACGGTCACCGCCGTGACGGAGCGGGAATCCAACAAGATCATGGATCAGCTGGACCAGATCGGCAGCCTCGTGGCCCGCCAGCAGCAGTTGATCACCGGCATCATGGGCCAGGACAGCGCCCAGTCGCCCGGCGTCCAGAAGGCCATCCACGAGGTCATGAGCGCCAGCAAGGAGATCCAGGACAAGGTCTTCGAGGCCATGGACCTCATGCAGTTCCAGGACATCACGCGCCAGAAACTGGAGCGCATCGTCCACCACCTCCGCCAGATCCACGACTACATCGTCGAGCTGCTGGGCACTGGCCTGAAGAGCGATGCGGAGCGGCCCTCCATCAGCCACACCATCGCCCAGACGGGCACCACGCCGGACGAAAACAAGTCCCACGCCGATGCCGTGATCGAGGCATTCAAGTCCCAGAAGAAGGGGTGAACCATGGCCGCCGATTCCACCCAGGCCCTCCTGGCCACGGAGCTGGCGCCCTCGGGTCAGCTGGTGACCTTCACGCTGGATGGCGTGGAATTCGGACTGGACATCGACCGGGTCCAGGAAATCACCCATCGGACTGACGTCACGCCGGTACCGGGCAGCCCCAGCTTCATCCTGGGCGTCATCAACCTGCGCGGCCTCATCATCCCCGTCATCGACAGCCGGGTCCGCTTTCACCTCGCTCCCCAGGAAACCACGTCGAAGACCCGCATCATCGTGCTGCGCCTGGCCAGTGGCGCCACCGGCTTGCAGGTGGATTCCGTAGCGGAAGTGGTGCGCATCGACGATGGCTCCGTGCGGGAGACGCCGCCCCTGGTGGCGGGCATCCGGGCCGAATACCTGGCGGGGATGGTCATGGTGGGCACCCGCCTGATCACCCTGATCCACCTGGAAAAGCTCCTGGACAGTGCCGAGCTGAGCCGGCGTTCCGAACTCGAGGATCTCGGCATGTCAGGGACCCTCGGCGCCGGGTCCGATGGCTCCGAGGAGGAGGTCGAAGAGGATGGCCGTCCCTTCGTCACCTTCCGGCTGGGGACCGAATCCTTCGGCATCGCCCTGCACGAGGTGGAGGAGATCGTCGAACTGCCCCCCGTGACCAAGGTGCCCGACGCGCCGGACTACGTGCTGGGGGTGATCTGCCTGCGCGACCAGGTCATGCCCCTCATCGACCTGTCGGAGATCCTGTCCATCGAGCAGGGCCAGACCGAGCGCCTGCGGGACAAGGTGGTGCTGCTCTCCTTCGGCGCCGCGAAGATCGGCGTGGTGGTGGACGACATCCAGGAGATCCTGCGGGTGCAGGATGACCAGGTGTTGCCGCCCCCCCAGACCCTGTCCGAAGCGGAACGCGAGCACCTGGAGGGCATCCTCCTGCTGCCAGGCCGCATGGTCAGCCTCATCAACGTGCTGAAGATCATCACCGGCGACGACCAGGAGAAGATCGCGGCCATGGGCCAGGGCCTCGGACAATCCGATGGCCGGAGCCAGGAGACGGTGCCCAGCCTCGAGCTGGTCGTGTTCCGGCTCGGCCCCGAGAGCTATGGACTGCGCCTGCACGAAGTCCGCGAGATCATCATGGTGGGCCAGATCACCCCGGTGCCCCGGGCCCCGCAGTTCGTGGATGGCGTGCTGAACCTGCGGGGCGAAGTGATGCCCGTGGTGGACCTCCGCACCCGCTTCGGCCTTGCGCGCGTCGAAGCGACCACCATCTCCCGCATCCTCATCACCAGCATCGGCGGGGTATTCACCGGCCTGGTGGTGGATGCCGTCGACGAGGTCCGGCCGGTGGATCTCCATCGGTTCGGGCCCCCGCCCGCCGTGACCGCCGTGGGCGCCAACCGCTACATCGAGAAGGTGGCCCGCCTGGACAACGGCATGATCTTCCTTCTCGAACTCAAACAGCTTCTCACCGATGCGGAGACCGACCAGCTCCAGGGCCTCCAGGGCCGGCGGGGCGCGGCCGACAGGACGGGTGAACCATGAGTGATTTCGCCCTCGACGATCCCAGTTTCTACGAGGACTTCCTCGTGGAGGCGCAGGAGCATTTCGAACAGATCGAGACCAACTTCCTGGCCCTCGAGGAGGCGCCGGGCGACCTGGATCTGCTGAACGCCATCTTCCGCAGCGTCCACACCATCAAGGGTGCGGCGGGATTCCTGGGCCTGCAGAAGGTCCAGGCCCTTTCCCACATCGGCGAGAACGTGCTGGACGACCTCCGCAAATCCCGCATGGAACTCAACGAGCGGGTGATGGAGCTGCTCTTCGAGACCGTGGACATGCTGAAGGTGCTGGTGGAGGACGTGGGCGTGCAGGTGCGGAAGCAGGGCACGCCCGAGGACCCCGATCCCAGTGAACTGATCCGGAACCTCGAATCCCTCAAGAAGGGCGGTGCCGCTCCCGTGGCCGTGCCCTCCGCGGGCACCACCGGTGGCCTGCATCTGCCAGCAACGCTGGCGGGCGTGGATGAAGCGGGCCGGAAGGCCGCCGAACTCGCCCTGAGCCAGGGCAAGACCGTTCTCGGTATCAAGGCCGAGCTGGCGGGCAGCATCTACGGCACGGCCTTCAACCCTTTCTCCCTGTTTCAGATGGTCGAGCTGGTGGGCCTACTGCTCTACCGGCAGATGATTCCGTGCCAGCCGCTGGTGGATCTCGACAGCTTTGATCCCAGGACCTTCCACCTCGACCTGGTGATGCTCGTGGAAGCCACCGAGCCCATTGAGGAGATCCGCAAGGTCTTCGGCGCCGTGACCAATGCCACCCTCTCCTTCCATCCGCTGGTGCTGGGTTCCGCGCCGGTCGCCGCCGGCCCCGCCGAGGAAGGGGCGCCCGCCGGGGAGGACCGCCGCAAGAGCGGCCGTCGGGGTTCCGACGACAAGGGCGCTGCCGACACCATCCGCGTGAGCCAGGCCAAGCTTGAGCAGTTCATGAACATCGTGGCCGAGCTGATCATCAGCAAGACCATGATCAGCCATCTGGTGGAACGCCTGGTCCCCATGGTCAACGGCCATCCGGCCGCGGCCGTGGCGAAGGAACTGGCCCACGCCTCCGTCCACCTCGACCACGTCAGCAAGGAGATCCAGGCCTCGGTATTGGGCATCCGCATGGTGCCCGTGAAGACCGTCTTCTCCAAATTCCCGCGCATGCTGCGCGACCTGTCCAAGGCCAGTGGCAAGAAGATCGACCTGCAGCTGGTGGGCGAAGACACCGAAATCGACAAGAGCATCATCGAGGAGCTGGGCGATCCGATGATCCACCTGATCCGCAACCGCGCCGACCACGGCATCGAGATGCCCGACGTCCGTGTCCGGTCAGGGAAACCCGAGGTGGGCACCGTGATCCTGCGCGCCAGGCACGAGGGCGACAGCGTCATCGTGGAGATCGAGGACGACGGCAAGGGCATCGACCCCGCTGTCATCCGTGCCAAGGCGGTGGAGAAGGGGCTAATGTCCCAGGACCGCGCCGACGCCATGCCGGACGAGGAAGTGGTCGAGCTCATCTTCGCGCCGGGGTTCAGCACCGCAGCGGTCGTGACCGACATCTCGGGGCGGGGCGTGGGCATGGACGTGGTGCGTTCCAACGTGCGCAAGCTCAATGGCCGCGTGGGCGTGCGCTCCACCGTGGGCAAGGGTTCGGTCTTCACCATCAAGCTGCCTCTGACGCTGGCCATCATCGATGCCCTGCTCGTGAAGAGCGGTGGGCAGGTTTTCGCCCTGCCCGGCACGGCCGTGGAGGAGACCCTGATCGTGCCGCAGGAGAGCGTATCCCACCTCACCAGCCGCCAGGCCATCAACCTGCGCGGAGAGGTGCTGGGCGTCTGCCGCCTGAAACATCTCCTGAAGTCGGCCGCCCCCGTGAATGCCGCCGATGAAGTGGATGGCCTCTCCGTGGTGGTGGTGTCCTCCGCCGGCCGACGCATGGGCATCATCGTGGATGGCTTCGTCCGGCGCCAGGAAGTGGTCATCAAGCCCCTGGCGCCCTACCTCGCCAGCCTGCCCGGCATCAGCGGGGCCTCCATCATGGGTGACGGTGGCGTGGTGCTGATCCTGGATCCCGCCGAACTGCTGCAGTTGGCCGTCCAGGAGGCCGTGTGAGCCTGGGCGCCGCGCCCTCCGCCCCCGCGGGGAACCGGGCCCGCGCCGAGGGCCGGGAGACGGTCCAGCACCGGTTCATGACTTTTTTCCTGAATGGTCGGCACTATGGCCTGCCGCTGCGGCACGTGGCCGAGATCACCCCCCTTCGGGAGCTGAACAAACTGCCGCACATGCCCAAGGCGGTGGAGGGCATCTTGGATCTCCGGGGCCGCGTGGTCCCGGTGGTGAATCTCCGGGTGCGCATGTCCCTGCCTCCCCTCGAGGAGACCAAAACGGGCACCATCCTGGTGTTGGATCTGGCGGGGACGGCCACGGGTCTTTTGGTGGATGCGGTTGACGCCGTACTGAGCGTCGCCGAGGAGGACCTGGTCCCCGCGAGCCCCCTACTGGCGGGGCTGGATGGCGCCTGGGTGGAAGGGTTCATCGTCCAGGGCGACAAGGTGGTCACCCTGCTGGATGCGGCCCTGGTGGCCAGCCATGGCGGTGGTCGCACCCAGGGCCGGGAAATCCTGGCGAGCCTCAGTCTGGAAGAACGGCTCGACGATGGCCTGCGTCGGCTCATCGACCTGGCTCCTGTCAAGGCGCAGGGGGAACACCGGGTCATGCCCCAGATCGAGTCCTCCATCTCGTACACCGAGCAGGAGATGGCCAAGGTGCTGGACCGGGTGGAAGCGATGCTGGCCAGTACCGACAAGGTCTTCCAGAGCCTCGGCTACCTCAAGCAGGAGGCCGGGCTGGGCAAGCTGAAGGGCCACGAGCGCGACATCGCCGACCTGGAGCGCACGAACCAGGAGATGCAGGACATGGTCTTCGCCCTCATCCAGCAGATGCAGTTCCAGGACATCGCCCGGCAGAAGCTCGAGCGCGTCATGGCCCACCTTAAGGGCATGCAGGTGGCGATCACGGGGAAATTCAGGAACACCAAGGCGGAACAATAGGCTGGAGATAGGAGGCTGGGGACCGGAGACGGGAGACCAGTCTGGAGACCCGAGTCTGGAGTCCGGAGGTACTGCTTCCTGAGGCGGCGCTGCGCGTCGCGCCACTCCCAGGGTTGGCGCCGACCCACCCGATCAGCCGGGCCCTAAGGGAAAACAAAGCCGTGGCCGAAGGCCACCCCAGGGATCTGTACCTCCAGACCCCGGACGCCAGACTTCGGTGTCCCAGCAACCGCCCCTGGAGCCACGCCCCCCCCCCGGGCACAATAGAGGTTTGGCCCAGGAGCCCCCGTGACCAGCCAGCCCTTCACCGAAGTCCGCTTTCTCGCTGGCCAGGTCGGCGAGACCATCCGGCTGCGGGGCTGGGTCCGCAATGCCCGCACCAGCAAGACCCGCTTCATTGAGCTGCGCGACGGCTCCGGCTTCGTGCAATGCGTCGTAGGCGCCGCCGAGGCCGATCCGGCGAGCTACGAGCTGGCGGGCAAGCTCACCCAGGAAGCCGCCATCACGCTGACTGGCGTGGTGCAGCAGCACCCCAAGACCGGCCTGCCGGAAGTGCTGGTGAAGTCCCTGGAACTCATCGGCGGCAGCACCGACTTCCCCATCACGCCCAAGGAGCACGGCACCGAGTTCCTCATGGAGAACCGCCACCTCTGGCTGCGCAGCCGCCGCCAGTGGGCCATCCTGCGCATCCGCCACACCCTGGTGAAGGGCATCCGCGATTTCTTCGACGACGACGGCTTCACCCTGCTGGATGCCCCCATTCTCACGCCCAGCGCCTGCGAGGGCACCAGCACCCTGTTCAGCACCGAGTACTTCCACGAGGGCATGGCCTTCCTCAGCCAGTCGGGCCAGCTCTACCAGGAGCCGGGCATCGCCGCCTTCGGCAAGACCTACTGCTTTGGCCCCACCTTTCGCGCCGAGAAGAGCAAGACCCGCCGCCACCTCACGGAATTCTGGATGGTGGAGCCGGAAGTGGCCTTCGCCCATTTGGAAGACGTGATGGTACTGGGCGAACGCATGACCAAGTTCCTCCTCCAGCGCGTGCTGGAGGGCCGCCAGGAAGAGCTGAAGATCCTGGAGCGGGACCAGGCCCCCCTGGAAACCGCCCTCCACACCACCTTCGACCGCATGACCTACACGGAGGCCGTGGACAAGCTGAAGACGCTGGGCAGCGACATCCAGTGGGGTGAGGATTTCGGCAACGACGACGAGACCATCCTCATGAACGCCACGGACCGGCCCCTGTGGGTGCACCGGTTCCCAAAGGTGTTCAAGGCCTTCTACATGGAGCCGGACCCCGTGGATTCACGCCTGGCCCTGGGCGCCGATCTGCTGGCCCCCGAAGGTTACGGCGAAGTCATCGGCGGCGGCGAGCGCGCGTCCAGCCTCCAGTACCTCCTGGACCAGATCGAGCACCACCAGCTCAACCGCGCCGACTACGAGTGGTACCTGGACGTCCGCAAGTACGGCAGCGTCCCCCACGCCGGCTTCGGCATGGGCTTGGAGCGCGCCGTGGCGTGGATCTGCCATCTGCCGCACGTGCGGGAGACCATTCCCTACCCGCGGATGATGGGTACTTTAAGGCCCTGACGAGCCTTTGTTCCGACGCGCGGGCTGCGCCCGCGCGTTAATGAAAATCGCGTAGCGATTTTCGCGCTGAAGACTGGAGACTGAGGACTGAAGACTGGCTCAAAGCTGCATCACCACGCCCGGCAGCTTCTGGATCGCTTCCCTCAACGGCTTCTCGGCCTGGTCGTGGGGCAGGGTGACCCAGAAGGTGTAGCTGATGAAGGCGCCCTTGCAGTTGGCCTGGTGCTGCTCGTCCCCGTCCACCTGGGCCCCCAGGTGGGCGATGATCAGCTCCATGACCAGCTCGGGCCGCAGTTCCTCCTGGCGCCCGATGATCTTCATGGGCACCCGGGTCGGATAGGTGATCTCAGGGCGGCGGGGGGCTTCTTCCATCCCTCATCCTCCCAGTCTTTTCCAGCAGGCTCAACGTGAAGCGTTGAGCCTTACCCGATCTCGATCTCGCGCAGATCCTTCCCCGGCTTGAAACGGATGCTCT
>JBBQHW010000086.1:0-9648 GCA_038324335.1 Holophagales bacterium
CTTGGGGAAGGCGCCGCGCTGAAGCTGCTCGCAACGCTTGCCCGCGATGACGACGAAGCGGTACTTGTTGGCGATCTCTTCAGGGACACGAACGATGGTGCGCTGGGTCATGGAGTTCTCCGAACCAGTGAGCATAGCATCAGAACTCTTATCCCACAACGCTTGGAGTAGGATGATTCGTTCAGGAGGGATCATGGAACGGGGCAAGCTCTGGCGCACCGCCTTCAACGGCAATGCCCGGCTCCTGGAGATGAACGCGGCTGGGCTCACTGAGGAACTGGCCAACCGGCGACCGGCCTCCGGCGTGGCTTCGGCTGCCTGGATCCTGGGCCACCTGATCCTGACCCGCAGGGCGATCCTGAAGCTGCTGGGCCAGGAGCTGCCGGAGGAGCCGATCTGGTCCGCCCACTACGCCCGCGGCGGCCCTGGAGCAACTGCCCACCGGTCCTGGGCAGAGCTGCTGGAGGTCTTCGCGGCCATCGGCCAGGACCTGAAAGCAGCCATCCAGAGCCAGGACGATTGGGATCGTCCCACCCTGAATCCGGCCCTGGGCACCGAGCAGTCGTTGGAGCAGGTCCTGGCCTTTCTCTACATGCACGAGTGCTACCACCTGGGGCAGCTCGGGATCATCCGCAAACTGCACGGGCTTCCAGGAGCCATCTGATGAAAATCATCTTGGGCATCACTGGCGGTGTGGCCGCCTACAAGGCCGCTGACCTGGCGCGGCTGCTGACCAACCAGGGGCACCGGGTGCGCTGCATCCTGACCGAAGCCGGCGCCCGTTTCATCACCCCCCTCACCCTCAGCAGCCTGACCGGCGAGCCCTGCTATGGCGCCAACCCGGACATGGGCGAGTGGCGGGCCAACCCGATCGTGGAGCACATCGAGCTGGCCCGCTGGGCGGACCTGGTGGCCGTGGTGCCCGCCACGGCGAACATCCTCGGCCGCACCGCCAATGGCCTGGCCACGGACCTGCTCAGCACGGTGCTGCTGGCCACCCGGGCGCCGGTACTCTGGGCCCCGGCCATGAACACGGGCATGTGGGAACATCCCGCCGTGCAGGCCAACCTCGCCCGCCTGCGCGGCTTCGGGCATGCGGTGGTGAACCCGGGCGAGGGCGTCCTCGCCTGCGGTGAAGAGGGCGCCGGCAAACTGGCCGACATGCTGGTCATCGCCGAGGCCATCCAGTCCCACGGAACGCCAAAACTGGGGAACCTTCAGGGCCGAAAAGTGCTCATCACCGCAGGTCCCACCCGCGAGGATCTGGATCCCGTCCGGACCCTCACCAACCGCAGCACCGGTGCCATGGGCCTCGAACTGGCCCGGGCCTTCCGGGACGCGGGCGCGGTGGTCCAGCTGGTGTTGGGTGGAGATCTTGCAGCACCCTGGGGCGTGGAGACCACGCGGGTCCGTAGCGCGCAGCAGATGCTGGACGCTTGCGAAGCCCGGTGGGCGGCTGCGGATGGCCTGGTGGCCGCCGCTGCCGTGGCCGATCACCGACCCGAAACCACCGCGGCCGAAAAAGTGAAGAAGGGCGAAGGCACGGAGAATCTGGTGCTGGTGCGGACCCCGGACATCCTCGCCCGTCTTGCCGCCGCCCGTCGCTCCGGCCAGTGGGTCTTGGGTTTCGCGGCCGAGAGCGAGAAGCACCTGGAGCACGCCAGTGCCAAGCTGAAGCAGAAGGGGCTGGATGCCATCCTCGTGAACGACGTGCAAAGTGGCCGGGCCGTAGGTGACCAGACCAACACCTTGACGCCCGTCACACTTTCCGGGGCCCAGGCCCCCCTGGGGCCCCTGGCCAAAGCCCAACTGGCTAGGGCCGTCGTGCAATGGTGGGCGCTCTGGCTGGAATCCAGAGAAAGCGGCCGCTAGGCCGTACCCACCGCCTACAGCCTAGAGCCCATCAAAGAACGGGATCCAGCCAGGGCAGAACTTCACTGGGGCGCCCGGCCACGTTGCCCAGGCGCACGGCCACCACCACGATCCAGCCCCGGGGCCGCTGCAGAGAAGCCAGGTCCATCACCAGGGATTTACCGGGTCCGGGCAGGTCGGGCCGACGGCGTTCCAGCACCACCTCGCCCCGATTGAAGACCTCCTCCGGCGTGGGTTTGGCCAGGCCAAGAGGAAGGAAGAGCACCCGCACGACCTCGACGCCCACCAAATCGTCACCATGGACATCCTTGGAAGGCAGCACCAGACGGACCGTGCGCAGGCTTTCCTGGTGCACTTCCACAGCCATGGCCGCCGCCCGGGGCCGGGGGATGGGGTCGCCCTTCCTCCCGCAGTGGACTGTGAGGAAGCAGAGGGTGATGGCGAGCAGGGGGTTTGCTAGTCTGAAGGAACACATCGCCATCCATCATGCCCGAATCCGAGGTCCAGCCATGCCCGTGACCAAGATCCTCATTGCCAACAGAGGCGAGATAGCCATTCGAGTCATCCGCACTTGCCGCGAGATGGGCATCCCCACCGTGGCGGTGTATTCCGAAGTGGACCGCGGCGCCCTGCACGTCCGCATGGCGGACGAAGCCTATTGCATCGGCCCCGCCCCCGCCCGGGAGAGCTACCTGGTGGTGGAGAAGATCCTGGATGTCTGCCGCCGCAGCGGGGCCGACGCCGTCCACCCGGGCTACGGATTCCTCTCAGAGAATGCGATAGCCGCGCGGGCCTTTGCGGCCGCGGGCGTCACCTTCATCGGGCCCCGCCCCGAATCCATCGAAAGCATGGGCTCCAAGACCGCCGCCCGGGTCGTGGCTCTCCAGGCGGGGTGTCCCGTGGTGCCCGGCATCCAGGAGACCATGGCCGATGAGGAGCTGCTGGTGGCCTCCCGGAAGATCGGCTTCCCGGTGATGCTCAAGGCGGCCATGGGTGGCGGCGGCAAGGGCATGCGCCTCGTGCACAACCCCGAGGAGTTCACGTCCGCCCTGGCCCGGGCTCGGGGCGAGGCCCTGTCTTCCTTCGGCGACGACAGCGTCTACGTGGAGAAGGCGATCATCCAGCCCCGCCACATCGAGATCCAGATCTTTGGCGACACCCACGGCAACCACGTCTACCTGCACGAACGGGAATGCTCGGTGCAGCGGCGCCACCAGAAGGTGATCGAGGAGGCGCCCAGTCCGCACGTGACCCCGGAGATGCGCAGGGCCATGGGTGAGGCGGCCCTGAAGGTGGCCAAGGCCGTGGATTATGTCGGAGCTGGAACCGTTGAGTTCCTGGCGGACTCGGACCGCAATTTCTACTTCCTGGAATTGAATACCCGGCTCCAGGTGGAACACCCCGTCACCGAGTGGATCACGGGGCTGGACCTGGTGAAGTGGCAGATCCTGGTGGCCCGTGGTGAAAAGCTGCCCATGACCCAGGAGCAGATCCCCCTCAACGGCTGGGCCATGGAATGCCGCGTTTACGCTGAGGATCCCGACAAGAATTTCATGCCGAGCCCCGGCCGGATCACCTTCCTGCGCACGCCCAGCGGCCGCAACGTCCGCGACGACAGCGGTGTCTACGAGGGCGCCGAAGTGCCCATGTTCTACGACCCCATGATCAGCAAGCTGAGCACGTGGGGGCCGACCCGGCTGGAGGCCATCGAGCGCATGCGCGCCGCCCTGGCCGAATACCGCATCGGCGGCATCCGCCACAACATCGCCTTCCACGAGGCGCTGATGGAACATGGGCCGTTCCGCGCCGGGGCCCTGCACACCGGCATGCTCGACCACCCTTTCTGGAAGCGAAAGGAACAGGGGCCCGACCTGAAGTTTGCCGCAGCCGCAGCCCTCCTGCATGAACTCGAGACCGAGCAGCGCCGGGCCACCCAGCCCGCCGCCAGCGGCGACGGCAAGCCCGATGCCTGGAAACAATGGGGCCGGTTCAACCGCTTGTAGCCGAGGAGAATCAGGTGAAACGCACACTGCTATTCGGCAAGGAAGCCAGGGACGTGGAACTGCTCCACCAGGACGGCGTGACGACGCTGGTCTGGGAGGGGCAGAGCCACCCCATCGACATCCTCGAAATGGAACCCGGCTGCTACTCGATCCTCATGGAGGGCCGCTCCGTCGAAGTCCGTCTGGATGCGGCCAGGTCACCGGATCCGGAGGCCCACGCCTATCGGGCCATGCTGTACGACGGGGCCTACGAATTCGCCCTGGTGGACCCGCGCCGCGCCCTGCTGGCTGGCGGCGGTGCCGCCGGCTCCGGCGGCGGCATTCTGGCCTCACCAATGCCGGGCAAGATCGTGAAGCTGCTCGTGCAAGTCGGCGATGCCGTCCAGGAAGGCCAGACCCTCCTCGTCATGGAAGCCATGAAAATGCAGAACGAATTGAAAACCAACACCACCGGGACCGTCACGACCATTCATGTCCAAGAGGGCGCCACCGTGGAGACAGGAACGGTCCTCATCACCGTGGTGGCGCCCGAAGCCTAGTCGCGAAGTCTCGCGTATCGCCGCAGGCGATACCGGGTTGCACTACTTTGAATCCAGAATCGATTAATTCATAGAAATCGGGTGAATATAAATCGAATAATTACAACCTAAATCAGACTACAACAGTAGCTTGTGAATGACAGGTTGATGACCTTCCACTAGACTGGGAATTCAATCGCCTCGTCTACTATGTCCCCGTAGAAGCAACGGGACTGGTGGCACGGAGCCACAGCTTTCTTCAGGAGGACAACGTGAAAAGAACCCTTCTGTTCCTGCTCGCAGGAACCGCTTTGACGCTCTCGGCCCAGCAGGGCACGGCGTGGGTCATGGGTCACTTCGGACAGACCGTTTTCGACGCCCAACCAGTGTTCAAGGACAAGATGCACTATGGCCTTGGCGTTGGCCACTGGTACACCGACACCTGGGGACTGGACCTTCGCGCCCTGCGTACGGACCTGGCGCTGGACAAAAACCCACTGGCGCTTCCCTCGGGGAAGGAGACCCACCTGCTGGCTTCGGGCCTGTTCAACCTACGGCCCGGTGCCGAGAACTGGTATCCCTATCTGGCCCTCGGCCTCGGAGGCACCAACGTGGGTACTCCCTATTCAGGGAAATCCGAGAGCACAACGCGCTTCAATTACAACGCGGGGCTTGGCCTGATGGGCAAACCTGCTGACAAGTTCCTCCTGGACTTCAGTGTCAAGGCCATTGCGGTCCAGATGCCATCGTCGCGCACGGAGCTCCTGGCCACCCTGGGCCTGGGCTACACCTGGGGCGGCGGCCGGAAGGCCGTGCCTGCGGCCACTCCGGCACCCGCCCCCGCGCCTGTGCCCGTGGCCGCGCCTGTGGTGGAACCGGTCGCTCCCCCCCCACCACCGCCAGTGGCTCCTGAACCACCCAAAGTGGTGGTCCAGCCTGTGCCCCCGCCCCCGCCTCCGCTCCCGGCGAAGATCGTGCTGGATGAAGCGGTGCTGCACTTCGCCAATGGCAAGGCCGACCTCGGCCCTGAAGGCAAAGCCGCCATCCTGAAGGTTGCCGACGGCCTCAAGGCTTATCCCGGCAAGTATTCCCTGGTCGTCAGCGGCCACACCTCCTTGATCGGCGGAAAAGCTCTGAACAAGAGACTCTCCAAGCTCCGCGCCGAGGCAGTGGCCCAGGTCCTGGTTGAGGCGGGCATTCCGGCCTCCAAGATCACGACTGTGGGCATGGGCCCCGACAAGCCCATCGCCGACAATGCGACCAAGGACGGCGCGGCCAAGAACCGCCGGGTGGAAATCGACATCCAAGGCAACGACAGGACTACCGTCGTGCATGAAACCATGACCGGCACGGTGGAAACCGCCCCGGCACCCGCTCCCAGGAAGCCCGCACGGAAGCCCGCCAAGTAGACGCAATCCCAAACGGCGGGGGGCCCGAGCCCCCCGCCGCATACTTCCGCATCTGGAGGAAAGTCATGTCCATGAAAGACGAGTTCAAGGCCTTTGTCATGAAGGGCAATGTCATCGACTTGGCCGTGGCCGTGGTCGTGGGCGGCGCCTTCGGCAAGATCATCACCGCCTTTGTGGATGGCATCGTGATGCCCCTGGTGACTTATGTGCTGCCCGCGAATATCAAGTGGGAGGAATGGATCTTCGGCAAGTTCCGCATCGGGGCGGTCCTGGGCGCCACCGTGAACTTCCTGATCATCGCGCTGGTCATTTTTCTCGTGCTGATCAAACTCCTGGGCAAGTTCATCAAGAAGGAGGAGGCGCCCGTCATCGTCACCACCAAGGAATGCCCGGCCTGCCTGGAGCAGGTACCCCTGAAGGCCACCCGCTGCAAGCACTGCACGAGCCAGCTCTGAGGCACCGCCAGGCGTCGAAAGGGCCCGGGAGTCCGGGCCCTTTTCCTTGTGTACACAAGGCTTCCCGTGGTGAAGTGGAGGTTCAACCCCGGGGCGCTTGGGTGCGCCCCCCGACGCACGAGGGCGCCGATGAGCGAGCAAGCTCCGGTTAAAAAGTACTCGGTTTTTCTTCCCAAGACCGACTTCCCCATGAAGGCGGACCTGCCCCAGCGGGAGCCGAAGCGGCTGGAACGCTGGAAGGCCGAGGGCCTGTACCACCGCATCGAGGCGCGGCGGAAGGCCGACAATGCGGCGGGGAAGGGCAAGGGGCGCGAGGTGCTGCACGATGGCCCCCCCTACGCCAACGGCGCCATCCACATGGGGCATGCGCTGAACAAGATCCTCAAGGACGTGGTGGTGAAGTCCCGCTGGATGGAGGGCTGCGAGTCGCCCTACGTGCCGGGCTGGGACTGCCATGGCCTGCCCATCGAGCATGCGGTCGAAAAGGATCTGGGCCCCAAGCGCCGGGAGCTGAGCCGCGCCGAATTCCTGCAGCGCTGCCGCGCCTACGCCCAGAAGTGGATCGATACCCAGCGCACGGCCTTCCAGCGTTTGGGCGTGCTGGGCGCCTGGGAACATCCCTACGTCACCATGGCTCCCGGTTATGAAGCTGAGACGGTGCGCCATCTGGCCAAGCTCTTCCACAGCGGCTCCGTCACCCGCAAGCTGAAGGTCGTCCATTGGAGCTACGGCGCCCGCACGGCCCTGGCCGAGGCCGAAGTCGAGTACGCCGACCGCACCAGCCCGGCCATCACCGTGGCCTTCCCCGTGCTGGATGCCGAGGCCCGGCGCCTGGAACTGCCTGTCCCCCTCTTCGTGCCCATCTGGACCACCACGCCCTGGACCCTGCCCAGCAACCTGGCCGTGGCGATCCACCCGGACCTGGAGTACGCCGTGGTCCGAGCTGGCGACCGGCACTACATCGTGGCCGTGCCCCTGCGGGAGGATTTCGCCCGCAAGCTTGGCGTCGAACTGCATACGATGGAAACCCGCAAGGGCCGGGAGTTCCAAACCCTGGAGGCCCGGCATCCCTGGATCGACCGGGAGAGCCCCGTGCTCCTGGCCGACTACGTCACGGCCGATACCGGAACAGGCCTCGTGCACACGGCGCCGGACCACGGCGTGGACGACTTCAACCTCGCCCACCACCTCGGCCTCCTGCAACTGGTGGGGCCCGATGGCAAGTTCCTGCCCGCTGTGAACGATGCCGAGCTGGAAGGGAAGAACATTTTCGACGCCAATCCCCTGGTGGTGGAGCGGCTGCGGCGGGACGGGAGCCTGCTCCACGAAGAGAGCCTCACCCACAGCTACCCCCACTGCTGGCGCACCCGCACGCCCATCCTCTTCCGCGCCACCGAGCAGTGGTTCATCACCATGGATTCGGAATTGGCCGGCAAGGGCCGCAGCCTGCGCGAGCTTGGTCTGGAAGGTGTCGAACAGACCCAGTGGATTCCCGCGCAAGGCCAGAACCGCATCCAGGCCATGATCGCCGGCCGGCCCGACTGGTGCATCAGCCGCCAGCGCGCCTGGGGCACGCCCATCACCGTGCTGCGCTGCGAAGCCTGCGGCGAACCCCTGGTGGCCGATGCCATCTTCGAGACCGCCGCCGCCGCCATCGAGAAGGGCGGCATCGAGGCCTGGGGCGATTTGCCCGTCGAACAACTGGTGCCTGCCGGGGCTCGCTGCCGCTGCGGCTCCACGGTCTTCCAGAAGGAGACGGACATCCTGGACGTCTGGATCGATTCCGGCGTCAGCGCCTCCGTGGTGTGCCACTCCCACCCGGAACTGAGCCCCGACGACTACGGGCAGTTCATCTACCTGGAGGGCTCGGATCAGCACCGCGGCTGGTTCCACAGCTCCCTGCTCTTCAACCTGGCCGCCACCGGTACCAAGCCCTACAAGCAGGTGGTCACTCACGGCTTCGTGCTGGACGGCAAGGGCCAGAAGATGTCCAAGAGCCTGGGCAATGTCATCACGCCCGAGGAGATCCTGAAGACCCTGGGCGCCGACATCCTGCGCTGGTGGGCAGCCAGCTGCGACTACAGCGAGGACATCCGCATCTCCCGCGAGATCCTTGACCGCAGCGCCGACGCCTACCGCAAGATCCGCAACACGCTCCGCTTCCTGCTGGGCGCCCTGGCGGACTTTGATCCGGCGAAGGATGCGGTGGCTGCTGCCGACCTCGCGCCCCTGGACGCCTGGGTGCTGGACGCCTTCGCCCGCACCACGGTGGAAGCCCGGGACGCCTACACGCGCTTCGAGTTCCACCGCGCCACCCAGGCCATCCACGGCTTCTGCCAGTCGGAGCTCTCGGGCCGCTACTTCGAGATCATCAAGGATCGCCTCTACTGCGACGCCCTGGATTCCCCCCGTCGCCGCAGCTGCCGCCAGACCTGCTGGGAACTGGCCCAGGGCCTCTGCACCCTGCTGGCGCCAGTCATGAGCTTCACCATGGATGAGGCCTGGGAGCAGATCCCCGGCGTCGAGGGCAGTGTCCATGAGCAGAGGTTCCCCTTGCTCGGCGGCTCCGCCGCCGAGATGGAACAAGGCAAACAATGGACCAAGCTTTGGGAGGTTCGTGAGGCTGTGCAGGCGGCGATGGAGCCTCATCGGGCGGCCAAGACCATCGGTACGAGCCTGGATGCGGCGGTCGAGATCACGCTGGCCACCCAGGCCGAATGGGATCTTCTGGATTCCCTCGGCGAATCCCTGGATGACTTGCTGGTCGTTTCTTCCATCGCTCGAAGCGCAGCTTCGAGCGCCGCCACCGGCCCCATCGTCACCGTCACCACCCATGCTGGCCAGAAGTGCCCCCGCTGCTGGAACCACAAGGGCGGCCATGGCACGGGCGAGGATGCAGCCCTCTGCAACCGCTGCGCCTCGGTGGTGGCCTAATGCGCCGCATTATCTGGCTGCTCCTCCCCGCAGCGGCCCTGGCAGCGGATCTTGGCTCCAAGGCCTGGATCCTGCGCAACTTGGCCGAGGGCCAATCGATGCCCGTCATCAAGGGCTTCTTCTACCTGACGCTGGGTTTCAACCGGGGTGCGATCTTCGGCAGCCTCACCTGGCTGCCGGCCACGGCGCGGTACCTCCTCTTCGCTCTGGCGGGCCTGGCCGCGTTGATCTATTTCGGCAGGCTGTTCCTGGCCCAGGCAACCCCCACCTGGGAGCGCGTGGCCATGGGGCTGATCCTCGGTGGCGCCCTGGGGAACGGCATCGACCGGATCCTGCGCGGCGCCGTGGTGGACTTTCTCGACTTCTGGTTCGGCACTTGGCAGTACTGGACCTTCAACCTCGCCGACAGCTTCATCCTCGTGGGCGCCATCCTCTACGGCCTGCGGATGCTGCTCGC
>JBBQHW010000087.1:0-9627 GCA_038324335.1 Holophagales bacterium
CCCGTGAGGCGCAGTTCCACCGGATGCCGGTCCAGCAGCTGGCGAATCTCGGTGACGGTGCCCTCGGCCAGCAGCCGCCCCCGGAACAGCAGGAGGATGCGGTCCGTGAGTTGGGCGATCTCGCCAAGAATGTGGCTGGAAACCAGGATGCGGGTGCCCTTCTCGGCCAGACTCCGCAGCAGGGCGATGAGCACGAGGCGGGCCTCGGGATCGAGGCCGTTGAAAGGCTCGTCGAGGATGAGCAGTTCCGGCTCGTGCATCAGCGCCTGCGCCAGGCGGATGCGCTGGCGCATGCCCTTGGACATGCGTCCGAAGGGGAGGTGGGCGCGGTCAGACATGCCCACGATCACCAGGGCCCGGAGCACGCCGGCCTGCAGAGCCGTGCCCGACAGGCCCGACAGCTCGCCCATCAGGCGCAGCCAGCGGTCGGCCCGCAGGCCCGTGGGCAGGCGGTCGCCCTCCGGCACCAGACCCAGACGCGCGAGCACGGCCGGATTGCGGAAGGGGGCTTCGCCGAAGACCCTCACCTCGCCGCCCGAAGGCGGCAGCAGGCCTGAGAGCAGTTGCAGCAGTGAGGACTTGCCGGCGCCATTGGGCCCCAGCAGGCCCGTGATGCCGCCGCCGTCCGGCAGCTCGAAGGTGGTGGGGCTGAGGCCCAGGATGGGGCCGTAGCGGAGGGAGGCGCGGTCGAGGGAAATCATCAGATCACCGCCTCCGAAGGCCGCGTCCGCCGGGCGGCCACGAAGGTCCAGAGGGCGATGTGGCCGGCGGTGCCGAGCACCGCGGGCAGCCAGGCCACCAGGGGATGGTCCACGCCCACGAGGAGCTGCGGCCAAGTCTCCGCCAGCAGGATGGGATTCAGCGCCTGCACGGCCTGGCTGCCCGTGAGGCCATGAATCATGGAGGCCAGGGTGCTCGCGCCCAGCACGAGGCCCAGCACCCAGCCGATGCCGGCCCGGGGGGTCGAAGCCATGCTGGAGGCCCCCACGGCCAACGAACCCATGAGGAGGGAACTCACGGCCATCGCCGGCAGCAGGCGCAGGGGCGCCGTGGCCCACACCGGGCCATGGAGGCCCGCCAGCAGCAGCGACATGAGCCAGGGCAACAAGGCGAAGGGCAGCAGGATGACGAAGGGCAGCAGCGAGGCAAAGCCGAGCTTGGCGAGCAGGTAGTCCCGGGGCGCCACGGGATGGGCGTACATCAGGGGCCGCACGCGGTAGAGCGTGTCCCGCGCCACCAGGCCGCCGCCCACCAGGGCCACCAGGAACCAGAGCAGGTACATCGTGGGATTCAGCAGGTCCGCCTGGAAGTCCGCCCCCTGGGTGAGGATGGTCCTGGCGAACTCCTGCATGGGCTTGAAGGCGGCGTTGGTCTGGAGCAGGTGGTTCACGTAGATGCGCGCCACTTTCCAGAGCAGCAGCACCAGGAAGGCGAAGCCGAAGAAACGGCCGATCTTCTGGCGCCAGAGCCGGGTGAGATCGAAGCGCATGAGCACCAAGGCTGGGGGATGACCCTGATGCAGGTCCGGCGCGGGCGGGAGCGTGGGGGCATAGATGGGCATGGCTCAGACCCCCGTCACGGGATGAAGCGCGCGAAGGAGGACTTCGTCCAGCCGGTCGTGGCGCGGCGTGACCTGCACCAGGGTGACGCCCCGGGCCTCGGCCCAGCGGAAGGCACCCGTGGGATCAGCCTCGGTCAGTTCCAGATCGTAGAGCCCATTGCGGGCCTCAAGCACCGTGCCCAGGTCTGCCAGGGCCGCTTCCTGGGCGGCATTCAGGGGATCCAGGAAGCGCAGTTCCACGCGCCGGGCCAGAACCTTGCGGAGGCCCGCCATGGAGCCCGCCGCCTTGATCTCGCCCTGATCGAGGATCACCAGCTGATCCGCCACGCGCTCCACGTCGCCCAGCAGGTGCGAGGCCAGGATGACGCCCGTGCCCAGTTCCGCGTGCACGCGCAGCACCAGCTCCAGCATGCGGCGGCGGCCGTCCGGATCGAGGCCATTGGTGGGCTCGTCGAGGAAGATCAGTTCCGGGCTGTGCACCAGGGCCTGGGCCAGCTTCACGCGCTGCCGCATGCCGGTGGAATACCCGCTCACGGGTCGGTAGCGCGCCTCATCGAGGCCCACGAAATAGAGCACCTCATGGGCGCGGTCCCTCGATGCCTCCGGGGCCAGGCCGCTCAGTTCGCCCCAGAAGGCCACCTGCTCGTAGGCCGAGGCGTCCTCGATGAGGGCGTCGTACTCGGGCATGTAGCCGATGCGGGCCCGCAGGCGGGCGGCTTCGGGAGCCCCGAGGGCCACGCCCAGCACGGAGCCGGAACCCCGGGAGGGCGTCAGGAGGCCCAGCAGGGCCTTCAGCAGGGTGGACTTGCCGGCACCGTTGGGGCCCAGCAGCCCCACGATGCCCCGGTCCAGGGCCAGGGTCAGGCCCTTCAGGGTGGGCTCCGGGGCCCCGGCATAGCGAACTTCCAGATTCTCGAAGGCAATCAAGCGAAGGCTCCCGGTGTGATGGCGGCTACGAGTGTGAGTGGGAAATGGATTAGGCTGGACGGAACCATCCTCCCATTCTCCCAAGGATTCGCATGCAAGTCCTGGTCTGGCCCTTCCTCGATGCCCTGCAGACCGGGGCCCTGCTCACCCTCTTCTTCAGCTTCGGTACGGATGCCTTGTCCCGCCGGGACCGCCTCATGGGCTGGCTGTCGCTGACCTGCCTGCTGGTGGGCCTCCGCCATGCCCTGCTGGCCTGGAGCGACCTGCCCATCCTGAACCCCGACCTGGTGGACCGGGCCCAGAGCCTGCTGGTGGCCTTCGGCTTCATCGCGCTCAGCAAGGCCTTCACCCGGCTGTTTCCCCAACAGGTCTCTCCCAACTTCCCGGTCTGGATCGCCCTGGGCATGATCCCGAACTTCCTGCGGAACCTGGTCCTGCCTCATCCTGGCTTCGCTGACACCTGGCTGCACCATGCCGCCAACGCGACCTACCTCGTGGGCTGCGGCTGTATCCTGGCCTGGACCCTGCAGGCCAGGCAGGAGGGTGATCCCATGGGCCATCGCCTCTTCCTGGGCTTCCTCGGACTGACCCTGCCGGTGATCGTGGAAATCGCCGCCTTCAGTCTCTTCGATATGAAGGTCCGGCTGTCCGGCTTCAGCCTGGTCATCCTGGCCATGTCCATCGGAACCTCCTGGCAATGGCTGGTGGTGAAGGCCCTGGAATCCCGCATCCACCGTGCGGAATCCGAGGTCGAGTTGTGGCGGAATCTCATCCCAGGCTCAGCCTTCAGCACAGACCAACCCTCCGCCCAGATGGAGAGCCTGTTCGGGCCCGGCTGGAGCGAGCAGGTGAAGGCCCATCCCGATGTCTCGCTGGTGGGTGCGGATGGCGTCACCTACCGCCTGCGGACCCGAATCCGCCACCATCAGGAACGGCTCGGCTGGTACGAACGCGAGGATGACTCCCGACCGGGTTCCCGGGGCTTCCTGGCCGGCTGGACCGTGGGCCTGGGCATGGATGATGCCGCCACCAGTGCCCAGCTCCAGGGCCTGTTGCGGACCTGGGGTGCGGAAGTGCAGGCCTGGGGCACCGTGCCCCCCCGGGAAGGTCCCTACCCGAGCATCCTGCTGTGGGCTCGGGAACCGAGCATCCTCACCGTGTGGCGCGAGAGCGACCTGTTGCGTCGCCGGCCCCGGTGGGTGCAGATCGGCGGGCCCGAAACCGAAGGGCCGCACGCGCGCCTGGAACCGGGCTCCTCCGAGGACAGCCTGCGCCGGATCCTGGAGGACCTGCTTTCGCGGCGCTGAGGCTGAAGCACTTGCCCGAAGGCGAAGAATCCAGCGGAGAATGGGCCCATGAGCATGAAGCATGAGCGAAGTGCCACTTTGGCGACCATTCGCCGTAGGCGAATAGGACCGGCTGCGAAGCAGACGGCCCCGAAGGGGCGAGCGCCATTTGCGCGAGTCAAGTCGGAGCCCGCAGGGCGCGGCGGAGGTGCCGCGTGAGCTTCGCCCATCTGCACCTGCACACCGAACATTCCCTCCTCGACGGTCTCACGCGCATTCCTGATCTGGTCAAGAAGTGCCGGGCCTCAGGCATGCCCGCCGTGGCCGTAACGGACCACGGCAACATGTTCGGCATGATGAAGCTCTTCGATGCCTGCGAGAAGACGCAGGATGAGCGGGGCAACTGGGCCGTGAAACCCATCCTGGGCTGCGAAGTCTACGTGGCCCCCAAGACGCGTTTCGATCGCAAGCTCGAAGCGAAGAACGCCACGGGCGAAGAGGGCCTGGAGGACTGCGTGGATCCCAGCGGCAGCCGGGACGCGGGCTACCATCTGGTGCTGCTGGCCAAGAATTCGGTCGGCTTCACCAATCTCTCGAAGCTGGTGTCGGCGGGCTTCACGGAAGGCTTCTACTACAAGCCCAGGGTGGACAAGGATCTCCTCCGCCAGCACAGCGAGGGGCTCATCGCCATGTCGGCCTGCCTCGGCGGCGAGGTGCAGGCCCGCATCCTGCAGAACCGGCTTGACCAGGCCGAACGCGTGTCCCGGGATTTCCGCGACATCTTCGGCGAGGACTTCTACCTGGAGATCCAGGACCAGGGCTTTGACAAGGAAAGGGAGATCATCCCCTTCCAGATGGAGCTGGCGCAGAAGCTGGGCATTCCCCTGGTGGCCACCAACGACGCCCACTACCTCAACCACGAGGACGCCGACCTCCACGACACGCTGCTGTGCATCGGCACGAAAACCACCAAGGCCAAAGAGAAGCGCATGCGCTTCGCCACGGACCAGTTCTACGTCAAAACGCCTGAGGAGATGCGGAAGGTCTTTCCCGATCATCCGGAATACCTGGAACGCACCCTGGAGATCGCCGCCAAGGTGGAGCTGTTCCCCATCACGCGCAAGCCCGTGACGCCGCGCTTCCCCGTGCCCGAGGGCTACGACCTGGACTCCTACTTCGTGCACATCGCGAAGGAGACTTTCGAAGGCCGCCTGGCCGAATGCCAACCCCTCTGGCAGGCGGGCGCCCTCAAGCACACCGAGGAAAAGTACCGGGAACGACTGGCCTTCGAGCTGGACATGATCCTCAAGATGGGCTTCCCTGGCTACTTCCTGCTGGTCTGGGATTTCATCTCCAAGGCCCGGGAGATGGGCGTGCCCGTGGGGCCCGGCCGCGGCTCGGCGGCCGGCAGCATCGTGGCCTGGTCCATGAAGATCACGGACATCGATCCCATGCAGTACGACCTGCTCTTCGAGCGCTTCCTGAACCCCGAGCGCGTGTCCATGCCCGACGTGGACATCGACTTCTGCCGGGACGGCCGCCAGCGCGTCATCGACTACGTGACCGAGAAGTACGGCCAGGACAAGGTGTGCAACATCATCACCATCAACCAGCTCAAGACCAAAGCCGTCATCAAGGATGTGGCCCGGGTCTTCGAGAAGGATTTCGCCTTCGCCAACAACCTCACCAAGCTGGTGCCCCAGGAGCCCGGCAAGCCCATGTCCATCCGCGAGGCCCTCGACAAGAGCGACCAGTTGCGGCGGCTCTACGAGACCGATCCCGAGGTGAAGAACATCCTCGACATCTCGGCCCGGCTGGAGGGCCTGTCGCGCAACACCGGCGTCCATGCGGCGGGCGTCATCATCGCGCCGGACGAGCTCACCCAGTTCGCGCCCCTCAGCGTGGACAAGGACAAGAAGGTGATGGTGCAGTACACCATGGTGGAGGCCGAGCGCGCGGGCCTGCTGAAGATGGACTTCCTGGGCCTGGAGACCCTCACCCAGATCGCGAAGACGCAGGAAGTCATCGCCCGGCGCCATGGCCAGCCCAAGGACATGACCACCATCCGTGCCTTCGACGACAAGAAGACCTTCGAGCTCTTCGCCGCGGGCGACACGGACGGGATCTTCCAGTTCGAATCCGGTGGCATGAAGCAGCTGCTGCGGCAGCTGGGCCCGGACCGCTTCGACGACCTCATCGCGCTGAACGCCCTCTTCCGCCCGGGCCCCCTGGGCGCGGGCATGGGCACCAAGTACGTGGACCGCCGCCATGGCCGCGAGCCGGTGGACTTCATGTTCCCGGACCTGGCGCCCATCCTGGCGCCCACCTACGGCGTGATCCTCTACCAGGAACAGGTTATGCAGATCGCCAGCCTCGTGGCCGGCTACTCCCTGGGCGAGGCCGACATGCTGCGCCGCGCCATGGGCAAGAAAGATCTCGCGAAAATGCAGAAGGAGAAGTCGAAGTTCATCGAGCAGGGCGCCGGCCGCGGCTACGACAAGGCCAGGGTCGCGGAGCTGTTCGACCTCATCGAGTTCTTCGCCGGCTACGGCTTCAACAAGAGCCACAGCGCGGCCTACGCCATGGTGGCCTACGAGACCGCCTACCTGAAAGCCAACTACCCCGTGGAATTCATGGCGGGCCTGCTGTCCACCAAGTCCGGCCGCACTGAGGACGTGGCCAAGTACGTGCAGAATTGCCGCGAGCGCGGCATCGAGGTGCTGGGCCCGGACATCAACGAGTCGGCGCTCGATTTCACGGCCACTTCCGATCGGGAAATCCGGTTCGGCTTTGCTGCTGTAAAAGGCCTGGGGGACGCCGCCTTGCAGGCCATCCTCGAGGCGCGGCAGGCGGAAGGCCCGTTCAAAGACCTCTTCCATGCCCTGAAGAGCACAGACCTGCAGAAGGCCAACCGCAAGGTGTGGGAATCGCTCATCAAGGCCGGGGCCTTCGACAGCCTGGAACCCAACCGGGCCGCTCTGCTCCAGGGCCTGCCGGATGCCGTGTCCGCCGCGGGCCGCGGGGGCGGCGACACGGGCATGACCAGCCTCTTCGACGACGCGGAGCTGGCCAGCCTCAGCGAGGACTGGCGGGTGCCGGAGAACATCGAGCCCTGGGACCGCAAGACGCGGCTGGCCGCGGAACGCGAAGTGCTGGGCCTCTTCGTGAGCGGCCATCCCCTGGAGGAGTTCGCCGACGCCATCCAGGTGCACACCCAGGGCACCCTGGCCAAGGTGCTGGAGGACGTGGCCGCGGGCCGCCTGCGGGACCGCAAGGAAGTCATCCTGGGCGCCATGGTCTCCACCGTGGCCTTCAAGACCAATCAGAAGGGCGAGCCCTGGGCCATCCTTCAGGTGGAAGATCCCACGGGCAAATTGGAAGTGCTGCTCATGGCCAGCAAGTGGGACCCCAACACCAAGAAGGCGGGCCGCCGGCCCTTCGAGCAGTACGGCCACCTGGCCCTGCCCGAGGCCATGCTGCGCATCACGGGCGAGCTGCGCGTCGAGACGCTCCAGTCGAACGGCAACGGCGGCGCCGAAGGTGAAGAGGAAGAGGAACAGACTGTCGTGAAAGTCTTCGCCACGCTGCTGGAACCCATGGCGGACTTCCAGGGCCGGGGCTTCACGGGCGTCCTGGTGCGTCTGCCCCCAGGTGAATGCCCGCCCCGCATGGCGACGATGCTTGCCGAGCACCGGGGCAGCATCCCCGTGACCTTTGAGTACCGGTCGAAAGAGGGAATGGTGGCCCGGGTGCGGGCCGGTCGCGACCTGAGCCTGAAACACGATCCCGACCTGGCGGAAAAGCTGGCCAAGGAGACTGGCTGCGCGCTGACCTGGACCTACTGAGAGCCCGTCCGGAGTATCCTCACCGCATGTCGAAGGACCCATCCATTCCCCCTGATCTCCACGCCGTGGTCGAAGCCCTGGCGGAGGCCTCCTCGGCCCTCACGGACATGCCCCTGGGCCGCCGGGAATTCCCCTCGCGCCGGGCTGTGGCGGCCCTGGTGGAGGAATTCCGCGCCCTGCTCTTCCCGGGTTACTTCGGCGCCTCCGAATTGACCCTCGAAACCCTGCGCTTCCACCTGGGCGCCCGCCTGGACCGGGCGCTGCACGGCCTCGGCGACCAGATCCAGCGGGGTCTCATGGCCTCGGATCCCACCTGTGGCGACTGTGATGTCCGGGCCTTGGACCTGGCCCGGGCCTTCCTCCTGCGCCTGCCGGAAGTGCGTCGCCTGCTGGCCACGGACATCCAGGCGGGCTTCGAGGGCGATCCCGCCGCCATCAGCCCCGACGAGGTGCTCTTCTGCTATCCGGGCCTGCTGGCCATCACCAGCCAGCGCCTGGCGCACGAGCTGTTCTGCTTGGGCGTGCCCCTGCTGCCGCGCATGATCACCGAACACGCCCACAGCCTCACGGGCATCGACATCCACCCGGGCGCCCAGCTCGGCGAGAGGTTCTTCATTGATCACGGCACCGGCGTGGTGATCGGGGAGACCTGCGTCATCGGGCGCAACGTGCGGCTCTACCAGGGCGTGACCCTTGGCGCCAAGAGCTACCCGCTCGATGACGAAGGCCATCCCATCAAGGGCATCCCCCGCCATCCGGTGGTGGAGGACGACGTGATCATCTACTCCAACGCCACCATCCTCGGGCGCATCACCCTCGGGCGGGGCTCGGCCATCGGTGGCAACGTGTGGCTCACCCGCAGCGTGCCACCGGGCAGCGTCATCACCCAGGCCAATGAAAAGGACGGCATGCCATGACCCTCTTGTTGCGCTTCCTCTTTTCCGCCATTGGCCTGCTGGTCGCCTGCTCCGTCGTGCCCGGCCTCGGCCACGGCACCTTCCTGGACCTGCTCATCGTGGCCGTGATCCTCGCGGCCCTGAACACCACCGTGGGCACCTTCCTCAAGCTCCTCGCCATCGTCCCCATGGCCTGTTCGCTGGGCTGCTTCAGCCTCGTCATCAACGGCCTGGTCTTCTGGCTGGCCGGCGCACTGTCCGCGAAGCTGGGCCTGAACTTCACCGTGAGCGGCTTCTGGGCCGGCTTCTTCGGGGCCCTGGTTTCCAGCGTCATCGCCGCCATCTTGGGCGGGATCTTCATTCCCCAGGACCGTCGCCGGCCCCAGGACCCGCGACCCACCATCAAGGTCGTGAACTGAAGGGCAGGCCCACCCGGACCCTGCGGCGGCAACCCGACTTGATCCTGTGACCGGGCCGGTGGCCCAACCGGTTTCTGGAAAGCGATCCTCCCGGCGCCCCAGCAAGGTCCGTATGCTGGGGGAACGATTCCCTGGAGGTGCCATGTCCGCTGCCCGCAGTGTCCGCTACCGCTTTGCCGGAGCTTGCCTCCGACTCCTGCTCCTGGGCTCGGTCCTCGGTTCGGCCCTGGGGCCGGCTCGGGCCGCGCTCCCCCCGCCCCAGGCACCCGCCCCCAAGCTCCCGCCTCCCGCCAGTGCCCAGGGGCCCCAGGCCTTCGATTTCATGGTGGGCGAGCAGGCCAGCTTCGGCTTCGCGGCCAGCCAGCCGGGCCCCATCTCCATCACCGTGACCTGGCAGGGATCCCCGCTCCTGGTCACCCTCGTCAAGCCCGGCGGCGGCATCCTGGAGCGGCAGGGCAGCGGCAGTGTGATCCTTTCCTACACCGCCACGGCGGAGGATGTGCGGCAGGGGGTGCTCTGGAACGTGAACTTGCGTTCCCCCCAGCCAGCCCAGCCGACCGTCAGCCCGGTCCATGTGAAGCCGGTGAAGCAGCAGCCGCAGCTGCTGGCGAGGGGCACCATCGCCCTCCACCATCCCCCGGCCGATCCCAGCCTGGTCCAGGCCGCCTTGAAGGCCCGCCAGGCCAAGGTGGC
>JBBQHW010000088.1:0-9532 GCA_038324335.1 Holophagales bacterium
GTAGTTCTTGAAGATTGGCGTGCCCCAGATCCCCATGACGACCATGAGGATGAGAAAGGGCGACCAGGCTTTGAAGATCTGGCCCGCGGAATAGGAGGTCCCCGTGACGACCGTGGTGGCGGCATCTTCCGGGAAATTCCACACGGTCTTGGGCTGCCAGAACTTGATGAAGATCACCAGGCAGATCAGCGAGAACACCGAGGCAGTGATGGCGGGCAGTTCGGGCCCGAAGTAGGTGGACACCAACAGCGAGGCAGCGGCATAGCTGATGCCCGCCACCAGGGCCGCGGGCAGCACTTCCTTGGCCCGCTGGTAGCCCACCATGACCACCACCATGAAGAAGGGGATGATCAGCGCCATGAAGGCCATGTCGATGCCCACGGCGCGCGCCATGGTCGTGGCGGGGATGCCGGTGACGGTGGACATCATGAGCGTGGGCACCCCCACGGGGCCGAAGGGCACGGGCGGCGTATTGGCCACCAGGCAGATGACGGCCGCGGGCAGGGCTGGGAAGCCCAGGCCGATGAGCATGGCCGCGGCCACCGCCACGGGTGCGCCCTGGCCGGCCACGCCTTCCATGAAGGCAGAGAAGGAGAAGGCGATGAGCAGGGCCTGGATGCGGCGATCCGGCGAAAGCGAGGAGATGGAACTCTTGATGACCTCGAACTGGCCGGATTCCACGGTGAGGTTGAAGAGGAAGACCGCCGTAAGGATGATCCAGCCGATGGGGAAAAGTCCCGTGAGCATGCCCAGGGCGGAAGCCGAGAGGGCGGCGGAGATCGGCATCTTGTAGACCAGGACGCTGATGATGATGGTGATGAGCAGGGTGAGGAGCCCCGCCACGTGGCCCTTCATGCGCTTGACCGCCAGGGCCCAGAACAGGAAGAAGATGGGGATGGCCACCACCAGGGCTGTCAGGAGGAGACTCCCGTTGAGGGCGGCGTAGTTCTGATTCCAGGGCATGGCTGGGTCCTTTCTCGCCAATCGGTGGGGCCGCCCAGGAAGTGCCAGGCGGAGTTCTCCTGGCCCCGGACGGTGGGGGGTATTAGTTTCCTGGCATTGATGAGATGTAGATCATCTGGATGGAGACCACTATGGGCGAATGCATCAATTGACGATGTGACCGTCGTCAATTGTTTTTACGAAATTTCAGCCTAGATGCGCTCCGGGCGCCCGCCGAGGTGGAAGGCCGCGGGGTCGGCCCACCTGAGGGATAATGCCCCATGCCCGACCTCGACCTCAGCCCCCTGGAGTGCCGCGTCCTTGGCTGCCTGCTGGAGAAACAGCTCAGCACCCCGGACGTCTATCCCCTCTCCCTGAACACCCTGGTGAACGCCTGCAACCAGTCCAGCAACCGCGAGCCGGTCATGTCCGTGACCGAGCCCGAAGTCCAGGAGGCAGTGGCTGCCCTCGTCGCCCGCGGCCTCGCGGAGCACTGGCCAGGGCGGGTGCTCAAGATCGCCCACACGGCCAAGCCCACCTGGAACCTCTCGGTGCAGGAGGCGGCGCTGCTGGCGGAACTGCTGCTGCGGGGCCCGCAGACGCCCGGTGAGCTGCGCACCAATACGCGCCGCATGTATGCCTTCCCGGATCTCGCCGAACTCGAGGCCTGCCTGGCCGTGCTGATGGACACGGAGCCCCCGCTGATCATCCGACTGGCCCGGGCGCCGGGGGCCCGCGAAGCACGGGTAGCCCACCTGCTGTCAGGGGCCCCCGAACCAGCCCCGTCGCCCCCGGAAACGACCCCCGCCCGGGCTGGACGAATGGAGGCATTGGAGGCTGATGTCGCCTCCCTCCGCGAGGAGCTCGCGGAGCTGCGCCAGGCCTTCGAAGCCTTCAAGGGCCAATTTTGATGGCCCCGGGCGCCGTGGTGACGCGTTTCTACGAGGCCTTTGCCCGGCGGGACGCCGCCGGCATGGCCGCCTGCTACCACCCGAATGCCACCTTCGAGGATCCGGCCTTCGGCCCCCTGGACCACGCGGCCGTCTGCGCCATGTGGACCATGCTCCTGGGCCGCTCCGCCGACCTCGCCGTCACGCACCACATCACCAGCGCCACCGAGCACATGGTGACGGCCCACTGGGAAGCCCGCTACACGTTCACGCGCACCGGCCGGCCCGTGCTCAATCGCATCGAGGGGACCTTCACGCTGGAGGACGGCCTCATCCGGACCCATCGGGACACCTTCAACTTCTGGGCCTGGGCCCGCCAGGCCTTTGGCCCCACAGGCCTCCTGTTGGGCTGGATGCCCTGGTTTCACGCCAAGGTGCAGGCCGAGGCTCTGCGGGCACTGGCGGCGTACCGGGCCAGGCGCGAGGTCAGCTAGAGCCCCAGGGCCCGCAGGCCCTCGACGAGCGTGTCGTAGCCCTCGGGCTCTACCTGCAACACCAGTCGGAAGCGTTTCGGATGCAGGTCTTGCTGGACCTGCCGAAGCACGCTCCAGAAGGCACCACTCGCGTCGGGGGGGGCGTCCTGCAGGACTTGCTCTGCCGCCAGCACCAGGAAGATGCCTCCTTCCGGCAGGTCGGCCAGGGCATCCCGAAGGGCATCCCAGGTGCCGCCAAAGTGGGGCGGGAATTGCAGGGCCGCCGCCCATTCGTCCAGCAAGGCCCGCTTGGTGCGCATGCGGGAGCCGCGCAGCCTCCACAGCGGCGTGAGACCGATGGTCGCCTCCGCCAGCGCCTCTGCCGAGCCGCGCCAGGGCTGGGCCAGGGGCCAGCCCGGATCGGCTTCAAAGGCCGGGGCCGTCATTTCACTTCGAGGAAGGTGTGGTAGTGATCGGCGGTGTACCAGACCCGGCCGTCACTGCCGGTGACCAGGCGCTCCGCCCCGCGGTTGTGGCCCTCGGCCTTGGGGCGCACGTCCCACTCCCGGTACTCGATGCGCTTGCGGCGGGCGTTGTAGCGGGGCAACTGGCCCTCGTAGTTCCCGTAGATGCGCCCACCCACGTAGCCGGGCGGCGAAAAGGCGTGCTGCCGGATGTAGGCGAGGGTGTCCCGGGCATAGATGGGGATTGGATCCGGGGGCTGGACCTGCGCCAACCGGGCCTGGATTGCCGGTGGCGGTGGCGCCTGCGGGCCACAGGCAGAGAGGGACAGGAGGCCCGACAGGCAGACCAGGGCCGCGGCAACGTACGCCAGGGTCCTGCGCCAAGGGGCCATGCATCCTCCGGAAAGCGGTCTCAGTCTACCCGCGCTCGAGCCGCTGTGTTCATGCCTTGGGGGCAGACCCCGCCTCGAGCACGCCACCGTTCCGCCTGTCGGCCCGCAGCAGCAGGAAGGCGAAGACGAGGCCCACCGCGCCAAGGCCGGCGAACATGATCTGGGTGGCGGTGTAGGTCCCCGTCTTGTCCCGCAGCCAGCCATTGAGGAAGGGAAACAGGGCCAGGCCCCCGTTCTGGATCATGGTCATGAGGCCGAAGGCCGTGCCCACCCGCTTTTCCTCTACCACCAGGGGCACCGAGGGCCACATGGCCGCAGGCACCAGCACGAAGGACACGCCCAGGAGGGCCATCATGGGGATGGGATTCCAGTGCGTGGTGCCCAGCAGCAGGTGGGCCGGGATCATGAGCAGGGCTCCCACCACCATGAGGGAGGCCCGTCGGCCGATGCGGTCCACCAGCCCGCCCGCGAAGGGGGCGAAGAGCATGGAGGCCGCGATGGTGATGCTCGTGATTCCGCCCGCCGTGCTGAACATGTGGGTGAAGTTGTAGAACACCTTGGTCAGGAAGCCCCCCGTCATGACGTTCACGGAGGGATAGCCCCACTTGTCGTGCAGCATGTCCGACGAAAGGGCCGTGAAGGGGAAGATGGCGCTGTAGAAAGTCACGCAGAGCAGTACCACGAACCAGTAGGACGAGGTGAATTTCTTGATGTCGGAAAAGACGATCTTGTCGCCGGCCGCGGCGACTGGGAGGGACAGCTCCCGCTCCCCGTGCCTGTCCATGACGATGTAGACCAGGTTGCAAAGCACCGAGAACAGGCAGAGCAGGGCCGCGGCCCACAGAGCCGTGCGGAAGCTGTGGAAATGGTCGGCGATGAGCTCCTCGGTGTTGAAGGCGAACATGGTCCCCACCCGGCTGAGGGTCAGGGCGATGCCGAAGGCCACGGCCATTTCCTTGCCCTTGAACCAGCGGCTGATGATGGCGCTCTGCACCACGATGAGCGACTCAGAGCCGGCGCCGAACACCAGCCGGCCGAAGATGAGCGACCACTTCCCCTTGGCCACGGCCACGATGACGGCCCCCAGGAAGACCAGGAGGCTGAAGAGCAGGCTGGCCTTGCGGGGCCCCAGCTTGTCATAGAGCATGCCGCCGAAGAACACGATGAAGATGGCGGCCACTGAATAGGCCGTATAGAGCGTCCCGATGGTGCGCCGGTCCAGGTGCAGCTCGGCCATCAGGGTGTTCTCGAGAGCCCCGATGCTGTCATAGGCGAAATAGCTGCCCAGCACCAGCAGGCTGATGAAGATCAGGATGGTGAACCGGTAGAGACGAGTGCTCGGATGGAAGGCGCCAACCGGCCTGGTCGTCATCGCAGTCGTCATCGGGGGATCCTTTTGGCCTGGCATCGCCGAGGTCGGCGGCAGGGCCATCCTGGCCCGAACCATCGATGGTCCCATGGCCTCCCAGCGTTGCGACAGGGTCTTTTCCGGGTTGGCGCCGGCAGGGTATTCCATTGGCCTGCTTTATCGGATAGTAGAAGTTCATGGCCAACCCGACCCGGCGCATCTGCCCCAGCTGCAAGACCCGCCTTTCGCCCCTGGCGGCGGAGTGCCCGGAATGCGGCCTGGCCCTGGCGCCGCCCCGGCAGGGCCGGCCCATGCTCTTCCAGGCCTCGGCCCTGGCCCGCGTGGTGCTCGAACCGCCCTCCCGGGCCCTGACGGCGCCCGCCCTGGGACGGGTGGCGGCCGTGGCCGTGGAAGTCGGGCCGGACGAACTGGAGCGCCCCTACCCGCTCCCAACCCCGTCGACCGCCGTCATCCAACCCACCTTCGGGGCGGAGGAACCCGCCGCCAGCTTCTGGCCCTTGGTAAAGGTCGAGATCACCGAAGCACTGCTGCTGATCCTGGTCCAGGGTCTGGCGCTCCTGCTGCCGGCCGCGCTGCTGGGGCTCTCTCCCCTGCGCCTGCTGCTCGGGGCCTGGCCGTTGATCCTTCCCTACCTGATCGCGACCTCCTGGCTCTTCTTCATGGCGCCCCTGGTGCTCACGGGGCAGTCGCCGATGATGGGCTATTTCGGCGTCACCCTTCCCGAGAACACGCCTGAACGTCGCATGACCTTTTCCCTCGTGCACCTGATCTCGGTGGCCTGCTTCCCCTTGAGCTTCTGCTGCATGGTCCTCAGCCCGCGCCACCAGACGCTTGCCGAGCTGCTCAGCGGCCAGGAGCTGCTGTCGCGGCCCACGTCCCGAATGCGCTGAACAAAGAGGAAGGCCGCGCTATTCGATGATCGGTTCCAGGTGGTAGGGGATGGAGATGACCACCGTTTTCGGCTTCATGAGCAGCGTGCCCTTCAGGCGGAAGGCGGTCTGGTTGTGGAGGATGTTCGCCCACCAGTGACCC
This sequence comes from Holophagales bacterium, assembly GCA_038324335.1. Classification (GTDB taxonomy): domain Bacteria; phylum Acidobacteriota; class Holophagae; order Holophagales; family Holophagaceae; genus Geothrix. The sequence goes on from JBBQHW010000088.1 coordinate 5,563, forward strand.
GTCACGAATTCCGGGAGGATGACCGTGGTGGTGTATTCCGGCTCCGCGCGCCGCATGCGGTCGAGCTCATCCACGATGGGCTCCACGATCTTGCGATAGGGGCTGCGGAGCGCGCGCAGGGGAATGCCTTCGCAGTACAGGGGCCAGTCGGCCTGCAGCTTCTGGAGGGCGGCGCTATCGCGGCCGTACTCGTCCGGGAAGTCCACGGTGATCGCCTCGACGTCCCCGTGCGCGGCGATGAGCTTGGCATAGTTCAGCGATTGCACCACGCCCGAATGGATGCCCGATACCAGCACCACCACGCGGTTCCGGCGGGGGCCGATGAAGTCCGCCCGGCTGCCCGCCAGGATGGATTTCACCCGGATGTAGTGGCGGTGGATGTTGAAGAAGGTCATCACCATGGTGGGCACCAGGACGAGGACGATCCAGGCGCCGTGGGTGAAGCGCGTCACGGCGATCACCAGCATGACGACGAGCGTGGTGATGGCTCCGATGCCATTCACCAGGGCCTTCACGTGCCAATGGGGGCCCTTCAGGCGGAACCAGCGCAGCACCATGCCCGTCTGGCTGAGGGTGAAGCCCAGGAACACGCCCACGGCATAGAGGGGCAGCAAGTGGTCTTCCTTCGCACCGAAGAGCATCACCAGGGTGCCGGCGGCCACGGACAGGATCAGGATCCCATTGGAGAACACCAGCCGATCCCCCTGGCTGGTGAACTGGCGGGGCAGGAAGCCGTCCTTGGCCTGGAGGGCCGCGAGCCGGGGGAAGTCCGCATAGGCCGTATTGGCCGCCAGAGCCAGGATGGCCATGGTGAAGCCGGTGATGGTGAGGTACATCAATTTGGGGAACCCGTGCTCCGTCCCGCCCAGGATCGTGCGGGTAAGTTGCGACAGCAGGGTTTCCGGGGCATCCGGATGGTAGGTCAGGCCGTAGTGGTTGGTGAGGTACGTGATGCCCAGGAACATGGTTCCCAGGATGGCCACCATCCAGGTCATGGTCTTCGCGGCGTTGTGGGCCGACGGCGCCTTGAAAACGGTCACGCCATTGCTGATGGCCTCGACCCCGGTCAGGGCCGTGCAGCCCGCGCTGTAGGCCCGGGCGAAGAGCCACAGGGCCGCCAGTTTGGAGGTGCCCTCCAGGTGCGCCGCCGCGACCTTGGCAACCACCACCTCGTGGCCGGTGGCCACGTTCCAGAAACCCTTGGCCAGCAGGCCCACAATGCACACCACGAATCCGTAGGTTGGGATCGAGAAAACGAAACCGCTCTCCTTGACGCCCCGCAGGTTCATGAGGGCCACGAAGGCGATGATGCCCTCGGCCAGAAAGACGCGGTGGGGCTCGAGGGCCGGGAAGGCCGAGGTGATGGCGGATACGCCCGCGGAAATGGACACGGCCACGGTCAGGATGTAGTCGATGAGCAGGGAGGAACCCGCGGTCTGCGCCGCCACCTCGCCCAGGTTGTCCTTCGCCACCAGGTAGGCGCCGCCGCCGCTGGGGTAGGCGTGGATGGTCTGCCGGTAGCTGACATTCAGGATCAGCAGCAGGCCCACGATGCCCACGGCCACCCACCAGGACCAGCCCAGCACGCCCGCGCCGAAGATCGCCACGGCCGCCGTGAGGGGCGCCATGATTTCCTGGGTGGCGTAGGCCACGGAGGACAGCGCATCCGAGCTGAAGACGGCCAGCGCGATGGGGTTGCTGATCCTGGTTTCGTGGCTCTCCTCGCTGGCAAGACGTCGACCCAGGAGGATTCTTCGGAAGGTGGGCATCGTTCAGGGTTCCAGGATCAGCGGGGCGAGCCGAGGGGTGGCCGTGAAGCCAGGCAGAGCAGGACCACGCGCCATGCTGCACACCCAAAGGAAATCATTATGGCCCTTGCCGCTCCCGGCGGGGGGAAGGGTTGACCGTCGCCACACCATTCAGCTACTCCGGGGGAAGGTGGCGCAGAACGAGTGCCTCGACCACGTGCCGTTGCCCGGGCGCCAAGGGCCATATCCACCGGGCGCTCTTGCCCTCGTCAAGGCCGCACTGGGCCAGGGTGAGCAGTACGTCGATCCCCGCCAGAGCGTCACTGGCCTCGATGGGTGGGCCGCTGGAGCGCACCTGGCGCGTCCAGTCCCGCTCCCAGGGTCCCAACGCCAGGTCCCCGCCGCTGAACACCACGGCCCGGTCGTGCACCAGCCAGAGGTCCGCGCCGCTGTCCCGCAGCGCGTCCAGGAAGGCCGTGAGCGCCCGCCCTGTCCAGGCCTCCTGGGCCTCGGCCAGGGGATCGGCCCGCTCCGGGTCGGTTTCCCAGGGGATCCAACCGAGGGTGGTCTCCACCAGTCGCTGGGCCACCACCCCGAACTGCCCCATGACGTTCGCCACCAGGATGGTGCCGGGGCGGTGTTCCGCGATCCAGGTCTTCAGGGCCGCCGGATCCGGGTGCAGCGAGGGCAGGAGGCCCGCCAGGCGCCGCCCCGCGGCCCCTCGGCCCCGGTGGCGGCCGGACCAGGGCTCGGCCACGGCCCGACGCGTCAACGCCTCCAGCTCGGCCAGCCCCCCGGTCAAATCCTCGAAGACCCAGGGCGCCCACCGCTGGTGGCGCAGGGCGGTTCCCACCCGGCACCAGGGATCCGCGTCCCAGCCCGTGGTCCGGGGTGGCGCCAGGGCCCAGGGCACCTCCAGCCCTGTGCCCGCGCCGAGGATCAGCACCGGCCGGCTCGGATCAGCCAACCGCAGGCCCTCGCCCAGGAAGGCCCGGACCTTAGCAAGGTGCTCACCCCAGTCCCGCTTGTCCCGGGCCAGGAAGGCAAACTGTTCCCGGCGCAGCAGCCGGGATAGCGATTTGGACATTAGGCCATGCTACGGGAAACTGTAGGATCAGGAGGCCCGATGGCCCGATTCTCGAAGCGCATGGGCCGCGAAGTGCTCGAGGGACACCCCCGTCTGCCCGAATGGATCACCCGGGAGCGCGTGAATCTGGGCGACCTCCACACCATGAAGAAGGAGCTCCGGGATTCGCACCTGCACACGGTCTGCGAAGAGGCCCGCTGCCCCAACCGCACCCACTGCTTCGCCCACGGCACGGCGACCTTCCTCCTGATGGGCGAGGTCTGCACCCGGGCCTGCGGGTTCTGCAGCATTCAGAGTGGCAAACCCAGCCTGCTCGACCCCCATGAGCCTTCCGCAACGGCCGAGCGCGTGGCCGCGCTTGGTTTGCGCTTCGCGGTGCTGACTTCCGTCAACCGCGACGACCTGGCGGACGGCGGGGCCGCCCACTTCGCCGAGACCGTGCTGGCCATCAAGCGCCGCAATCCCGGGGTGGGAGTGGAGGTCCTGGTGCCGGACTTCCTGGGCGACCTCGACGCCGTGGCCCGCGTGGTGGCCGCAGGCCCCACCGTGTTCAACCACAACACCGAAACCGTGCCCAGCCTCTATCCGGAGGTACGGCCCGCAGGAAGGTTCGAGAGAAGCCTTAACGTGCTGGCGCACGCGAAGGCCCTGGGAAAAGCACTGTTTGGGGATGGCTTCAAGACCAAGAGCGGCCTCATGCTCGGACTCGGTGAAACCGAGTCCGAGCTGATGCACACCTTCAAGGCCCTGGCCAAAGCCAATGTGGACATCCTCACTCTGGGCCAGTACCTGCGCCCCACCCGCCACCAACTGCCAGTGCGACGCTATGTCCCCCCGGAGGAGTTCGAAGCCCTGGGTGCCAAGGCCAAGGCCTTCGGCTTCGCCACCGTCTACGCGGGGCCCCTGGTGCGCTCCAGCTTCAACGCCCACGAGGTGGCGGAAATGGGAGGCTCCCCCTCCGTGAGCCTTGGCGAACGGGAGCACCCTGCGGGGCAGGGTGTGATAGGTGGAGGCATCAGCATCGCGTAGGGCGATCCGCCCTTGCGAGTTCCGGTTTGGGTCAGAGGCTTGTCTTCTTGTGGAGAAGCCTGGATAACGCACGCGCATTTTTTAGCGCGTAACCATTCCGGTCATT
>JBBQHW010000089.1:0-9469 GCA_038324335.1 Holophagales bacterium
GTGGTTGAAGTGATCGCGGCCGCTCCTGCCGTGGACAAGACCGACATCAAGACCGCCACCAACTACCGGGCCGACAACGTCGACATGCTGCCCAACGCCCGCACCCAGGAAGGCGTCGCCCTCCTCACCCCCGGCGTCACCGTCGGCGTGGGCGGTCGCGTTCAGATCCGCGGCGCCCAGACCTCCGGCAACCTCTACCTGTTGGATGGCCAGAACATCGCCGACAACGCCTACAACAACCGCGGCGTGGCCCTCATCGATGACTCCATCGAAGAGACCCAGGTTGTCACGGGCGCCATGTCCGCCGAGTACGGCGACGTGGACGGCGGCGTCATCAACTCCATCACCCGCTCCGGCAGCAACACCTTCTCCGGCTCCCTGCGTTGGGAACTGAGCGATGCCGCCTGGAACGCCACCGCTCCCACCCAGAACCGCGCCACCATCAACAACGTCATGAACGAGACGAAGACCCTCTTCGTCAGCGGCCCCATCCTCAAGGACACCCTCTGGTTCGCGGGCTCCTATTTCAAGACCAACAATGCCCTCGCGGGCGGCATCGTCCCCCTCCTGCCCGTCACCGCACTGTCAGGCCCCACCCCCAACGCCCCGGAAGGTGCCAATGCCGGCTACGCGCAGACCAACAATGAAATCCGCCGCCAGTTCAAGCTGACCTGGTCCATCAACCAGGATCACACCCTGGTGGGCTCGTACATGAAGAATGCCGTCGTCCAGGGCAACCGCAACTACTCCGCCGGTGAACTGAAGTCCCTGGTGCCCCAGATCAATACCTCCGACTTCATCAACCTGGCCCTTCGTTCGGCCTGGTCCAGCAACCTCACCACGGAACTCCGCTACGGCAAGAAGCATCAGAACCTCTCCGCCGGCGGCGCCGCCAACGGTCAGAGCCCCTTCATCAACGATGACAACGGCTATTTCTACAACAACGGCATCTTCAGCAGCACGGATGGCGGTGATGAGCGCGACAACCAGACCCTGAACTTCAAGGCCAGCCTCTTCTGGACCGCCGCCGGCAGCCACCAGACCGACTTCGGCATCGACTACTACCAGGGCAAGCGCCAGGCCAAGAACGCCCAGTCGCCCACGGACCTGATCATTGAGGTGGCCGACATCAACCTCAACGCCCACACGGCCTCGGGTTCGGCTCTCTGGACGTACCAGAATGGCGTGGGTTCCGCCAAGAACGATTCCTACGGGCTCTACGTGAACGACAAGTGGAGCGTCGACCAGAACTGGAACTTCCAGTTCGGTGTGCGCTTCGACAAGTACGAAGCCAAGAACGAGACTGGCTCCTCCACCGCCGGCGCCAACGGCATCAGCCCCCGCCTCGGCGTGAAGTACGATCTGTTCGGCGACAGCAAGCACATCTTCGGCGCCAGCTTCGCCCGCTACAACGCCAAGGTGCTGGAGGGCATCACCAACTCCGTCACCAGCCAGGGCAACCCCACTGAGATCGACTACGCCTATATCGGCCTGCCCGGTGCCCAGAGCTTCGCCTACCTCCAGAACGTGGCCAACTACGATCTGACCCCCGCGGGCATCCTCTACTACAACAATCCCGCCCTGAACATCAGGCTCTCCAACAAGCTCAAGGCCCCCACCACGGATGAGATCCAGGCCAGCTACGCCTACTCCTTCAACTTCGCCTCCATGGGCGATGGCTACGTGAAGGTGACCGCGGTCGACAAGAAGTGGCGGAACCTCATCGACTACAGCAATGGCAACAACGGTACGGTCATCACGCCCACGGGCCCCGTCTACATCAAGGTCTGGGACAACAACTCGGATGCAGAGCGCTCCTACAAGGGCCTGGAACTGGAATCCCAGTACAACGTCAGCCAGTGGAGCATCCTGGGCAACATCACCTGGAGCCAGCTGAAGGGCAACTACGAGGGTGAAGGCAGCAGCAGCCCCGCCCGCGGTGAAGGTCTCCACAACTTCGACGTGCAGAACGGCGTGACCCTCTTCAGCAACCGGGACACCACCCCCACTGGCTACCTGACCGGCCACGTGCCCATTCGCATGCGCTGGACCGGCACCCGGACCTACAACACCGAGTTCGGCAAGACCTCCCTGGGCCTGGTCTATCGCTTCGATTCCGGCCAGCACTACAGCGACACTCGCACCATCAGCGTCGCTCGCCTGGGTGGCCCCACCCTGTCCGGCCAGATCGGTACCCCGATCACCACCTACATGAACCAGACCCGCGGCGCTGGCGTCTACAATGCCCAGTCCTACCTGGATCTGGCCGTCACGCACGACTTCCCCCTCTTCAAGGTGGGCAGCACGGCCGTGACCGCCTTCGGCAAGCTGAACATCGGCAACGTGCTGAACCACCAGCAGCTCGTGCTCTTCAGCACCCTCAACGGAGCCGCCACGGGCGTCTACGGCACCCCCACGGGCGGCGTGAACTCTCCCTGGGTGCGTTCCAGCACCTATGGCCAGCCCCGCAGCTACACCGACTACGGCACGCCCCGCACCATCACAGCGTCCGCCGGCTTCCGCTTCTAGGCGACCCCGGTACCACCCCCAAGCGAGGCCCGAAAGGGCCTCGCTTTTTTCATGTAGCAATGCGGAATCCCGCTCTGGGCAAACATGACTGACTAATCTTCTTAATGCCTCATCTATTGATGTTACGGGGCCGCGGCCATGGGAAAAAGTTTGTGTAACCCGGGAACCTGACCTATCCTTGCGACACTCCCCCGATCTTTGGCGTTCTCCCTGGATGCGAGTCCCCCGGCCCGTACTGCCGGACGTCATCCACCTAAAGGACGCCGAGTCGCCCCCCCCCCCTCGCGGCCCTCGCCGCTCACTCCTGAAGGAGTCTTCATGAATCGAATCTTTTCCCGGCTCGGCCTGACCGCCGTTGCCCTCGTCGCTGGTGGTGGCATTGTCGCCCACGCGCAGAGCAGCACCACGGGTGGTCTCAATGGCGTCGTGACCGATGCCTCCGGCAAGCCCATGGTCGGCGTGACCGTCACCGCAGCCTCGGCCCAGATCACCCGCACCGCCGTCACGGCGGCGGATGGCAGCTTCCGCATCGGCCTACTGAACCCCGGCACCTGGTCCGTCAGCATCATCAAGCCCGGGCTTGCCACCTTCAAGCAGCAGGTGAGCGTCGCCACCAACCAGGTGACCCCCATCACCGTGAAGATGCAGGCCGAGGCCAAGGCCACGGTCGAAGTGGTCGCCGCCGCCGTCGGCATCGACACCACCTCCACCACCCAGGGCGCCAGCTATTCCGCCGAGAGAATCGCCTCGCTGCCCGCGGGCCGCGACTTCAACAGCCTGGCCTTCTTCGCGCCCGGCGTGGTCACCGCCGGCATGGGCACCAACGACCCCTCCGTGGGTGGCGGCTCCGCGGCCGAGAATACCTACATCGTCGATGGCCTGAATACGACGGATTTCCGCCGTGGCTACCAGGGTTCCGCCCTCGATACCAACTTCATCGACCAGTACGAAGTGCAGACCGGCGGCTTCAAGCCCGAGTTCAGTGCCCTGGGCGGCGTGTTCAACGCCATCACCAAGTCCGGCACCAACGACTTCAAGGGTTCCGCCTGGGTGAACGCCGATCCGGCTTCCCTCAAGGGCGATCGCGTCAAGGGCCAGTATTTCAAGCAGCCCCAGAACAGCGACCGCTATGACGTGGGTGCCGTGCTCGGCGGCCCCCTCATGAAGGACAAGCTCTTCTACTTCGTGGGCCTCAGCTACATCGACACCAAGTCTCCCTCCGACACCAACCGCAACCTGGCCAAGGACGGCGGCATCACCGAGAAGCAGACCCAGTTCGTGGGCAAGCTCAACTGGTACCTCACCCAGGACCAGCAGGTGACCTTCTTCGTCAATGTGAACGACAAGAAGCACGACACCCCGCAGGCCCGTCCTCTGGACGGCGATGCCAACTGGGGCGCCAGCACCAAGAGCACCACCAGCAACCTCGCCCTGAACTACGACTGGAACATCAGCCCCAGCCTCTTCCTGTCCGCCAAGGTGGGCACCACCAAGCTGAAGGACGAGGTCAGCCCCGAGAACATGGCGTCAGGCATCGACAACGGCAACTGGTACCGCACGGGGCCCGGCTTCCTGGCGGGCAACACCTATGGCGTGCCCGGCTTCGGCACTTCGAGCGCCCCCCGCTGGCAGAGCGGCGGCTACGGCCTCTTCAGCGCCCTGGACCAGAACGACACCACCCAGTTCAAGGTGGATCTCTCGTGGTTCCTCGGCGACCACAACCTGAAGTTCGGCCTCTCCTACCTGGATTCCAAGTACCAGGAGAACCAGAACACCACCGGCGGTGCCTGGCACCGCATCCGCGGGACCACCGCCGCCAACATCCAGCTCCGCGACCAGCTCAATATCACCAATGCCACCGTGGAAAACACCTACACCGCGTTCTATGCCCAGGATTCCTGGAGCCTCGCCGACAGCGGCGTGAAGCTGATGTACGGCTTCCGCTATGAGAAGCAGGAACTGAAGGACTACACGGGCAAGACCTACTGGAAGTTCGACAATTTCAGCGATCTGGTCCAGCCCCGCCTGGGCTTCACCTGGGACGTGAAGAAGGACGGCACCATGAAGCTGGCTGGCAGCGTGGCCCGCTACTTCGAGTCCATCCCCCAGCGTCTGGGCATCCGCGTGTTCGCCAACGAAATCTATACCCGCAAGATCTACAACAGCCCCACCAACGCCAATCCCGGCAACTTCGTCTACAACTTCGCCACCGGCGGCTTCACCTACAACCCGGCCGTCTACAACCCGCCCATCCAGGACTTCGCCACGCCCTTCAGCTTCGATCCCATCGCCGAGGGGACCAAGCTGCCTGAGCGCCGCGAGTACGCCCTGGGCTTCGACTGGCAGTTCGCCCGCAACCTGACCGCCGGCATCCACGGCAAGTACCGCAAGATGCTGAATCCCATCGAGGATTCCCAGATCACGGATTCGAACGGCAACGAGATGCCCGGCGATCAGCCTGGCGGTTCCGCCATCCTGTGGAACCCCCATCCAGGCCGAGTGGTCTACCGCACCACTCCGGTCAATGGCGGCGTCCTCATCAATGGCATCTCGCTCTATCCCGAGGCCGGCAACACCTACAAGTCCCTGGATTTCACCCTCGACTACAAGGGTGACCGGCTGACCTTCGGCGCCAGCTATACCTGGAGCGAGCTCAAGGGCAACTACGAGGGCCTGGTGTCCAGCTCCAACGGCCAGGCGGACAACAACATCACCGCCTCCTTCGACTACTACCCCTACGTGGGCTACGGCCTCCTGCCCAACGACCGCACCAACGTGTTCAAGTTCTACGGCTCGTACAAGTTCGTGCTCGGCTTCGGCGACCTGAACCTGGGCTGGAACTACAGCTTCCAGTCTGGCACCCCCATCAGCAGGTTCGACGATGGGTCCAGCAGCACGCCAGTCCTGCCTGACCTCGGCGGCTATGGCAATGCCATTCCGCTCAACAACAAGCTCGGCCAGCTCGGCCGCACGCCGGACATCCAGAACCTCGATGTCCATGTCGACCTGACCATGAAGGTGGGCACCTTCAAGGTGATCCCCTCCATCGACGTATTCAACATCGTCAACGCCCAGAAGGAACTGACGCAAGTCCAGCAGTCCACGGATGCCCTGGGCGCGCCCCAGGCCTCCTACCAGGCGCCCAGCTCCTGGCAGACGGGTCGTTCCGTCCGCTTTGGCGTGAAGCTGCAGTTCTAAGCTTGACGCAGCACCAGAAAGGAAAAAGGGGCCCCGCAAAGGGCCCCTTTTTATGTCCCAGGCTTCATCCAGCCTGGATTCGGCTTATCTTAGAGAGCGGTTCGAGGAGTTCGGGTGTTCTTGCTGCACTCATGCTCGCTGGTCCTCCTGGCCGGGCTCGCGGTGCCCATTTCCACTGCTGGAATGGCGCCGGTGGAGGGGGCGGGAGCGCCCCTGGATTCCAGCCTGTTCCGGCGGTACGCCGGCCTTCGGAGCCGCATCCGGGAAGCCCGACAGCTCCTGGACCAGCGCCAATTCGAGGCCTCCCGCCGCCTGCTCCAGGCCTGCCTCAAGGCCATTCCGGATCACGCGGAAGCACACTATCTCCTGGCCCAGATGGCCTATGAGGAACGCCACTTCGAGGAAGCCCTGGCCCAGGCCCAATGGGCGGAGCGCAGCCTGGTCGGCCTTGAGCAATTGAGCCGCGCCGAACTGGCGGCCGCGGAGGCCCGGGACGCGGCCCTGGATGCGGCCCTCCAGAGCAGCCTCTCCAATCTCGATGCAACGGGCGTGGACCCCAGAGGCTGCTCCGGCAGCCTGTTCACCATTCGCCAGCATGCCCTGGATGATCAGCGGCAGAAACTCGGACGCTTCGAGGAGCAGGCGGATGTACCGGGCGTCCCCGCCGAGCTCTACCTGCTGCAGGGGAATTGCCTGTATCGCTTGAAGCGGTTCGAAGCAGCCCTGGCCTGCTATCAGCAGGCCCTCCAGAAAGACCCTGCCTCGCCCGCCGCCTGGAACAACGTCATCGGCCTGTGTCTGGGCACGGGCGATCTGGCGCAGGCCCGGAACTGGGCCTCCCGCGCCACCCAGGCCAACATCGCGCTGCGCCCCGAGCTGAAGAAAGCCCTTCTGGAAAAGGCAAATCTCTAGTTCGGCACCCATTGCACATCCGCCACGCCGGCCACGGCGTTCTCGGCGCGGGCGAGGGCGAAGAACCAGTCGCTCAGGCGATTCAGGTAGGTGAGCACGATGGGGTTCATGGGTTCCTCGTGCGTGAGGGACACCACCTCGCGCTCGGCACGGCGGCACACGGTGCGGGCCAGGTGCGCGTGGGCGGAGGCGGGAGTGCCTCCCGGCAGCACGAAGGCGGTCATGGGCGGCGCCAGGGCCGTCAGGCGGTCGATGTCGGCCTCCATGGCCGCCAACTCCCAGGTGGGCCTGCTCATGCGCTTGCTCAGCAGTTCCTGGCGGGCCGCGGGCGTGGCGAGGATGGCGCCCAGCACGAAGAGGTCCTGCTGGACCTGCAGGAGGGTCGCCTCATCCGCGCAGGCGGGCGTGGCGTGCAGGCGCAGCAGGCCCATGATGCTGTTCAGCTCGTCCAGGGTCCCGTAGGCCACCAACCGCAGGTTCGACTTGCTCACCCGGTCGCCCCCGAACAAGCCCGAAGAACCGTCGTCACCGGTGCGTGTATAGAGCTTCATGGTCGGACCTCGAAAAACAGGGACAGGATTAACAGGATGGAAAACAGGATTAACAGGATTCCAGAAAAATCAAAACAACATGAAGGCGTCTGGCCCAATTCAATCAGTTGCCCTAATCCTGTTAATCAATCTTCTAATCCTGTTAATCCTGTCAGCGCTTTTTCGCCGGTGTGGGCCGATGCCTACGCCCCGCCGTGAGCGCGGCTCCAGGCTAAGGTATCGGAGCGCCAGGCCTTGAGCGCCGCAGACCCGGCGTCGTCGAGGAGGCCCCGGACCTCAGCCTCCTTGGCCAGCACCTCGAAGGAACTGAGCACTGCCAGGTCGATGCCCGCCGCGGAGAAGGCCACCTCGGCCTGGGGCAGGCCGTAGCTGAAGAGGGCCAGCACGGCGAGCACCTCGGCCCCCTCGTCCCGCAAGGCTTCCGCACAGCCCAGGCTGGACATGCCCGTGGAGATCAGATCCTCGATGAGCACGGCGCGGTGGCCCTGCGCCAGGGGACCTTCCACCCGACGGCCCATGCCGTGATTCTTGGGCGTGGGTCGCACGTAGGCCATGGGCAGCCGCAGTCGGTCCGCCACCATGGCCGCCCAGGGCACGCCCGCCGTGGCCGCGCCGGTGATCAGCGTGGGCTGCAGTGCCGCCGCCCGGTCCGCCAGGGCCTGCACGATGCCGTCGCGCACCGGGACAACCCCCAGCAGCTGGCGGTTGTCGCAGTAGATCGGGGACTTCAACCCGCTCGCCCAGGTGAAGGGGTCCAGCGGCTGCAGCCGCACCGCCCCCACTTCCAACAGACAACCGGCGAGATCGCTGGGAGACAAAGGCATCACAGGCTCCCGCTGAATTGGCACACCGATAAACTCGGGTTCAAAAGCTCAAAAATATAAATCTTTAACCACCGATGAACACCGATAAACACCGATAAAGACATGATAAAAAAATAAAAGGTATTCTTTGAATGCCCTTGTTCTTTATCAGCTTTTAATCGGTGTGCATCGGTGTTCATCGGTGGTTCAAAATGTCGTTTCTTTGTATCTTTTCTCCTTCGTTTCGCAGTGTGATTCAGTGGCAATTGAATGCGGTGGCTCATCGTGATACCCGCCGGATCTGGGGTTTGGTAGTACCGAAGTTGATTAGCAGGCAAGTGGGGATGCCGGTGGCCTTGAGGTAGTTCAGGCATTGGGCGAGGTGGACATCCTCCAGAGCCTTGCAGGCCTTCAACTCCAAGAGCAGACGCCCTTCCACGACGATGTCACCGATGTAATCACCGACGTTCTGTCCATCGTAGTGAACCGATACCGTGATCTGCTGCTTCACATCCAATCCAGCCTTCCGTAGCTCGTGGACCAGCGCGTTTTCGTAGACCTTTTCCAGGAACCCGGTGCCCAGGCCATTCGCCACCCGGAACACGCAGCCGATCACGGCCTCGGTCAGCGGGTCGTGTTCGAAGGCAGGTTCCAACTCGGCGTGCATCACAAGTCCAGGTCGGCGACGGGCTGTTTGGACATGTAGCGCTCGGCGCCATCGGGGAAGAGGGTGACCACGCGGGAGCCTGCGGGCAGGGTCTTCGCCAGCTCGCGAGCCGCCCAGGCGTTGGCGCCACTGGACGCGCCCACCAGGCAGCCCTCGGTGGCGATGAGCTCCCGGGCGGTGGCCAGGCTGTCCGCATCGGCCACGTCCATGATGCGATCCGCGAGGTCGAGGTCCAGGCTGGCGGGCAGGAAGCTGTTGCCCACGCCCTCCACCACCCAGTCCCCCAGCGGTGCGCCGCAATAGACGGAGCCCACGGGCTGCACCACCACGGCCTTGAGCGCCGGATTCTGCTCCTTCAAGTAGCGGGCGATGCCCGTGAAGGTGCCGCCGCTGCCCGCGCCCAGCACCACGGCGTCCACGCGGCCCTCCAGCTGGGTCCAGATCTCCGGGCCCGTGGTCTGGTAGTGGCTGTCGGGATTGCTGGGGTTGTCGAACTGCTGGGGCACGAAGGCGTGCGGGATGCTGGCCGCCAGCTCCGCGCACTTCGCGATGGCGCCCTTCATGCCCAACTCCTTGGGGATGAGCACCAGTTCGGCGCCCAGGGCCTTCATGAGCATCATCTTCTCGCGGCTGTACTTGGTGGGCACGCAGAGGATGCAGCGGTAGCCCAGGGCCTTGGCGGCGATGGCCAGGCCCACGCCCGTGTTGCCCGCCGTGGGCTCGATGATGGTGCTGAGACCCGGCTGGATCTGCCCCAGGGCCTCGGCAGCGCGGATCATGCCCACGCCGATGCGGTCCTTCACGCTGCC
>JBBQHW010000090.1:0-9329 GCA_038324335.1 Holophagales bacterium
AACACCGGTGGCCAGACGGGCACCGGACCTCTTGACCGTCAACGTCTTCGGTGAGCCCTTCAAGGGCAGCCCGGCAGCGCGGGTGGCCATCCTGGAATACTCGGATTTCGACTGCTCCTACTGCGCGAAGTACGCCACCGAGATCTATCCGCTCATCGACCACGCCTACCTCAAGGCTGGCACGGTGAAGTATTTCTTCCGGGACTATCCGGGGCCGGAGCACCCAGGCGCTCCGTTCAAGGCCAAGGTGGCGCGCTGCGCCGGCGACCAAGACCGGTTCTGGGAGGCCCATGACCTGCTGTTCCGGAACCAGAAGCCCCTGGATGGCCCTGGCATGGCCCAGTTCACCCACCAGCTGGGGCTCGAGGAGAGCCGCTTCCAGGCCTGCCTCACCAGCAACCGCTACATCGAAGCCATCCAGCGCAGCGCCGATAGCGCCCAGCGGATGCGGCTCAACGGCACGCCGGCCTTCCTCATTGGCACCCTGAGCGAGGACGGGAGCCTGCTCCAGGCCACCAAGGTCTTCCTGGGCGCCGAATCCTACCAGGCCTTCCGGGACGCCCTCGATGGCCTCCTCAAACCCGCGGTGCCAGTCCCGGCCAAACTGAACTGAGCCGCAACGAATACCGGCATTGGTTGTTATTTATCGCGGAGCGCCAGCTCCGCGCCGCCAACGGTCATCCGTTCCTGCCGGAGCGATCAAGCAATCGCCATCGTGATCCGGAGCGTGCTGCCCTTGCCCAGGCCCTCGCTGCTCAGGTTGATGGTGCCGCCCATCATCTCCATCATGTGCTTGCAGATGACGAGGCCGAGGCCGGTGCCTCCGAACTCCCGGCTGTGGCCGCCTTCGGCCTGCGCGAATTTCTGGAAGAGCCGGGCCTGGGCCTCTGGGCTCACGCCGATGCCCGTATCCACCACGAGCAGGGTGATGCTGCCGGGATGGCGCTCCACCTGGATGCTGACGCTGCCTTCCTTGGTGAACTTGAGGGCATTCGAAAGCAGGTTGAGCAGCACCTGCTTCAGGCGATTCGGATCCACCACCACCTCGGGGATGTCCTTGAGCTCCGGCCAGAACAGTTCTACGTCCGGCTTGCGGGGATAGGCTTCGGCGATGGGCTTCACTTCCTCCAGCAGGATGGCGAGGCTGAAGGGCTCCGGATGGACTTCCATCTTCCCGGACTCGATCTTGGCCAGGTCGAGGATGTCATTCAGCAGGCCTAGCAGGTGCTGGCCGGAGCTGTAGCTGTCCTGGAGCATGGAGCGCATCTCTTCGGCATCATCGTAGAGTCCGTCCATCACCAGGCGGGTGAAGCCAAGGATGCCCGTGAGCGGCGTGCGGAGCTCGTGGCTGGTGAGTGCCAGAAACTCGCTCTTCAACTGATCGGCCTCCCGCAAGGCGGCATTCACCCGTTCCAGCTCCAGGGTCTGGCGCTGCAGGGCGTCCCGCTGTTCGGACAGGTCCCGGAACAGCCAGGCGTTGTAGAGGGAGATGGCGGTCTGCCGCTGCAGGATGGCGATGGAATCGAGATCCTCCTCCTCCATGCGGCGGTCGCCCGGCATGGCCAGGATGGCGAAACCCAGCAGCAGCAGCTGGTGTTCGAAGGGGACGAAATAGAGCTGGAGACCCTCGCCCTCGCGGAGTACCTGCAGGTAGTCGCCCCCACAGGACGGATCCAGCCATTGGCTCTGGAAGAGCACCAGGGGGGTTTCCGGGAAGGGGTTCGGAGCGGGCAGTCGCAGCGTGGACCACTCGGCCCGGGAGAGGCCGGTGCCTTCCCGGGGCACGTAGCCGGAACCGCCATCCTCCAGCGTCCACACCATGGCCTTCTGGCAATGGAATTCCTGGGCCAGGACGTCGAGCACGACGCTGACCACCTGCCCGCCCTTGGAGGTGGCCGCCAGGATCTCCGACACGTGCTGCAACACCTGCATCTGATGGGAGCGCCGCCCCAGCTTGGCGCGCAACTCCCGGTTCTCGTGCATGGTCTGGGTGACCTGGCGCTGCGTCTGCATCAACTCGGCCAGCAGCTCGGCGCCCTGGGGCCGCGGCGGCTGGACCGGAGGCACCTGCTTGGGGCCGGAGCTGGCCTTGGCGGGGGGCGGAACGGGCTTGGGACCCGAGGATTGGTTGGAGCTGGACATGGACCTCCAGGATGGCCTTTCATGGTGACGCTGCCAAGTACAACCCAACTGGCCCAAGATAGAGGCATGGCACATCGCCCTCCTCCCACCTTCTCGCTCCAGCGGGTCGTCTTCCTGGCCGTCTCCCTCGTGCTGTGCGTCCAGGTGGGCTGGTGGATCAACGTGCAGATCCGGGAATCCGGGCGCCTGCTGGAGGCCCGCACACAGGCCCTCAATGCCAGCCGGGCCGAGGCCTGGCAGATGGACAGCCTCAGCATCCTCACCTTCATCCACGCCCGCCCCGATCCCACTTCCCGCAGCGGTTCGGTGGAGGGCCGCTTCGCCGCGCTGCCCAGTCTCGAACTGCGCCGCCAGGCCATCCACCGCTCTTTCCCGCACGTGGTCGTGGTGCCATCCCCGAGCATGCGCGAAGACCTGGCCCTGCTGGATGGCGCGGGCTTCCTGGCCCTTCGCCCCGAACCCATGATCGAATTGCGCAACCAGCGCTGGCACTCGGTGTTCCGGGCCGCCACCGAAGGGGCCTTCATGGTGGTGGCCGTGCTCTCGGGCTTCGTGCTCCTCTACCGGAAGCTGGCCGAGGAACTCGACCTCAAGCTGAGGCAGCGCAATTTCACGTCGGCGGTGACCCACGAGCTGAAGACCCCCATAGCCTCGTTGCGGGTGTGGACCGAGACGCTCTTCACCCGCACGCTTCCCGACGAGCAGCGGACCCGGATCCACGGCCTCATGGAAAAGGATCTCGACCGGCTCAACGAGCTGGTAGGCAACCTGCTCGACGTGGCCCGGGCCGAGTCCGGCAGCCTGGTCATGCACATGATTGCACTGGAATTGGAACCCTGGCTGCGCGGGGTCTGCGAGGCCATGGATCAGCGCCTGGGCGCGGGGGCCCTGGGCCTCCGGCTGGAATTCGCCTCCGCGCCGCTGTGGGCCCGGGCCGACCCCAAGGCCCTGGGCACCGTCATCGAGAACCTGCTGTCCAACGCCTACAAGTACGCCGCAGAACCCCGCGCCACCACGGTGACCCTGGACGGCGATGGAGACGACGTGCTGATCGTCGTCAGCGACCTGGGCCATGGCATCGCGCCTAAGGATTTGCCCCGGGTCTTCCACCGATTCTTCCGGGTGGGCGACGAGATGACCCGTCAAGTGGCGGGGACTGGCCTGGGACTCTTCCTGGTCAAAGAGATCGTGACCCGCCATGGCGGTGACGTGCGGGCCAGCAGCCGCGGATCAGGGCTCGGCTCGGCCTTCACCGTGCGCCTGCCCCGCCTGCCGAGGCCCGCAGATGCCTGAACCGGCTGCCCCGGACCGTTCCGAAACGGCGCTCGTGCTGGCGGCCTCGACGGGGGATGCGGAGGCGTACGAGGCGCTGGTGCGCCCCCACCTCGGCATGCTGTTCCGGGTCATCGACCGGATCCTGGGCAACGAGGCCGAAAGCCAGGACGCCCTCCAGGATGCCCTGCTCACCATCCACCGGGAGCTGCCGGGTTTTCAGGGCGCCAGCAAATTCAGCACCTGGGCCTATCGCATCTGTGTGAACCAGGCCCTGATGGCCCGCCGCAAGCGGATCCGGCGCCGGGAAGACGCCATAGAAGATCTCATGCCACGTTTCGGCGACGACGGGCATCACATGGACATCGACACAAACCTGGACTGGAGCGAGGACCCGGAGGCGCAGATGAAGGTGGAGCAGGACGAGCTGAAGGCCAGGGTCCGCCTGGGTCTGGACCGGCTGTCCGACGACCAGCGCTCGGTTTTCGTGCTCCGCGACCTGGAGGGCTGGAACACCGAGGAGATCGCCAGCCACCTGGGGATCACCCGCGAACTGGTCCGCCAGCGCGTGCACCGGGCCCGCCTGGCCCTGCGGGCCCTGCTGCCCGAATTCGCACCCCCTGCATTGCCCCCTGCCACACCCCCTTCCCTGGAGGGGCGATGACCGTCCTGATCCCAACCTGCGAACGCGTCACGGAACTGCTGACGGCCTATGAGGAGGGCGCCCTGGGCCCCTTCGAATGGCTGGGCCTGAAGCTGCATCTGGTCCTCTGCCCGCCCTGCCAGGCCTTCCTGGGCAACTTCGAACGCATCCCCGGCCTGCTGCGCCAGGCGCTGAACGAGGAGCGCAGTCCCACCGTCGGGCGCGCCCCCGCCGAGCAGGCCCGCGCAGAGCAAGCCCTGGCCGCCGCCCTGGCCGCCCTCCGGGAAGGTCGCATGCCCCAGGGCCCCCAGCATCACCCCGAACCGGAGGCCTGGGCCGCCCTGGGCCCCGCCGGTGATCCCCTCCTGTCCCTGCTGCTGCGGGTCCATCTCGGCCACTGCGGGGCCTGCCGCGAAACCCATGGCCCCGAAGCGGCCATTCCACCGGTGGCGGATCCGCTGGAGGCCCTGCGCCCCCACCTGCCCCCGGACACCCAGTGGCGCTGGATCCGCCACGGCCTGGGGGGCGCGCAGGCGGCGATCCTCCACGAGGACGCCACCACGGGCGCCAGCCTGAACCTGGTCTGCCTGCCAGGGGGCCGCACCAGTCCCCGGCACAACCACGCCGGCCGCGAATGCGCCCTGGTGCTCAGCGGCGGGCTCCAGGACGGCCCCGCCCACATGCGCGCGGGGGATTGGATCGCCCATAGCCCGGGCCACCTCCACGGCCCCACGGCGGATCCCGGGGAAGCCTGCTGGGCCCTCATCGCCCTGCAGCGGCCCGTGCAGTTCACCGGATGGCGCGGCGTGCTGGAGCAGGTCAGCGGTCGGTCCAGGGTCAGCATCCAGAATTGACCCGGTCCCAAGAACCGGTTTTAACCGAAGTCCGCCCGAAAGAGGGTGGATTAAAGATGACCTAAGGGTTATGTTTTGATTGCAGCACTCCCCAGGAGGGCGCTTTCATGCGTGGCCCATCGGAATCGTTCCCGCTGGATGAGGCGTCCATCCACCTGGCGCTGGCGGCGGCGCCGACCGAAGATCCCAACCGCATCCGCGAAATCCTGGCCAAGGCGCGGGAGCTGAAGGGTCTGGAGGACCAGGATCTGCCGCCCCTCCTGGCGCTCCAGGATCCGGACCTGCTGCAGGAACTCTTCGCCACCGCCCGCTGGGTTAAGGAGGAGATCTACGGGAACCGCATCGTTCTTTTCGCGCCGCTCTACGTGTCGAACCTCTGCGGCAACGAGTGCCTCTACTGCGCCTTCCGGGCCTCCAACCGCGATCTGCCGCGACGGGCCCTGGACCAGGTGGAAATCGCCGCCGAGGTGGAACGCCTGCTGGCCCAGGGCCAGAAGCGCCTGGTGCTGGTGGCGGGCGAGACCTATCCGGAAGAAGGCCTCGACTACATCCTGAAGGCCATCGCGACCGTCTACGGCGTACGCCACCAAGGTGACAACATCCGCCGCGTGAACGTGAACATCGCGCCACTCGATGTGCCGGATTTCCGGCGTCTGAAGGAAGTCGAGATCGGCACTTTCCAGCTCTTCCAGGAGACCTACCACCGCGCTACCTACGCTCGGATGCATCCCCGGGGCCTCAAGGCGGACTTCGACTGGCGCCTGGGCGCCATGGACCGGGCCATGCTGGCGGGCATCGACGACGTGGGCATCGGCGCGCTCTTCGGCCTGTACGACTGGCGCTTCGAGCTGCTGGCCCTCCTGCACCACGCCCGCCACCTGGAGGCGCGTTTCGGTTGCGGGCCCCACACCATCAGCGTGCCGCGCATCGAGCCCGCCGAGGGCTCTTCCACCAGCGAGGCGCCGCCCCATGCGGTGGCCGACCGCGACTTCCTCAAGCTCATCGCCATCCTGCGTCTGGCCGTGCCCTACACGGGCATGATCCTCAGCACCCGCGAGCGGCCCTCGGTGCGCCGGGAGGCCCTGCAACTGGGCATCAGCCAGATCAGCGCCGGCAGCCGCACCAGCCCAGGCGGCTATGAGGATGACCTGCCGGAGGGCGGCGCGCAGTTCTCCCTGGGCGATCACCGCTGCCTCGACGAGGTGGTGCGAGACCTCGCCGAGACCGGCTTCATCCCCAGCTTCTGCACCAGCTGCTACCGCATGGGCCGCACCGGCGCCGACTTCATGGACCTGGCCAAGCCCGGCGAGATCAAGGCCCACTGCCAGCCCAATGCCCTGGCCACCCTGCAGGAATACCTGGATGACCACGCCAGCCCTGCCACCCGCCAGGCGGCGGAACGGCTGATGACGGCGAGTCTCGCGGGCATGGCAGGCCCGGCGCGGCGGCGGGCGGAAGGCATGGTGAACCGCGTCAAAGAAGGAGAGCGCGATGTGTTCTGCTGAAATGCCTGCCGCCTCACGAACCATGCGCCTCCACATCGGCCTCTTCGGTCGCCGGAACGTGGGGAAGTCCGCCCTGCTGAACGCCCTCACTCGCCAGCAGGTGTCCATCGTGTCCCCCCAGGCGGGCACCACCACGGATCCCGTGGAGAAGCCCATGGAACTGCTGCCCCTGGGGCCTGTGCTCTTCGTGGATACGGCGGGCCTGGACGATGCCGGGGCCCTGGGCACGGCCCGCATGACCCGGTCCCTGGCCGTCCTCGACCGGGTGGACCTGGGCATCCTCGTGGCGGAGCGTGGTGCCTGGGGCGCCTTCGAACGCGGCCTATTCGCTGAACTGCAGGCCCGCCACATCCCCACGGTGGTGGCCATGAACAAGGACGACCTGGCGCCGGGAGCCGAGCTACCGTTGATTCCCGGCGCGGCCGTGGTACCCGTTTCGGCCCTGCACGGCGCGGGTCTCGGCGACCTGCTGGAGGCGCTGCTGCAGGCCGCGCCAGCAGGTCACCTCGACTCGCGGCACCTGCTGGCGGACCTGGTCCCCCCGGGCGAAGTGGCGGTGCTGGTCATGCCCATCGATGCCTCGGCCCCCAAGGGCCGCCTAATCCTGCCCCAGGTCATGGCCGTTCGCGACGTCCTGGACGGCGCGGGGCTGGCCCTGGTGGTGCAGGCCCGGGAGTTGTCCCGGGCCCTCTCGGCGTTGAAGCATCTGCCGGCCCTGGTGGTCACGGATTCCCAGGCATTCCAGTCCGTGGCCCAGGATGTGCCGGACGCCGTGCCCATGACCTCCTTCAGCATCCTCATGAGCCGTTTCCACGGCAGCCTGGAAGCCCAGGTGCGGGGCACCCTCGCCATCGAGAACCTGCGCGGCGGCGACCGGGTGCTGGTAGCGGAGGGCTGCACGCACCATCCCACGGAGGAAGACATCGGCCGCGTGAAGTTGCCCAAATGGCTCAACGAGAAAGTCGGAGACCCCCTGATTTTCGACACGGTCCAGGGCCGCGATTTCCCCGCGGACCTGTCGCCCTACCGGCTGGTGGTCCACTGCGGCAACTGCATGGGCAACCGCCGGGAGATGCTGTCGCGAATCCACCGCTGCGAAGCCGCCGGCGTGCCCATCACCAACTACGGCCTGGCCATCGCCTATGCCCTGGGCATCTTCGAGCGGGCCCTGCGCCCCTTCCCCGAAGCCCTGGAAGCCGTCCATGCGCTCCAGCACTGAGTTCCAGCTCGAGCACGCAGACGTGAAGGCCTGGCTCCTGGAACAGGATCGACCGGCGCTGGAACAGCTCTGGTCAGAAGCCGATGCGGTGCGGGCCGCCCACGTGGGCGACGAGGTCCACCTCCGCGGGCTCATCGAGGCCTCGAGCCATTGCGTCCGCTCCTGCCTCTACTGCGGCCTGCGGGCCCTTTCATCGGGCCTGGACCGGTACCGCATGGACGGCGCGGAGATCCTGGCCTGTGCCCACGAGGCGATGCGTCTCGGCTACGGCAGCGTGGTGATCCAGGCCGGCGAAGATCCCGGCCTGACGCGGGAACTCATCGCCAACGCCATCGCCGCCATCAAGCGCGAGACCCCCCTCGCCATAACCCTTTCCTTAGGCGAACGCAGCGACGAGGACTTGCAGGCCTGGCGCGACGCGGGCGCGGACCGCTACCTGCTGCGCTTTGAGACCGGCGATGCGTTCCTCTACCAGCGCATCCACCCCAGCCTTCCGGGCGGGCACAGCAACCGGTTCTCGCAGCTGGCGCGCATGCGGGCCATGGGCTACGACATCGGCACCGGCGTCATGGTGGGCATCCCCGGCCAGACCTGGGACACCCTGGCTGCCGACATCCTCCGCTTCCGCGATTTCGACATGGACATGATCGGCGTGGGCCCCTTCCTGCCCAGCCCCCGCACGCCCCTGGGCGGTCCCGAGGCCGCGTTCTTCGTCGCGGCACCGGAGGAGCAGGTGCCCAACGATGTCATCACCACCCTCAAGGTCGTGGCCCTCACGCGCCTGGTCTGCCCCGACGCGAACATCCCTAGTACCACGGCCCTCGCCACGCTGAACCGCGCCCAGGGTCGCGAGCTCGCCCTCGCGCGCGGCGCCAACGTGGTGATGCCCAACGTGACGCCCGTGGCCTACCGCGAGCGCTACGAGATCTATCCCGGAAAAGCCTGCATCCACGAAACGGCCACGGCGTGCCAGGGTTGCCTGGAGGGGCGCATTCAGGCGCTGGGACGGCGAATCGGGCGCGGACCCGGCGGGCGGGGGCAGCACCGTCCTGGCCTCATGCCAAATCGCATCCGATCGTAATAGATCCACCACGGAGACACGGAGATCACGGCGGTCACACGGAGGCCTCCGTGTGTCTCCATCATGGGCTGGCCGAAGGCCACTTCCGGCGAAGCCGGAAACCACAGGAGGCGCCAGGCTCGGATGCCCACAAAAGGAACCGGGCCTGGCGCCTCCTGTGGGCCCATGCTCCGTGTCTCCGTGGTGGAGCTGTTGAATTTCGACCACAATCCGGAATCAGCCCCGGCGATTCGCCCGCAATTCCATGACCCCCGTGCTCATGGGCACCAGCAGCGCGAGGCCCGCCACCACCACCACGCCATGCCATTGGGCCAGCTGGTAGGCGTGCCCACTGAGGGTGATGCCGGCGGCGCCACCCAGGTAGTAGAACAACACGTAGAAGGCGTTGGCCCGGCCGCGGCCCGCTGTGAGCTTGCGGTTGAGGGCGCCAGCCGCCGAGGCGTGGAGGGTGAAGAAGCCCGCGCAGACCAGCGCCAGCGCCAGGGCCATGACCCCGCCTTTGGGGATGAGGGTCACCGCCAGCCCCGCGCCGAAAATGAGGGCGCCCAGCACCATGGCCGCGCCGTTGCCCACGCGGTTGCTCAACTTCCCGGCCAAGGGCCCGGTCACCACG
>JBBQHW010000091.1:0-9019 GCA_038324335.1 Holophagales bacterium
CCCTGGTTCAAGTGCCCGCCAACCGCCTCAAGACCCCCTCAAGGTTTGATTCAGTCCTGGGTGCGTTTCAGCTCCGCACCCAAAATGTCATGGATTACCTTGCCGTCACGCTGCTCAAAACCTGGTGAACCACCCTCAAGGTCCCCTGCCTGGAAAACCCTCCGTGGACACTCTCGAAGCCCCCCCGCCGGACCACCAGCCGGCCCCTGCAGCCCCTGGAGGCTGGGGGCGACTCCGGAAGCTGGCGCGAGCCCACCGGGGCAAGAGCATTCTCGGCGGCCTGTTCCTGTGCCTCGTGGTGCTTCTGTTCAGCATGGATGCCCTGCTCGCAGGGCCCATGCGGAACTGGGCCGAGCGGAAGATGAACTCGAACCTGAACGGCTACACGGTCCATATCGGCCGGGTCCGTCCCCACCTCTGGCGGGGGGCCTTCGACCTGGATGACCTGGTGCTGTTGCAGAACTCCCACCCGGAGCCAGCGGTGGCGAATTTCGGCGCCCTGCAATTCGCCTTGCAATTGAGGCAACTTCTTCGCTTCAAGATCGCCGGGAAACTGACCATCGTGCGCCCGGCCCTGCACATCAACCTCACCCAGATCAAGGCTGAGGCCAGCAGTCATGTAAGCCTGAAGGGTCGAGGCTGGCAGCGCGCGGTGGAAGCCATCTTCCCCTTCAAATTGGATTGGGTGGTGATCCAGGATGGGTCCCTGCTCTACCTTTCTGACGACACCGCCAGCAAGCCCCTGCAACTCACCCGGGTCTTCATGACGGCGCAGAACGTGCGCAACAAGGCTGCGGACAAGAGCACCTTTCCCTCGCCAGTGACCCTCGATGCCGTCCTGTTCGACACGGGCCAGGTGGGTTTCACCGGTGCGGCGGATTTCCTGCGTGAACCCTTCGTCGGTGCCCGCGGTGACATTCGCTTGATCAAGGTGCCCCTGGACCGCCTCTCGCCCATTGCCCAGAACTTCCAGCTCAAGTCCACCGGGGGCTTCCTGACTCTGGATGGGTCCATCGAATACACGCCGGAGGCACAGTTGGCCCACTTCCGTGACGTGCTCTGCGAGGACCTCCGGGTGGACTACGTCACCAGCGCTGCCACCAAGGCCGTGGAGGTGAAGCATGAACAGCAGGCCGTCAAGCTGGCCAAGAACCTGCGCAACCAGCCCCGTGTGGTGCTGCAACTGGACACCCTCCGGATGACGAACGGCCAGATCGGCTTCGAGAACAAGGCCGCGACACCGCCGTACCGGCTGTTCATCTCGAAGGCCAGTCTGGAACTCACCAACCTCAGCAACCAGGGTGATGCGGGCCGGTCGACCTTCCATTCCCGAGGGGATTTCATGGGCAGTGGCACCACGGTGATCTCGGGTGGTGCCCGGCCCACCGCCAGTCCGGCGGACTTCGATGTCCACCTCAAACTGGATGATGCCAAATTGCCCGCCCTCAATGGCTTCCTCCAGGCGCATGCGGGCGTGGACGTGGCCGAGGGCCTCTTCTCGGTCTACAGCGAAATCACGGTGAAGAACGGCCGGATGGAGGGCTACGTCAAGCCCCTCATCAAGAACCTGAAGATCTACGATCGCCAGAAGGACAAGGAGAAGCCCTTCGGCAAGCGCGTGGAAATGCATGTCCTGCAATTCCTCGCCTACCTGTTCCGCAACCACTCCAGCCAGGCGGTGGCCACGGTGGTGCGCATCTCGGGCCCCACGGGCGGTCCCAAGACCAACGAGTGGGAAGTCATCCGCAAGCTCATCGGCAATGGACTGTCGCACGCCATCCTGCCCGGCTTCCAGGGCAAGCCCAAGGAACCAGGTCCTCCGAAAGCGGCGCAACCAGTCCTGCACTAGACTGGAAAGCCGGAAGGAGTACCTATGGCCGAAGCCCTCGACAAGATCCAGGACGATGTGCAGGAGCACGCGCGGGAGAGCCGGTTCAACGGCTTCATCGCCCTCTTCGTGGCCGTGGTCGCCACCTTCATGGCCCTCTGCAATGTCAAGGACGGCAACGTGGTCCAGGCCATGCAGCAGTCCCAGGCCAAGGCCGTCGACCAGTGGGCCTACTACCAGAGCAAGAGCACCAAGCAGCACATCGCGGAGAATTTCGCCGACATGCTGAAGGTGCAGCTGGAGATGAATCCAGGTTTGAAGGCGGAGGTCCGCACCCAGGTGGAGGCCAAGATCGCGGCCCAGGAGGCCGCCGCAAAAAAATTCGAAAAGGAAAAGGAGCAGATCCGCGCGGTGGCCGAAGGGGCCGCCAAGGACTACGACGCCATGAACATCCACGACGACCAGTTCGATCTGGCCGAGGCCTGCCTGAGCGTGGCGGTGGCCCTGGCCGGCGTCACGATCCTCACGAAAAAACGATGGCTCTTCGGCGTGGCTGGCACTTTCGCCCTCCTTGGCATTCTCTATGGCCTGGCCGGCTTTCTACACTGGAACCTGCATTCGGACTTCATGGCGAAGATCCTGGGATGAACAGGCTCCGCCCCTGCCCGGTGACTCCATGATCCAGCCCAAGCCTAAACCCAAGGTGGACACCGCCCGCGCCTGGCGCGAGGCCCGAGCCCTGCTCCGGCAGCACCGGGGCTCCCTGGCCCTGGGCCTTGCCCTCATGCTCGTGAGCCGCCTGGCGGGACTCGTGCTTCCAGCCAGCACCAAATACCTCATCGACGACGTCATCGGTAAGCACAATGGGCACCTGCTGCTGCCCCTGGCCCTGGCGGCCGGGGCGGCCACCCTGCTCCAGGCCATCACCAGCTACGCCAACTCCCAGGTGGTGAGCGTGGCGGCCCAGCGGGCCATCATGGCGATGCGGCAGCGGGTGCAGGACCACATCCTGCGCCTGCCCATCCGCTACTTCGACGGCACCAAGAGCGGCGTGGTGATCGCGCGGGTGATGAACGACGCCGAAGGCGTCCGCAACCTGGTGGGCACGGGGATCATCCAGCTGGTGGGGGGCGTCCTCACGGCAGCCATCTCCCTGGGCGTTTTGTTCTGGCTCAACTGGAAACTCACCCTGGCCACGATCCTCTTTCTGGGGGCCTTCGGCGGCGCCATGGCCCTGGCCTTCCGGAAGCTGCGCCCCCTCTTCCGCCAGCGCAGCGAAATCACCGCCGACATCACGGGCCGGCTCACGGAATCCGTGGGCGGCATCCGCATCCTCAAGGTCTACGTGGCCGAGGACCGGGAGCGGCGCATCTTCGCCGAGGGCACCGAGCGCCTCTTCCGCAACGTGGCTGGCACCATCTCGGGGACCAGCGCCATCACGGCCTTTGGTACCGCCATCGTGGGTGCCCTGGGCGTGCTCATCATGATCATCGGCGGCCGGGCCATCCTCGCCGGCGCCATGAGCCTGGGCGACCTCATCATGTATACCTTCTTCGTGGGCCTCATGGCCGCCCCCGTGGTGCAAATCGCCAACATCGGCACCCAGTTCAGCGAGGCCTTCGCCGGACTGGACCGCATCCGCGAGATCCTCGACATGCCCACCGAGGATCAGGAGGATGCCAGCCGCACCCCGCTGCCCACCGTGGAAGGCGCCGTGGCCTTCCGGGACGTTCATTTCGGTTACGAGATCGACACCCCCGTGCTGAAGGGCGTCTCCTTCGAGGCCAGGGCGGGCAGCACCGTGGCGCTGGTGGGTTCCAGCGGCTCCGGCAAGAGCACCATCCTCTCGCTGCTGATGGCCTTCAACCATCCGCAGCAGGGCCAGGTGCTCGTGGATGGGAAGAACGTGGACACCCTGCGGCTGCGCGAGTACCGCGCCAAACTGGGCGTGGTCATGCAGGACAACTTCCTCTTCGACGGCACCGTGGCGGACAACATCGGGTTCGCCAAGCCCGGCGCCACCCGTGAGGAAGTCGAAGCCGTGGGCCGCATCGCCAACGTCCACGAGTTCGTGGACCGCTTCGAAGAAGGCTATGACACCGTGGTGGGCGAGCGGGGTGTGAAGCTCTCCGGCGGGCAGCGTCAGCGCGTCGCCATCGCCCGGGCCATTCTCGCGGATCCCCGCATCCTCCTGCTGGACGAGGCCACCTCGAGCCTCGACAGCGAAAGCGAAGCCCTCATCCGCGAGGGCCTGCACAAGCTGAGGGCGGGCCGTACCACCTTCGTCATCGCCCACCGGCTCAGCACCATCGTGAGCGCCGACCAGATCCTCGTGGTGGAGCACGGCCAGATCGTAGAACGGGGCACTCACCGCGAATTGCTGGCCCTGAAGGGCCGCTACAAGCAGCTCTACGACCGCCAGCAGGGGGTGGAGCAGGACCAGTTCATCAATCCCGGCGAGGACTTCACAGCCCCGCCTGAACAGCCCGGCCAGAGCTAGGGTCGGAAGGCCTGGTCATGCAGCGGTTTGAATTTTCCTTGAGCATCTCCGCCGACAGCTACCTGGACTACTATCGCGGCGCGGTGCAGCAGGTATTGGCGCGCTGTCCCGATGGCCTCACCGTCCAGTTCCCGGCGGCCCTCCTGCAGCCCTTCGTCACGCCTGAGGGCATCCATGGGGACTTCATCCTCACCTGCGGGGACGACCACAAGGGTGCAGTGCTGCGACTGAAGGGCAGCGGACGATGAAAGGTCCTCTCCCTTTGGAACGGGGGGCCTACCTGGGTCCAACCGGGGCAGGTTTGCGCTGAATCTAGATCCTTGCCCAACCACGGAATCCACCTGGATTGTGCCGCCCAGGCTCTCCACCACGGTCACCAGGAGCAGCAGGATGGCGACGCCGAAGGACAGCAGGAGCCCCATGGGCAGGTGGGGCGGCAGGCCCAGCCCCATGAGGCTGCGCAGGGCCTGCCTCGCGAAGGCCAGTCCCGAAAAGAAGAAGGCCGACGCCAGGGCCCGCCAGGTCCATCGAAGTGCCGGTTCCCGGATGGCCCGCTGAAAGGCCTCGATCACACCGAGGGCCATGAGGGCGGAACCGTAAACCGTGAGGAGGAGATCCCGATGGGCGCTGCTCATGGGCATGAAATAGCCCACCAGGGGCACGACTGCCAGACCCACCACCAGCCACGTTGGCGCCCATCGAGAAGGATTCACCTGGACAGCATGTGGGTATGGGCAAAGGCGGTCAAGGTCATGTCCAGCCCCAGGTGTTCGAGCCCAGGTGTCGAGCCATAGTGTCGAGCAGGGGGCCTTAGGACAGTGGCTCCCCGGTCTTCCAACCCACGAGTTCGAGGTGGTTCAGTTTCGCGGCCACCGCGTTCCGCGCCTCCAGTCCATGTACCGGCAGGACCAGCACGTCCCCGGCCCTGGCCCAATGGAGCAGCGTAAGTACGGCTTCCTCCTCGGGCAGCACCACCTGCAGGCGATCCGCCGCCAGACCCTGGACTTCAAGTTCGCTCCGGAGGAGCTCGGGCACTTCGCCAGGCTCGCGCCCTCGCATGAAACCTTCCAGGTCCTTCAGCACCAAGCGGTCAGGCTGGAACCGGGCGGCGGTGGCCGCGAGGTCCCGGATGGCGTCGTCCTCGCGGTTGCCGGCCTGGCCGAGAAGGAGGCCCAGGCGCCCGTTCCCCCGCGCCCAGGCGGCCACCTTGAGCAGGCCCTCCAGGCCCTCGGGGTTATGGGCGTAGTCCAGGAAGATGGTGATGCCCCCGAAGCGCCAGGTCTCAAGTCGGCCAGGATTGTCCCCGTGGAGGGCCCCGAAGGTGGCCAGGACGGATGCGATGATGGTGGGGCTGATGCCCAGGCCCGCTGCCGCCAGCGCCGCGCCGGCGAGGTTGGAAATGTTGTAGCTCGCATGGCCGCCCGCGCTCAGCGGCATGGCGGCGACTTCTCCCAGGTCATGACCGGTGCCCTGCCAGTGCAGGTGCAGGCGGCCTTCCCGCACGCCGCTGGTCACACCATTCTGTCTGCGGTGTTCCCTCAGCTCTGGGTGGTCGTCATCGCGGGAGAACCATCCGAGCGAACCCGGCCATTCCGATCCATGGGCCCGGAGTTGATCGTCGTCGGCATTGAGCACCAGCAGCCCGTTCCGGGCCACGGCCTGCCCCACCACGAGCTTCACCTCGGCCAGCTCCGCCAGGGAGTGGATGCCGTACTCCCCGAAATGATCCGGGCTCACGTTGGTCACCAGGGCCACGTCCGCCTCCTGCACGGCCAGCCCCCGGCGGAGGATGCCGCCCCGGGCGGTCTCCAGGATGGCGAGGTCGACGCGGGCGTCCCGCAGCACGGCGCGCGCGCCCATGGGCCCGGAAAAATCACCGGCTTCCACCAGCTCACCAGCCATGAAGATTCCGTCCGTGCAGGTGAAGCCCGGGGTCTGACCCTGGGCCAAGGCCATGGCTGAGAGCAGGCGGGTAGTGGTGGTCTTGCCGTTGGAGCCCGTCACCAGGGCGGTGGGGATGCGGTGAAGGCGCGTCCAGGGCGCCGTTTCAGGAGTCGGCAGGGCCGCCATGGACCAGGCGCCATGGCCCCTCCCGGCGCCGATGGAAACCACCTCATCATCCAGGAAGACCGGGAGATTCCGCTGCTGGGCTTCCTTCAGCAGAATCATCAACGCCGGTCGGGCCTCCTCCACCGCGATGGCGCTGAGTGTCTTGACTGCGGAGGCCTCGTCCCAGATCGCCGGGTACCCCGGTGCGAAGGGCCGGGGGAAGAGCAGATGCGCAGCCTCCTCCAGGGCCCGCTGCCAGGCCCACTCGTTCAGTTCCGTGGCGGTGTAGAGCTGATCTTCCGGGGCGGCGAAAGCCAGGCTGGCGCCGCTCCCATGGCGCCGGACGACTACCGGCCCTTCGAGCCAGCCCAGGCGCTGACGCATGGCCCGGACGAGGGCGCTCCAACGGTGGTGGGCCTGCTCCAGGCGGCCGCCAGGCAGCGGCGCCTCCAGGGCTGCGCCACTGGCCCCGAAAAAGAGATTCGGCCCCGTCAGTCGCCGGCTGTCCTCGAAGGGAATGGCCACCACGCCGCTCAGTCGTCACTCTCCCGGGCGAAACGCACACCGCGCTCGTCGCGGATGAGGCCTTCCAGTTCGTGGGCCTGCTCCTCCTGGGAGAGGCTAGGCGGCTGCATCTCGGACTCGAAGGACCGGGACAGCGCTTCCGAAGCCGAAGCGCCTTCGGGCCGGAACTTGATGATCTGCTTCCAGGAGCGGGTGAGGGCATCCGCGAAGATCAGCAGGAGGTCGCCGGTCTGGCCCATGCGCAGGGCGGCCTCCGTGGCGGCCTGTTCGTCGGGGATGATGCTGATGGCGGAGGGGGGAATTCCCTTCGCTTCCAGGGCCTTGGCCATGATGCGGGGAACTTCGTCGCCGTCGCGGCCCCGCAGGCCATCGTCGCGGCGGCAGATGTAGTGGTCGAAGCGGCCCGCCACGGTGTCAGCGATGGCGACCAGGTCCTCGTCCCGGCGATCGCCGGGACCGGCCAGGACGACGATGCGCCGCCCCGTCACGTCCAGGGCGCAGGCCAGGTCCGCCATGACGCCCACCGCATGGGCGTTGTGGCCGTAGTCGAAGATCACCTTGAAGGGGTGCTTGTCGAAGACGTTCATGCGGCCCGGGGCCTGGAAGAAGGTGGTGTCGAAGGTGCGCAGGGCCATGCGGATGGCATCCAGCTTGATGCCCATGGAAAAGGCCATGGCCGCCGCAAACATGGCGTTCTGCACGTTGTGCAGAGCGCGGCCTTCCATGGTGGCGGGGATGAGGTGCGTCCAGAGCAGGGGGATGTGGCTGCCCTTATCGTAGAGGGTGATCATCTGGCCGTTGACGCCCGCCTCCAGGGCGCAGGCCCGCCCCCCGGCGCGGATGTGCTCCTTCACGAGCGCGTGCTGGGGATTCATGGTGACGTAGCAGATGGTCTTGGCCTCGGTGTAGGCGGACATCTTCACCACCTGGGCATCGTCGGCGTTGAGCACGGCGCAGTCCCGGGCCACTTCCACGAGGATGCGCTTCACCTCCGCCAGCTGCTCGAGGGTGTCGATGCCCTTCAGGCCGAGGTGATCCGGCTGCACGTTGAGCACGGCTCCCACATTGACGAAGGGCACACCCATGCCCGCCCGCAGCAGCCCGCCCCGGGCGATCTCCAGCACGGCCAGGTCGATGTGGGGATCCGCGAGCACCATGCGCGTGGCCACGGGTCCGGTCATGTCCCCTTCCACGGTCCGCTGGCCGTTGATGTAGACGCCGTCCGTGGTCGTGAGACCCGGCGTGTAGCCCGCCATCTTGGCGATGTGGGCCAGCATGCGGGCCGTGGTGGTCTTGCCGTTGGTGCCCGTGAGGGCCGCCACCGGCACCCGGGAGGGCGTGCCCAGGGGGAAGAGCATGTCGATGACGGGGCCTGCCGCATCCCGGGGCGTGCCTTCGCTGGGGTGCACGTGCATGCGGAAGCCGGGCGCGGCGTTCACCTCGCAGATGGCGCCGCCCACGGTGCGGTAGCTCTCGGTGATGTCGGGGCTGAGGAAGTCCACGCCGCCCACGTCCATGCCGATGGCGCGGATGGCGCGGGTGGCCATGTCGCGGTTGTCGGGATGGATGATGTCGGTGACGTCCGTGGCGGTGCCGCCGGTGCTCAGGTTCGCCGTGGAGCGCAGGGATACGATCTGGCCCGCCGGTGGCACCGAGGCCGCCGTGAAATCCTGACGCGTGAGCATCAGCTCGGCCTGGGCGTCAAGCGCCAGCCGGGTCAGCACCTTCTCGTGGCCCACGCCCCGGCGGGGATCCGCATTGACCTCGTCCACCAGCTCCTTGACGCTGTGGACGCCGTTCCCCACCACGTGGCCCGGTGTGCGGCGGGTGGCGGCCACCAACTCGCCGTTCACCACCAGCAGGCGGTGGTCATCCCCCTCCACGAAGGTCTCCACGATCACCGTGCGGCTGTGCTCCTTGGCCATGGCGAAACCGGCCCGGACTTCCTCGTCCGTGGTGAGGCGGATGGAGATGCCCCGGCCGTGGTTGCCGTTGTAGGGCTTGGTGACCACGGGAAAGCCCATGCGCCGGGCGGCGCGGATGGCCGCCTCCTCGGTATGGGCCAACTCCTGGCGGGGGACGGGCAGCCCCAGACTGGCCAGGATCTTGTTGGTCTC
>JBBQHW010000092.1:0-8930 GCA_038324335.1 Holophagales bacterium
GCGTCGAAATCCGCCTGCCGGGCGAGGGTCTCGGGACAGCCCAGGTCGATGCGCAGCGGCGTGACGCTGGCGAAGCCGTGGAAGACCGCTTCGGCGTCGCTGCCGGGGGCCTTGGCGTAGGTGGGGCCCGCATCGCCGCCGATCCAGAAGTAGGGGGTGTTCCGGGGATCGACGCGGCGCTCCACCAGGTCGTGGTAGTCGCGGCTGTCCTGGCTGGTGAGATGGAAACCCTTGGGTTCGCCCTTGGGGAAGTTCACGTTCCAGATGCGGTTGGCGGGCAGTTCCATGGTCTCCCAGCGCTCCAGGAAGCGTTCGATCCAGGGTTCCGCCTGGTCCAGGGAGCCGTTGGGATGCTGGGAGAAGGCCACGGCCCGGGCACCCTGGAGGCGTCCCTCGAAGGCGGCGCCCACGGTGCCGGAATAGAACACGTCTTCGCCGAGGTTGAAGCCGAGGTTGACACCCGAAAGCACCCAGTCCGGCTTCTGCTTCAGCACCTCGCAGACGCCCAGCAGCACGCAGTCCACGGGGGTGCCGTCACAGGCGAAGCGATCCGGGCCCAGTTCGTTCAGGCGCAGGATGTTATGCAGGCTGAGGGCCGAGGAGATGGCCGAGCGGTTGCGGTCCGGGGCCACGGTAACCACCCGGCCGAAACGCGCGGCGCACCGGGCCAGGGCCGCGAGCCCCGGGGACCAGAGGCCGTCATCGTTGGTGAGCAGGATCAGGCGTTCGGACATGGTCCAAGTCTATCGCGGGAGCCCGGCGGTTCATTGCTGTCAGGATGGAATTCACCCCGAATTGCCATGAATCCCGACCTTCCAATTACCCCTACCCAGACCTTCCCCGCAGGGGCAGGTCTGGGCTTGGCTGGCCGCGGCGAGATCCTCTCCCGTCTGCGTGAAAGGATTGTCGCCTTCGCGGCATCCCGTTATGCCGGCGCCCATGCGGAGGACCTGGCGCAGGAGGTGCTGGTGTTGCTCCATGAGAAGTATGCGCACCTCGACCGCCTGGAGGACCTGCTGCCCCTGGCCTTCCAGATCCTGCGCTTCAAGCTCTCGGCCCACCGCCGCAAGGCCGCCCGCCGGGGCGAATACGACGCCGTGGACGTGGAGGTCTTCCCGCCCGCTTCGGATGCGCCGGACCCCGCCACCGTGCTGGAGCGCAAGGAACTGCTGGCGAAGCTCATGGCTGGGATCGCGCGCATGGGCGAGCGCTGCCGCGAACTGTTCCGCCTCAAGCTGCAGGGACGCAGCTTCCCCGAGATCCAGGGCCTGCTGGGCGCCGCCAACCTTAACACGGTCTACACCTGGGACCATCGCTGCCGGAAGCAGCTGCTGGAAGCGCTGGGCGGCAGCTGGTCGGCCGCCGGAAGGGGGGCGCCATGAAGCGGAATGAGGCCGAAAAACTGCTGGGCGGCTACGCCACGGGCACGCTCAACCCCGATGAGCGGAATGCCCTGTTCACCGCGGCCCTGGGCCAACAGGCCATCTTCGACGCCCTGTTGGACGAAGAAACACTTCGGGAATTACTGACCGATCCGGAGGCCAAGGCGCAACTGCTGGCGGCGCTGGTCTCGCCCGCCACTCCGAAGATCGTCCCCTTCTGGCGCCGCACCGGAGTTCTGGGCGCCGCGGCCAGCCTCATGGTGGCGGCCACGGCGGGCCTGGCCTACCTGCGCAGCCCCAATGCCATGCCATCCGTGGCGCGAACAGAAACCGCCAAGGAACCCGCGGCGAAGGCGATGGAAGCACCTGCGACGAAGGCCCCCGGAGCGCCTGGGGCGAAAGTCGTGGAAGCGCCTGCCCCGGTGGTGGCCCAGGCTCCGGTGTCGGCATTGCGGCAAGCGGCCCCGGCCAAGCTCACCAAGGACGCGGACCAGCCGCGCCAGGAAGCCCTGGCAACCGCGCCCCCGGCTCCGACTCCGAAGCCGCTGGCCATGCCCTCCGCCCATGCCGCCGTGGCCGAGGAGGACTCGGCCCGCTTGAAGGAGAAGGCGGATTTCCGCCGGGCGGAGGTGCGGGACCAACTGGACAAGAAGGCCGAGGCCCGCCCCGCAGCTGCGGCGGCGGTGGAAATCGTCGCTGCCAAGCGGAGCGATGCGCCGGAGCGAAAGGCCGCGAGCCTGGACCAGGCTGCGGGGGGAGCCCCCAGTGTTTCCGGCGGCGTGATCGGTGGTGTGGTGGGTGGCGTGGTCGCGGCGTCGCCTTCGCCCACCGCCGCGAAGGCCAGGGCCGCGGGTGGTCTCGCGACGAATGCCGTGGCGTCCCCGGCGCCGCCCGCCTGGGCGCTGGAGGCCCAGCCGGATGGCCGCACCCGCGTGACGGTGAGCGCGCCTCGGGGCCAGTCCGTGACCCTCCTGCGGCGGAGCTCGGCGGGTGTCGAAGTGCTGCCTATCCGCCTTCTTGCTGACCGGGGACAGCCCCTGCTCCAGTGGCGCGTCGAGTTGCGTCTCGCCGTGGACGAGGTCCTGGACCTCTACCTGCTGAAGGCCCCCGTGGCCGAGCCCGCCAGATTGCCCGAAACCGGCCCCGTGGATGGCTACCGGGCGCGGATCTACCCGACCGCGAAATAAGCGGATCCCTGATGAAAGGGAACTGATCCTCGCGGCATTCCCTCCTGAACCGCGCCATTCCGGTGCGGCACTTCCGGGAGGAAACCATGTCGCTGCGCCGCTCCACCACCACCCTGCTCGCCTGCTGTGCCGGGCTCGCCGTCGCATTCCAGGGGGATGCCCAGGCCCGCAGCCGGCCCATGCCGGTGCAGTTGAGGCCCCCCGCGGAGAGCGGTGACACCACGCTGTCCCCCTACTTCTTCGTGCCGGGCGGCGACAGCGCCCTGGACCAGCTGCCCCTGAAATCCACCTCGGCCAAGGTGGCCATCGCGGGCGTCATCGCCGACGTGAAGGTGACCCAGGTCTACCGCAACACCGGGACCAAGGCCATCGAGGCAATCTATGTCTTTCCGGGCTCCACGCGCTCCGCGGTCTACGGCATGACCATGACCATCGGCGAGCGGGTGCTCAAGGCCCAGATCAAGGAGCGGGGCCAGGCCCGGGCCGACTACGAGCAGGCCAAGGCCCAGGGCCGCAGCGCCTCGCTGCTAGAGCAGCACCGGCCCAACGTGTTCCAGATGAACGTGGCGAACATCCTGCCCGGCGACGAGATCCGCGTGGAGCTTTCCTACACCGAACTGCTGGTGCCCACGGAGGGCACGTACGCCTTCGTCTACCCCACGGTGGTGGGCCCGCGCTATGCGGGCAGGGCAGGCACTGATTCCTCCACCGGCGAACAATGGGTGGCCAATCCCTATACCCACGCGGGCGAGAAACCCGCCACCACCTTCGACCTGGAAGTGAAGCTCGCGGCGGGCCTGCCCATCCAGCGCATGAGCTGCGACACGCACCGGACGGCCATCGCCTTCGACGGCCGCGCCGACGCCACGCTGCGGCTGGATCCCTCGGAGGCCCAGGGCGGCAACCGCGACGTCATCGTGAAGTACCAGTTGGCGGGCAGCGCCGTGCAGTCGGGCCTGCTGCTGGATCAGGGCAGGGAGGAGAACACCTTCCTGCTCATGGCGCAGCCGCCCAAGCGGGTGACTCCGAAGGACCTGCCGCCCCGAGAATTCGTCTTCATCATGGACGTGTCCGGCAGCCAGATGGGCTTTCCCATCGAGGTGTCCAAGGTGCTCATGCAGGAGATGATCCAGGGCCTGCGGCCCCAGGACCTCTTCAACGTGATGGTCTTCGAGGGCAGCGCGGCGCTGTGGTCGCCCGCCTCGCAACAGGCCACGCCGGAGCATGCCCAGCAGGCCCTGGCCTTCGTGCGGGCCCAGAATGGCGGCGGCGGCACGGAATTGGGCAGCGCCCTGCGGAAGGCGCTGGGTCTCCCGCGCCTGCCCGGCATCTCGCGCACCTTCGTGGTGTCCACGGACGGTTACATCAGCGCCGATGGCCAGGTCTTCGACATCATCCGCAAGAATCTGGGCTCGGCCAACCTCTTCACCTTCGGCATCGGTTCTTCCGTGAACCGCCACCTCATCGAGGGCATGGCTCACGCGGGCCAGGGCGAGGCCTTCGTCATCACCAAGCCCGAGCAGGCCGCCGCCGAAGCCGAGCGCTTCCGCGCCTACGTCAGCTCGCCGGTACTCACGAACCTGAAACTCACCACCCACGGCTTCCACATCCAGGATCTCGAACCCATGCAGCTGCCGGACGTGCTGGCCGACCGGCCCGTCATCTGCCTCGGCAAGTGGACGGGCGAGGCCAAGGGCACCGTCACGCTCAGCGGCATGAGCGGTGCAGGCCCTTGGAGCCAGACCTTCGAGGTGGGCAAGGTGAAGGACCATGACCACGGCGCCCTGCGCCAGCTCTGGGCCCGCCAGCGCATCCAGATGCTCTCGGACTACGACCAGTTCGGCCAGGATGCGGATCGCAAGGCGGAAGTCACGCGCCTGGGCCTGGCCTACCACCTGCTCACGGCCTACACCTCCTTCGTGGCCGTGGACACTCAGGTGCGCAACCACGGCGGCAGCACCACCGTCACCCAGCCCCTGCCCATGCCCGAAGGCGTCTCTGACGCGGCGGTGGGTGGCGCGTCTGGCGGCATCATCGGCGGTGTGGTGGGCGGTGTCGTGAGCCGTTCGATGTCGCTGAATTCCCCCGCGCCCATGCAGAAGCATGCGGCCCCGGCTTCCGCGGCGGACGAACTGATGGAGAAGGATGACAAGGCCCGCCAGGAAAAGGCCAAGGTCGCGCCCGGCCTCCGCATCCTCGCATTTTCCGGCATCACCGGCACCTCGGATCCCCGGGACCTCCGCCGCGAAATCACGGCCCGGCTGCTGGATCCGGCACTGGCCGCGGCCCTCTCGACCCTGCCCGCCGGCACGGTGCTCGAACTGAAAGTGGATCACAGTGGACAGGTGGTGTCGGCGAGCTTCAACCAGGCCTTCGCGGGCTCAGCCAAGGCCAAGGCCCTCATCGAAGTGTGGCGGCTGCGCAGCTGGACCGGCAGCATGGCCGGCAGCCTGGAACTCACCCTGGGTTGAAGCCCTGGTGTCGGTTCAAACACCACGCGCCTCCCCCCACCAGGGGAGGCGCGCTGGCATGGAGCGGAGATGGGAGTACCTTCATGGTCATGCGCTGGCAGCGGGGAGCGGTGTTGATGATGACCCTCGGGAGCTTCGAATCAGAGCCTGGCCTGCCGCCGACCCCTGCCGAGGAGCTGGCCTTCGCGACGGCGCGGGTGCGCATGGTGCGGGAGCAGATCCAGGCCCGGGGTGTCACGGAGGCCCGCGTGCTCGCGGCCATGAGCCGGGTGCCCCGCCATGAGTTCGTCCCTGCGTCACTGCGGGACCGGGCCTACGAGGACGGGCCCCTGCCCATCGGCCATGGGCAGACCATCTCCCAGCCCTACGTGGTGGCCTTCATGACCGAGGCGCTGGCCCCGAAGCCCAAGGACCGCGTGCTGGAGATCGGCACGGGCTCGGGCTACCAGGCCGCCGTGCTGGCGGATCTGGTGGCGGAGGTCTTCAGCATCGAAATCGTGACCGCCCTGGCCCAGCGGGCCGAGGGCGACCTGCGGCGCACGGGCTGCGCCAACGTGCGGGTGCGGGCTGGGAATGGCTACCTGGGCTGGCCCGAGGCCGCGCCCTTCGACGCCATCATCGTCACCTGCGCCCCTGAGGCGGTGCCCCAGGCCCTGGTGGACCAGCTCAAGGTGGGGGGCCGGATGATCATTCCCGTGGGGGCCCGGAGTGGCGCCCAGGAGCTCTACCTGCTGCGCAAGCGGCAGCAGGGCCTGGAGACCCAGGCGGTGCTGCCGGTGCGCTTCGTGCCCATGGTGGGCAAGGCTGGCGGGTGAGGGCACCCAGGAGCCGTGGGAAAAGATTCACCACGGAGACACCGAGATCACGGAGGGAACACGGAGAAAATCCTTCTGTCCTTCTCCGTGTTCACTTCTCAGTGCCCTCCGTGCCTCCGTGGTGGATCCTTCAATTTCGGATCTGACCAATCGCAGTCGACAGATGCCGAAGAACCGCCGGTTGATTATTCAGGCTGCGGGTACGAGGGCCAGCAGTCCGCCTCGGAGAAGCCGCTGCGGAAGGGCATCTGGGCCGGTGCCAGGTTGGGCGCCACCTTGGGATCCAGGGCGCGCAGCGCCAGGTCGTGCAGCTCCTCCAGGTGGGCCTTTTGGGTGCGCTCGCCCGCCAGGGCGGCCTTGGCCTTGAAGAGCGAGGCCAGGCCCTTCAGCTCGCCCCGCACCACGGCACGGGTATCGTCCATGGCGTTGCCGAAGGGGAAGGTCACGCCCGTGAAGCCGACGGGCAGGGCAGGGCCGGTGCTGGCGTTGAGGCGTTCGTCGAGCTGGGCCAGGTAGGTGCGCTGGAGGTTGCGGCGCAGGGGCTCCACCCTGGCGCCCGCCGCCACCTCGGTGAAGATGCCGCTGCGCAGATCCGCCAACAGGTCGGCCACGCGGTAGGCCTTGTCGCCGGCGGCGGTCTCCTGGGCCTGAAGGCGCGAGGTGCGGGCGCGATCCAGCAGGGAGCGCAGCACGAAGCGCTGGGTGCTGAGCAGCCGGGCCGAGGGCACCATGGGGTTGAGGCGTTCGGTGATGGCGGGCTCGAACAGCCAGGTGGGGGTCCTGAAGAGCTGGTCGTTCAGGAACTTCACGGCCCGGGCCTGCTGGGCCTTGGTGGCGGGCGTGAAGACGGCGCCCGCCTGTTCGCCATGCTTGTTCTGGCTGTCGTAGCCGCCCACGATCACGGCCACGTGCCCGAGTTCGAGGTTCCACTGCCAGATGGAGGCGTCATAGAGTTCCTCGAGGGCGCGATCATCCTTGCCGGGCTGGATGGCCATCTTCGGCAGCATTTTCACGATGCGCTGCAGGTTCTTCGTGCCGAGGGTAGTGGCGCTCACGGCATCGGCATCGCCCACGGCCTCGGTGTTCTCGCCGTAGTCGCCCAACTCGGCCTTGGGGGTGCTGAAGCGCAGCCAGGGCTTGGTGTCCTGCACCTTGGCCCAGGCGTTGAGGGTGGCCACTTCCTCCTGGGCCGTCTTCGCGGTGGGGATGGGCGTGTAGCCCCACTGCACGGCGAAGATGTCGTAGGGGCCGATCTTGGGGATGAGGAGGCTGGGATCGACCTGGTCCTCGGGCTGCACCAGGTAGTTGAAGCGGCTGTAGTCCATGAGGGTGGCCACGTGGCCCATCTCCTTCAGCCACTTGGGATCGCGCAGCTTCTCGAAGGGGTAGAGGGAGCTGGACTTCATGTTGTGGCGGAAGCCCAGCGAATGGCCGCACTCGTGGGTGACCACGAAGGCGATGAGGTCGCCCATGAGGTCGTCGGGCAGGGGCAGCGCCTGGGCCCGCGGGTCCACGGCCCCGGCCTGGGTGACGTACCAGTTCCGCAGGAGCTGCTGGATGTTGTGGTACATCACGATGTCGGCGTTGAGGATCTCGCCGCTGCGGGGATCGCTGAGGTGGGGGCCATAGGCGTTGGGCACGGGCGAAGGCACCCAGCGGATGACGCTGTAGCGCACATCCTCGGGATCGAATTCGGGATCCTGCGCCGCCGTGGGGAAGGGCCGGGCCTGCACGGCATTCTTGAAGCCGGCGGCCTCGAAGGCCACGTTCCAGGCCTCTACGCCCTTCTTCACGAAGGGCACCCACTGGGCCGGCGTGGCCTTGTCGATGTACCAGACGATGGGCTTCACGGGTTCGCTCACCGCTGCCGCCGGGTCCTTCTTCTCCAGGCGCCAGCGGGAGATGAGCCGCTCGCGTTTGGTCTCGTGCTCGGGGCTCCCATAGTCCAGGCGGGAGAGGCCGAAGAAGCCGACGCGGTCGTCCATGAGGCGGGGCATCATGGGCGCGGCCGGCAGCTGCACGATGTTGTAGGCCACGGACACGGAAGCGCTGCGCGCGGGGGGCTGGGGCTGGCCGGGCAGGGGCGGGAAACCGGGAATCACCGCGGGCATCAGGGAGTAGGTGTGCACCGCATCCACGCGCACGCTGCCGGCGAAGGCCTTGGTGCGGTCCACGAAGCTGCGGCTGGGGTCCATGGACGCCGCGTTCACCACCTGGCGGGCGGTGAAACTGCCCACCTCGGCGGTGAAGAGCCTGGTCACCTCGATGACCGGGGCACCATCCTTGGCGAAGGCCTCCACCGGGAAGGCCAGGAGCACGGTGTCCCGCTGCGAAGCCTCCACGGCCGTGGCGATGGGGTGGCTCGGTTCGCTCACGAAGGCGTGGGACACGGTCTGGAAGTAGACCTTGTTCTCCTTCAACAGGAAGCGGACCACGTCCTCGTTCACGGCGCGGCCCACGTGGTCAGCGCCGGCGGGCACCTCTGCGGCCGTGGCCACCATGAGCAGCTGCTTGTTCAGGAGCTCCTTGGGGATCTCGAAGTAGAGCTTGCCCTTCAGGTGATGCACCTTGAAGAGGCCCGCCTGGGTCTTGGCCTCCGCCGTGATGACCTTGTCGTAGGGCTTGGGCTCGCTGTCCGGCACCACGGGCGGCGCCGGGGGCTTGACGATGGCGGCCGGGATCGCGGTACCACGAGCGGGAGAGGGCACGGGAGTGGGCGCGGGCGCAGGAGCCTGGGCATGGAAAGGCAGGGCCACGAGAGCAAGGGCCAGGGTGGGCAAGGACAGGCGCATGGTTCCTCCGATGGGGGGATCTTAGCGGAAGGGAACCTCGGGGGCCGTCACACTCGATGCACTGTTTCCCCGAGTTGTCGGAGGCAAGATTCCACAGAAATGGGGTCGTACTGCGTCGTTGGCGTCGACAAACCGGGGCGGGATTCGAACGCACCCGGCTTCGCCGTGTGCCGGTCTTGTTCGGCGCCACAGAGGCTCCGACTCCGCGAGCCCGAAGGGCGAGTGGGAGCACCCTGCGGGGCAGGGTGCGTCAGGCGGAGAGTGGCGCCTCCGCGATCCCACT
>JBBQHW010000093.1:0-8661 GCA_038324335.1 Holophagales bacterium
CCTCCCGGGACGCTAAACCCGGCCCAAGAGTGCTTCCCGCCTATCGACAATGGGTGTCCACTGCTCCTACTTGCTGCTCAACCCTGACTTACAGCCAACTCATCCTCAAAGATGAAGCGGATCAAGGCCGATAAGCAGGTCAGCTTTTGATCGGTGTTCATCGGTGTTCATCGGTGTTCATCGGTGTTCATCGTTGGCTGAATTGGTTGTTATCGGTTTCCTCAGTGGTGGACCCTGCTTGGCTAGGAATTCAGTGTCTCCAGAATGTCCATTGCCAGCTCCGTGAGCGAGGGATCCCGGGCGCCCATGACCAGGATCAGATCCCCCGCCTGGGCCTCGGCCGCCAGACGGTCCGCGAGCCATTCCCGGGAAAGTGCCAACTCCGCGGCCACGCCGCGGGCGGCGAGGTCGGCAATCACGTCGGCGCTGGTGATGTCCCGCGCGGCGGTACCACCAGCGTAGAACACGTCCAGGAACCAGAGGCGGTCATCAGGGGCCAGTTCTGTGGCGAAGGTGTCCACGAAGTCCGCGCGCAGGAATTTCAGGGGGCCGAAGCCGTGGGGCTGGAACACCGCCAGCACGCGCCCAACCTGGGCCTGCACACGCAAATGGGCCGTGCGGATGGAGGCCGCCACCTTGGCCGGGTTGTGGCCGAAGTCGTCCACCACGGTGACGCCGGCGCGTGTGCCCAGCACCTGGAAGCGCCGCGCCACGCCCTGGAAGGCGGCCAGGGGCTCCACCAGGGCCCCCAGCGGCACGCCCAGCGCCGCACAGGCGGCGATGGCCGCGAGCGCGTTCTCCACGTTGTGCAGGCCTGGAACAGGCAACCTGAAATCTGTTTCTCCGACGCGGAAAGCGGAGCTTGCCGCGCCCAGTGAAAGCGCTTCAGCCTGCATCCCTGCCCCTTCACCAAAGCCGAAGACCGTGGCCCCGACGGCGAACTCGCGCAGGTTTTCCGCCTCGCCCACGATGGCCGCCTCACGCAGCTGGGCGCGGAAGGGACGGAACAGCGCCGCCACGGCGTCCATCTCCTGGTGGTCCCTTTGGAGATTGAGAAGCACGCCCACGGCGGGGTGGTAGCGCACGACGCTGCCATCGCTTTCGTCGGCCTCGATGACCAGCAGATCGGAACCACCGGCCCAGGCATTGCCCCAGCGCCCCTCGCGCTGCAGGGCCACCAGCTCGCCGCCGGTGATGACGGAGGGATCGCGCCCCGCGCCCCGCAGGAGCTCGAAGAGCATGGCCACGGTGGTGGACTTGCCACTGGTGCCCGTCACCGCCACGGTGCGGTACCGGGCCACCAGATGCGCCAGCAACTCCGAGCGATGCAGCACGGGCACGCCCAGACGCCGGGCCGCCGCCACGTCCGGCACCTCCTCCTCCACCGCCGTGGAGATCACCAGGGCCGAGCAGTCGCCTTC
The DNA here is from genome assembly GCA_038324335.1 of Holophagales bacterium. Taxonomy (GTDB): domain Bacteria; phylum Acidobacteriota; class Holophagae; order Holophagales; family Holophagaceae; genus Geothrix. The sequence goes on from JBBQHW010000093.1 coordinate 1,422, forward strand.
CATTCCACAACCATCCTGGGGGTGAATCACCACGCCCAAACCTTCCAGCAGGGCCCGGGCCTCCGGCCGCTGGCCCCGATCGAAACTACGGTCGCTGCCGCTGGCCCGGCCCCCCTTCATGGCCACGAACTGGGCCAGGGCGCTCATGCCGCTGCCCGCCACGCCCGCGAAATGCAAGCGGCCGAGACCCAGGCCGTCACCGATTAAATCCTCGGCGATGAGCACGGCATCGCCCTCCGCCACACGGTCGAAGAGATCGAGGACGGCAGCGTTGGCCAGGCGCACGCAGCCGTGGGACACAGGCACGCCCAGCTGTCCCTCCTGGTTGGTGCCGTGCAGATAGATGAAGCGTTCCAGCGAATCCCGGCCCGGCCCGCGGTTCCAGCCCTCCTCCAGGCCATCCAGGGTGAGCACGCGGGTGAGGATCAGGTCCTCGTCCCTGGCTTCACCGCGCCACACTTCCCCCGTGGCCACGCGGTGCCGGAACACGCTACCGACCTCAGCCCCGGCGCCGATGCGGCTGTGAACACGATGCCAGCCCGTGGGCGTGCGATACGAACCCTCCTCGCCGCCCAGACCGTTTTTCGCCGTGGAGATGGGCGCTTGGAAGACCAGGTGGCCGCCTTCCAGCAGACCGAGGCGCTGGTTGGCGACATCCACGATCACGACGCGGTCGCTGCGCTCCAGAGATGGCGCGCTGTCGCGCGTGAGGCCTGCGAAGAGAAGGGCACGGTAGCGGGCGGCCTGGACGGGATCAGTCATGGAGGCATTCCTTGGCAAGCGTTGGTCCACCGATGGCACAGCTTCACACAGATTCAAATTGAAGCGGAGTCCTGGGCTCGGCAGGCTCCGGTGTCACACTGGGATCTCCCTCAAGGGCGCCCATGAAGAACCTGCCATTCCACAAACGCCTCTCCTTCAGCCTCCAGGGCCTTGCGGCCGCCTGGCGGCTGGAAGCCAGCTTCCGGTGCCAGTGCCTCATGGCGCTGGGGGTGGGGTTGCTGCTGATCGCCCTGCGCCCCGCGGCCATCTGGTGGGCCCTGCTGTTGCTGAACTGCGGGCTGGTGCTGGCCGCGGAACTCTTCAACACGGCCCTGGAACAGGCCCTCGACCATCTGCATCCCGAGCTCCATCCGGCCATCAAGATTTCCAAGGACTGCGCCGCGGCTGCCGTGCTCGTCTTCAGCCTGAGCTCCGTGGGCACCTTCCTCGCGTTCCTCTGGTCGATGTGGTTCAGAACTTCGCAGTGAGGCTGAAGCCGTAGTTGCCTGGCCCGACCATGGGGGCGAAGGACACCGTCACCTTCGAGCGCGCTTCCGCCCGAATGGTCTGGTTGTGGGCCACCACGGTCTTCCCCACGAAAGTTCCGATCACGGCACTGGCCACCACGTCGGACAGGAAGTGCTGACGCTGTTCCACCCGAGAGAGGCCCACGAGGCCCGCCAGCCCGTAGGAGAGTCCCGTCACCCAGGGCTGGTCCGCGTGGGCCGAGATGACCGAGGCCAGGGAAAAGGCCTGGATGGTGTGGCTGGAGGGAAAGGATTGTCCGCCGGTGAGAGGGTGGAAATCGTGGGTCCCCTGGTCGGTATAGGGCCTGGATCGGCCCACCAGCAGTTTCAGGGGCAGGGCAATCATGAGCTGGGCGACCCCCATCGTCACCATGGTATCGATGCCTGTGGCCCGCACCTCGGGATCCTTGAAGACGATCCCGCCGAGGTAGAGGCCCCCCGCGATGAGCACGCTGGGCGGACCGCCCAGATTCTCGAAGAGCTTGGCCATGCGATCCGTGGACCCGATGGCATTTCTCACCACGGTCTGGTCCACGGCGTGGTCCAGCAGCAATCCGGTGCCCAGGACCACGGCGGCGCCGGTCCAGGCCGTGGCCCAGTCTGAATGACCCCAGGAGCCCGCGGCCCGGAGCACGTGCCCCGCATCATCCAGCAGCAGCCGGGGCAGGTTGGCGAACCGATCCGGGTCAACCGGGGAGCCCATCAAGGCAACCTTGGACGGCTCCTTGGGCTGTGGCTCCGGGAGCAAGGCAGCTGGATCGGTGCTTCCGGCGAACAGCCATCCAGAAGCAAGCACCAGGGAGCAGAGGCTGAGTGATCGCATGAAGGGGGGATCTCCCGAAGGTGGGCAGGCGAAGTGGCGCCGGTGCCCTGAATCCACCTTAACGGTCTCCTGGCTGATGGTGAGCCACTGGTTGTTCCAGAGCGGTTTTCAGGCCCCGACAATGCGTCCCGCCAGGGCGCTGGCGACCACGGTGGCGGGGCTGGCCAGCCACATCTGGCCGGGGCCGCTGCGGCCTGGGAAGTTGCGGTTGATGGCGCTGATGGTTACCTGGTCGGGCCGGGTGGAGACGCCGGGACCCGCATTGATGCAGGCGCCGCAGGAGCTGCCCAGCACCACGGCCCCCACGGCCTCGAAGGCCGCCAGCCAACCCTGTTCCTGCGCGTACTGCCGTACGTCCTCACTGCCGCATTGCACGAAAAACGCCACGCCCTCCGGCACCCGGCGGCCCGCCCGCGCGGCCACACTCACCACCTCGAAGGCGCGGCGCAGGTCCTCGCGCTTGCCCCCGGTGCAGCTGCCCAGGTACGCGATGTGGATGGGCACGGCCATGCCCCGCTCGCCCAGCTCCGCCAGGGCCACGCCGTTGCCGGGATCTCCCGGACGCGCCAGCATGGGGCCGAGGGCGGTGCAGTCCACCTCCAGCGTGTGCGCGTACTCGGCGCCCTCGTCACCGCTCATCCAGGGCTCCTGCACCAGCTCCACGCCACGACGCTCCCGGATGAAGCGCAGGGTTTCCGCATCGGGCGCGATAAGCCCGGTGAAGCCGCCGATCTCCGCCGCCATGTTGGTGAGGGTGGCCCGTTCATCCGTATCCAGGCCCAGCAGGCCCTCGCCCTGGTACTCGATCACGTGGCCGAGGGCGCCGCCTTCGCGGATGAAGGGCTGGGCCAGCAGATGCAGGACGAGGTCCTTGGCCGAGACACCGGCCCGCACCCGCCCCCGCAGGCCCACCCGCAACGTGGGCGGCACGGTGACACGCACGTCCCCGGTCACCCAGGCGCAGGCGATGTCCGTGGTGCCCACGCCGAAGGCCAGGCAGCCCAGGGCCCCGGCATGGGGCGTGTGCGAATCCGTGCCCACCACCACCTGGCCCGGAAGCACGTAGCGCTCGGCCATGATGGCGTGGCAGATGCCCTCGCTGCCGGAGCCGTCCGGCAGCTCGCCGTGGAGCCGGATGCCGTGCTTCGCGCAGAAGGCCTCCTGGGCGGGTTTCAGGCGCTCGGCCACGGTCAGCAGGCCCATGGCCCGGTGCGCTGGCACCATGCTGTGGTGCAGGAAGGTGAGGTGGTCGCGGAAGGCTAGGATGCTCCCGGGTTCACGCAGGACGGCGTCAGGCCCCAGGGCCTGCTCCAGGAAGCTCGCAGCCATGGGCGTCACGTACTCGTGGCTGAAACGCCAATCGGCCCGCACGAAGAGGCCGTCCCCGGGCCGGACGGCGGGAACGCCCACGATTCCGGCGGCAGCGTCCACCACCGCGTGCCGCGCCAGCAGCTTTTCAGCATAGGTCATCGGGCGCGGTCCATGGGCCGGCAGCGGCGGCACCACCTCGCCCCGGAGACGCGCGGCGTTGTAGGGGAAGAGTCCGCCCCGGCGGACGATCTCGGCGGTGACCTCATCCAGCCCGGCGGTGAACTCCGCCAGGGGGATGGCTTCGCCCCGTCGGATGCGCGGGATCAGGCCGAAGTCGGTGGCGGTCAGCAGGCCGAGGTTCTGGGCGTTCTGGCGGTAGATGCGCTCGAAGCTTTCGGCGATCACCAGCCGGATGCCCGCGCAGAGCTCCGCGTAGGGACTGGCCTCGCGGCTGCTGCCCTTGCCCCGACGCTTGCCGGCCACGCTGACCGCGAAGTCGCCCGCCCGCACTGCGCCTTCCTTCACCGGGAAGGTGCCGCCACATTGAAGGCCGAGGTAGAGGAAGTCGCCCAACTTCTCGTCGAAGTGGTAGCAGATGAAGGCCGGCGTGATCTCGTCCGTGCTGATCTGATCCCGCAGGGGGCCGGTGTCGGCCGGATCCAGGTCCTCGCCCGCCAGCTGGCGGAGGATCCGTGCCGGATCCTCCGTAAGAAAGAGCACTCGGCCTTCGAAGCGAACGGGATCGGATGGCATCCTTGCAGGATACGGCAGGGCCGGGGAGGGATGTCCCGTAATGGGCACTCGCACCCAAGGCGATCGGCTACGATGGATTATTCAACGGTTGACCATGCACCCCGAACCGACCACCATCGGCCGCTATCAGATTCAGCATCGGATCGGCCATGGAGCCATGGGTATGGTGTTCCTGGCCCAGGACCCCCTGCTGAAACGGCCGGTGGCCATCAAGATTGTCAAGGATGTCGGCGAGGACCGCGCCCTGACCATGGACCGTTTCCAGCGGGAGGCGGAGATCTCGGCCCGGCTGAACCATCCCAACATCGTGACTGTGTTCGATGTAGGCGAGGATCCCCAGGTGGGACCCTTCCTGGCCATGGAATTCATTGATGGCGGCAGCCTGGCCCGGCTCATCAAGTCCAGATTGCCCCTGGACATGGGGTTGCGCCTCATGATCCAGGGGATGGGGGCCATTCTGGCCGCGGAAAGCGCCGGGATCATCCACCGGGACATCAAGCCCGAGAACATCCTCGTCAGCAAGGATGGCCGATTCAAGCTCATGGATTTCGGCATCGCCCGGCGGGACGAATCGCACCTGACCCAGACCGGCATGATGGTGGGAACGCCCTCTTACACCGCGCCCGAACTGCTCATCGGCGGGGAGGCCACCCCGGTCACGGACCGCTACGCGTTCGCCATCACGGTCTTCGAAGTGGTGACGGGGCTCCTGCCCTTCCGGAGCACCAGCGTGGGTTCGACCCTCTATCGCATCGTCCACGAGCCTCCCACCATACCCGAGTCCATGAACCCGGCCTTGGTGGCCGTCTTCAGCAAGGCCTTGGCCAAGGCACCGGAAGAGCGCTACCAGGATCTGCCCAGTTTCATGGCTGCCGTGGTGAGAGCCTCCGGACTCGCCGACGACCTCAAGGTCAAACTGCTGGACTACGTGGAGGGTGATTCTCCCTATTCCGGCACCCAGGAGTTCCCGACCCTGGTTCCGGGCGCCGACCCAGTCGCCCCGCACCCCCCGGATTCCGCCCCTTCCGGGATGGATTCCGGGGAGGCAGAACACACCAGGGCAGTGAACGCGCGCGCCAACCCCGCTGCGGTCCTCCGCCAGTCGGGCCCCATGCCCCTGGAAACCAGGGATGGTGCAGACAAATTTGCGAAGGCTCTGGTCCCCAGTTCCGGCCAGGAATCCGAACCCACGGCGCCTAAGCCCCCCATGTATGATCCACCCGTCCCGGCCATCAAGGAGCCAGTGGCTCCATTCAAAAAACCGATCCCATGGACACCCCGCACCCTGGTCCTGGCTGGAGCGGTTCTGCTGGTGCTGTTGGGGGCGCGCCTGGTGGTCATGACGCCAAAGAGCACGCATGTCCTTGAAGTCAATTCTGCCCCGGCGGGGGCGGATGTGGTCCTCGACGGCAAACTCCAGGGCACCACCCCCTTGAAGATCGAGGTGGGGAAGGGCCAGGGCAAACTCCTCCGACTGGAGAAGGGCGGGTACCAGCCCAGGACCCAGGAGGTGAAGCCCGGCGACCGGAACTTGCTGGTCGTGCTGGAGGCAGCCTCGAGTGCCATCGCGGTGGTCACGGATCCCCCGGGTGCCGAGGTGTACCTCAACGGGATCCTCATGGGCAGGACCCCCCTGCCTACCCTTCCCATCCCCTCCGGGAATCCACAGCGGATGTCCATCAAGCTGGACGGCTACGAGGAGTGGACCGCGGAACTGGACCTGGACTTGCCCTTCCCGCCCCTCATCCGGATGAGCCCCACCGTCAAGGCCCGGAAGAAACGCTGAAGGCCCCCAGCCGGGGGCCTTCGTCAGCGCCTGGGGAGGGTCTTAGTCCTTTTCTTCTTCGGCCTTGAGCTTGGCTTCCTGCTCGTCGAGGTGCTTCATGAGGCGCTCGGCCAGTTCCTCGTCTTCCAACGGGGTGAACATGTCGTCCTTGACCTCGAAGATTTCCAGGCTCAAACCGGCCTCGGGATCCGCAGTGCCCTCTTCCTGGGCCTGCAGCTCGGCCAGGGGCGCCAGGATGGCGAAGTTGCGGCCCTCGAACTCGAGCTCTTCCAGGATCGCGAACTCTTCCTTTTCGCCGTTCTCGTCTTCCAACTCGACGACCTCGATCTCGAAGGAATCGTCATGCTCGTGGTTGCAGTCTGGTCCGTGTTCGTGACCCTCATGAGCCATGGGCTCCTCCTTGCGCAAGGAACCAGAATACGGTCGGATGCCGTTCCAGCCAAGGGGAGAAACGGGGCAGGCTGCTACTGCAGCCGCGCCTCGCCGGGGCCGGTGACGATGGCTGTGACCTGGCGCCGGGCGCCGGGAGACTCCAGGCGCACCCGGTCACCCTTGCCGGCCCGGCTACGGGCCGTGGTATCGACGCTGACGGTGAGGGATTCATGGGTTGCTGTCAGGCGAATCTTGTCGCCGGATTCCACCAGGGGAATCGCCTCCAGGTCCGCCCGGGTCAGAATCTTGCCGGCAGCCACGGTGCGCATGAGGCGCTGGCCTTCCGGCAGCTCCATCAGGGCCCCCTCCGGAGGTACGCCTTCGAAGGGGCTGTGCTCCACCTGGTCGGCGCCGAGCTCGGTCTTGCGGACCAGTTCGCCCTTGGCGCGCAGCACCGTGCCCACCCATTTGCCTTCAAGATCCACTCGGACCATGCCCACTTTCTCGCCGTCCACCTTGAGGGCCAGCACCACGAAGAACCGGCCCAGGGGCTCCCGCTTGCTGAGGTGGGAGGGCTCGAAGGTGATGGTTCCCGGCCGCGTCACAGGCACCCGAGGGGGCTGGGCCACCCTGAAGCTGTGCTCGCCGCCCAGCTTCTTGGCCTCCGCATTGGCGAAGGCCAGGGCCGCGTCGGCCAGCCGCTCGGTCCGGGAGACCGGGGCCTGGGCCACCAGTGCGGGTGCGAACAGAAGCAGGGCAATGGCACGCATCCAGGTAGTCCTAGGAGCGCTTGAGGTTGGCCACGAGGCCCAGCATGCTGTCCACGGTCTGGATGGTCTTCGAGTTCGCCTCGTAGGCCCGCTGGCCGATGATCATGTTCACCATCTCCTCGGCCACGTCCACGTT